>JAITIL010000131.1 GCA_031279475.1 Prevotellaceae bacterium | reverse complement strand
ATACAAAAAGCTACGCTGAACGGAGAAGAATACGACAAGTGTTACCTCGATTTTTCGGCCATAGCCCGCGGGGATGTGCTGGAACTGTACATGGGCAACACGCCTAACAAAGAATGGGGGAGATAATTTCATGGAACCTTTAAAAATATAAATATTATGAAAAAATATGTATTAATTTTCGCTATTGTTTCGGTGTTGTTCCCTTTTTCAAGTTGTGAAGACGCCGACTATCTAAAAAAAGTGAATGACAAGCCTTTTGTAGAGATTGTCTACAAATCAAATGCCGACACGCTGTTTCTTTTGTGGGAACTTACCGACACAAAACTTAGTTTCGATCATTATCAGATTGAGGTGGATAAGTCGAAGGAAATAGTTCAAACCGTCGAGAAAGATAAAGGGGAGTGCATTTTCACCCATGTACCGTATAACAGGCCGGTGCCGGCGTCGGTATCATTAGTCGAGAATGGCAAGACGATCAAAACCAGTTCAATAAATGTCACGATTGACGGCCTTGACAAATCGATTGCGCGAATTCTTATTCCTGACCGGGACGGTGTTACGTCAGGCGACGGCATGTTCTCGATTGCCCTGCCCGACGGCAGGAGTTTTTTCTCGATGCAGGATTCCTTCACCGGAACCGTTGTCAACGGGAAGTACCCGGACGACAGCGACAAACACATGTACAGGAATACGTACTTTGTGTATGACAACGGGACGGTTACCCGTATTTACGGCCATAACAACGACCCAAACACTTCGGCCTCCATTCCGTCCACTTCTTCCGACGAAAGTGAGCAATGGTATTGGCCCGGCCACGGCTATACGGAGGGCGGCAAACTCTACAGCTTTCAGTCGTTGATGTACATGGCAGGAGAAGGCGCGTGGGGTATGGCGGTCGATCATGTAAACGTCTTGACATATAATCTGCCCGACCTGGAATTTGTTGACGAAAGGCCTATTCCTTATCCCGGATCGGATAGAGTTTATGAATCAGCGCTCAACGACGGCGACTACGTGTATATTTACGCGCAAGTGGGCGTACAGGGCGGCTTGGATCCCAAAGCTGACGTAATGGTGGCGAGGGCTGCGCCCGGCAACCCCTATACCGACTGGCAGTATTACAACGGCTCGGGCTGGAGCGATAACGCCTCCGACGCCGTGAGATTGGAAGGGCTGAGCAGCGTGCCGGTTGCTGCCCTCAGCGTGTTCAAACTGCGCGACAAATATGTATTGCTTACCGAGCACCAGGCATTATGGGTAGGGGACATCTATACGTTTATCGCCGACACTCCCTACGGCCCCTGGCGGAACAAACAGCTTGTGTACACAGCCCACGAGCCGAGTAACTTGAATACTTACAATGCCACGGCGCATCCGCAATTCGAAAAAGACGGCATGATATTAGTGAGCTACAACGTCAACTCCAACACCGATGAGTTTTTTCCACATTTCAATGATGCGAGCCTCTATCGTCCCAGATTCTTTTGGGTTGAAATAGATAAGATATTAAATGAGTAATTCAATTAAACCGATTATTATGAAAAAACATGTATTAATTTTTACCATTGTTTCGGTGTTGTTCCCTTTTTCAAGTTGTGACGACGCCAACCAGCTAAAAATAAATGCGGATTATCCGGCCGATTTTGACGTCACGTATGGCATAGGGCAAGTCATGCTCAACGGAACAGACATCGCCGGGAAGTTCCCGTTTTTTGAAACATTCAGGTTGACCACACACTATGCTGATAATAAAATCAGTGCAGCGACTTTATCAAATGGAGAAATCCCTTTCTCTCCTTATGATTTTGATATCCCCGACGGAAAAACAGCGTGCTATTTGGATACCGACGCACTTCCCTACAAACTGTGTGTAGCCGGAACGAATCATGTGATCGCCTATTTTCAGAATGGGGAATGCAGCATCCCCTTCAAGTTAGACTGTCAGGAAGTGGACTATGAATATGCATTAAAAGTAGTATTAATTAATTAAACTAAATCGTATGAAACGCTTAAAAAAATATTGGTTGTTACTTACAGGCATACCGTGTCTTGTGGTAACATGTATGACCATAGAGGACGTTATTCATCCTGGCAATGCGATAGTAGACAGTGATATTGACATTGTGGTTAAAATAAAGATTGATGCGGGAGCCGGCGGAGACCATAAGTTGGCGTTTGGGATATTGGCCCCGACAAGCTGGAATATTGCCGGCAGCGCCACGGTAACACTTACCACAACTGCCGATGTCGCCGACAATGTGGTTACCAATGAACCCCTGACGGTGATACCCGCAGGTGAAACCGATTCAGACAGAAATAATCTATCATGGCCGGCTTCGTTTGAAGACCGATTCGGGACATCGGACAATACCGAGCCGGTGGAGTGGGTGGTTTTTGAGTCAAATACCATATTCAAAATCCTGAGTGAAGATGTAGTAAATGGTACCGTCAACATACGGCTTCATACCGGCGACAAGCCTGTAAAACTCTCTATGGGATATGCATTTTTGGGGAAAAACAAAGACGGCCTGGAGGGTGATGAAGCATCTTTTTTTAAAGAACTTGAAGTAAAAGAAGTACGATTCGCTTCGTATGGGCCTGCGGCTTTCGGCTTCGGGGATATATTTTCCATCAGATATACTGAATCCCATACCGCGGCAGCCGGCAGCGCCCACAGGGGTGGTGACGTCTATCTTCTCGGAAAAGTGAAATACGAAGTAGACGACGTCACAAACGAAAAAACAGTGGACGAAACAGGCGCCAAAACGCTTATGGAAGACTTAGGCGAGATGAACCAAGCGACTTCGTGGCAGAAATATATCTACCCGAAAGACTTTTTCGACTTGCCCGACAACGCCGTGATTACAGAAATCCTGGTACAGTTTGCCAACCAGGACAAAAGTATTATCTCAAAGGATTTCAATGTAGAGCCAACCTGCCAGTAATATGAAATATAATCGTTAAAAATACGCACATGAAACACAACTATTATTTGATTTGGCTGATTATTCTTTCGGGAATAGTCCTGTCGTCGTGTAGCGAAAACAGTTTTTTGGACGAAACTGCTACAACGGATTTAACTACTGATGTGATCTTCTCCGACAGTACCTACACGGTAGGGTTCCTGTCGGAAATTTACCGTGAAATCGGTTTTGATACCGACCCTGGCCGGTTTAAAGAGATATTGGAGCGGTTTGGCGGCTTGCAGGGCGCTTGCGACGAGGTGGAATGTAAAATTTCCGCCAAGATTAAGACCGACATGCTTTTTGCTACCGGCTCCGTCAACCCGGTGATTGTATCGGAAGATGCCTGGGAGAAATGCTGGCAAAACATCCGGCGGGTCAATATTTTCCTGCAAAATGTAGACAAAGCGCCCTTAGGTGACCGGTTTAAAAAAACCTACAAGGCAGAAGCCCGTTTCTTACGCGCCTGGTACTATTTTATTTTGCTAAAACACTACGGCGGCGTGCCGTTGATTGGCGATGTGGTGTATGAAGCAGACGATGAAATTAAAACCGAACGTAACACCTTTGCCGAGTGTGTCGATTACATTTTATCGGAATGTGACGCCATCATGACCCCCGAATGGACGATACGTCCTTCCGGCCGCGATTACGGGCGCGCCGGCACGGGCGCCTGCCTGGGCTTGAAATCGCGGGTATTATTGTATGCGGCAAGTCCACTGTTTAACGGCGGAGCGGAAGTTCCCGCCGGTTATCCGAAAGAATTAGTGGCTTATCCCGAATACCAAAAAGAACGCTGGAAAGAAGCAATGGACGCGGCAAGAGCCGTGATTGATTTAAATGTATACGCCCTCTATGATGTGCCGCTGACGCCATCCGACAATGATTACCCTTATATTAACGGATATTTTTGGATTTTCCAGGCCAGCGACAGGGCTTCGGACGGCGCCCAAAAAGAACATCTGGTAGAACAGCAGGTTCCCAAAAGCCACTATCGGGAATCGTTGTTTTGTCCTCCTTCGCGCGGTGGCAATGGCGGTGGGTTTGCCTATCAGGAGTTGATTGACTGTTACCCGATGCTCGACGGCACGCCTTATAGATATACGCCGGAAGAAGAGCAAGCCGGTCAAAATCCATGGGGAAATCGCGACCCGCGCTTGTATATGTCGATTACTTACGACCAACATCTACTAAACGAGGGCGCCATGAATTTCAAGGGCATCGTGAATACTTATTTAACGGAAGACGGGAAGCCGTTTGATCAGGACGCGGTGCATACCGGTACGCCAACCGGTTATTATATCTGCAAAATGCAGCATTTTTATGCAGCTGCCGGTAACGGTTTTATTGATCCTCCCCAATCGCGTCCGCAACTTCGCTATGCTGAAATACTGTTGAATTACGCCGAAGCGGCTACCGAATGGAATGCGCCGGCCGATCCTCCGACGAATGCTTACGAAGCATTGAAACTCATACGGAAGCGGGCGGGAATACAAGCCGGCGCTAACGACATGTATGGCTTAAAAGATGATATGACCGCCGCCGAAATGCGCGAAATAATCCGCAACGAACGTCGTATTGAACTGGCTTTTGAAGGACACCGCTTTTTCGATGTGCGCCGCTGGATGATTGCCCCGCAAACCGACAGCAAGATGATGACCGGTATGGAAGTGCAACTGAAAAGCGGAAAAAA
>JAITIL010000085.1 GCA_031279475.1 Prevotellaceae bacterium | reverse complement strand
CGTGTGCCCGGAGCGAAGCGAACGGGTATCCCCGTTTGCGCCTTTTGCAAACGGTTGGAAGGAGCCACTCGACAACTCCCCCGCTTTAGCGGGTTAGGAGTTTACCGTCCCCGCCGCCTCGCAGAACACAGCCGGCGGGGGATTGCAAGCCCACGCGGGCCGGATGAAGCGCCGGTCCCCATGCCTAAAGGCAGGGGTTTGGGCGGCGGTGTTCACAGTCATGCCCACGCGGTTGATCGCCGTGACAGCCGCCGCGGTTAAAACCGCAGAAGAAACTGTGATGTTCGGGGTGAGCGCCCCGATTGTGCGGCCTACCGCCGCGTCCTCCGAAAGCGCCGAAACCGTGTCCGTGTCCATGGAGGGACATGAATTCTTCCACGTACTTACGACGCTCGTCATAGTCCTCATCGGGAAATTGTTCCTCATACCTTTTGATGATACGGCCCAGATATTCGCTGAACGTGACGAGTTCGGCGTCGTTCAGGCAATCCGGGATCGTTTCCGTATCCGTCGCGTCGCTGTCTTTGTCGGGCGGGGACGCGGTTTTGCCCTTGTCGGTAAGCTTCACTGTCACCGCACGTTTGTCCTCATCTGACGGCGTGCGGGTGATGTAACCGCTCTTTTCCAGTTTGGCAAGCAGTTCCGCCAGCGACTGTTTACTTACACCCAATAGGTATGTGAGTTCTTTCTGGCTGATTTCAGGTTTCATTTTGAGGATGGACAGCACACGCCCCTGCCCCCGATACGCGTTGCGCATCCTGCCGTTGGCCATAAAATCGTGGAATGACGCCCTGTGCATCAGTCTCTGAAGTTGCTGAAGCTGCTCGGCGATGCTTGCTTTGATTTCGCTCATATTTGGGTTCTCCTTGCAAATTTAACAATACACGGATTTTATCGTGTCAAGTACCTGACTATACCTATTATACACGAGAAACATACTTTGTCAACCACTTGACTAAAATTTTTGATTTTTCATAGAGGTGACAGCCCTGTGGAATGATATGATGCGGGAGGTGCTTGTGAGCGGCGATGATCAGAGCATTCTGTCAAGGGCGTAAGGTGGATTGCTCACGAAAATTTAACGATTTACGCTATTGACTTTCTTGGCTTACGACTGTAATATACAGAAAACAGGAGATTGTAAGGGGGTATAACAGGTGAATAATGGTGGCGACAGACCGATGAAGCCGATAACGGACGCGGAAGCCGAGATAATGAAACCGCTGTGGCGCGAGAAATAAACCACCCCGCGGCAAGACCACGGGGTATTGGTGCGGTAGGTGGTTTGTTATGACTTGTGTCCGCTTGTCCTGAACGGATGTGAGGGGGCGGGGCGGTCAACGCCGGCCGGCTGAAGCCGGGGAGTTTCCCCGCAGATCCGTGCGGGACAAGTCGCATGGCACCTTCCAACCATTTACTGCGTACTTGGGAATACCCGTTCGCTTTGCTCCGGGCACACGCAGGTGCGCAAGCGAACGCGCAGAGGAAGCATTGGGAGTGGGTTCAATTTTGGACGGAGCCAAAATTGAATGACGCCGCCCAATCCCCTGCGCGGGAAAGGGATCGCGTATTCGCCGACTTGGAACAAATGGGCTGTATTCCCCGTAAAAGCATATTTACATGGCTTTTGCGCGCAATTCATAATAGCTTCCCTCAAATATTACTTCCCATTTGTCATTTGTCGAGACCTTGCCGAGTACAATGGTAGTATATTCTCCCGTTTTTTTAAGCGCTTCTTTGGCGTACAAATTTTCACTTTGGTAATCTTTTAAAATCCCGTTTGCGCGGTCAACATCGGGATCGTAAAGCAGAGCATTGATGCGCGGATCCAATGATCTGCCCGCCGCGACGTATTTGTTTGCGTCATAAGGCTCAAGGTAATCCGGCCCGGTCAAAAGATAATCCTCGTATGCTTCAAAAATCGGCCGAAGCCGGGATTCGTCAAAAAAAGGCCTTTCAATCGGATAGCCCGCAATATCGACCGGGCCTCCCGAATGCATGGCATCCTCGGGCAGTGTTATTCCCCTTGCTTCTGCGTCTTTCCACATTTGCCGATTTAACTCAATGTTGCGCTCCCGATTTTCCTGTAATTCTTGATCTATTTGAATGTCCTCTTCTGTGGGCTGATACGTTCCCGTGTCATAGCCATGCTCGCTTTCAATTTGATACGGAACATTGTAAGAGTGCCGTTCTTCGCTCTGTTCTTCGTCGCCGGCGCTTATTTGAGAATAGGAAGCCGTTTGAAAGTCGAGAAGGTGCGTAAAAAACGCGCCGGAGCTTATGGCAAGCGCGAATATCACTGAATATGCGGCTGCGGCCTTGCCGGTTGACATTGCCTTTTGGGGCCGCGTCGGATATGGCCGAGCGTCGGAATCGCAAAACGATTTCCACAGGGAGTTGTTTTTCAATATAAAGTCAAATGCCCGAAATATCGCATATCCCGCCATGCCGCCGAAAGTGTTCATTATGATGTCGGACATATCGGCGGCCCTTGTGCCCAAAAGGTATTGCGCAACTTCTATGACCAAAGTAAACAGCAATATATAACAAAACGCACGTCCGACTTTCCGGCCGCTTTTCAACGCCACAGGCGTCAGAAAGCCTACCGGCATGAACATGATCATATTTTCCAAAAGTTGGCCGGCAATCCTGCCCGAGTGTTTTGACCACTCCATTATCATCGGGACGGGATTTAGATTTACAGGGATGTTTCCCGGGCGAAAAACCGTTACGCCCCAAACAACACTTCCAAAAACAGTAACATACAGCACAACTATCATCCATGACAGAACCATGAAATTTGCCATCCGGCGCGGCGGCGACAGCTTTTTTCTCATGAGAAACGCAATGGGCACATAAGCAATGCCCACTAATGAGATGATTTGCATGGCCCATAATGCATACAACCAAATGTTATCCACTTCGCCTCTTTTCCGCCACAATGGTGACGCTTCACGCAGGTCTTTTGGACGCCGCAACAACGTTCGCCGCCTTCGGCCGGCCGCCGAAAACCCCATCGTCCGTCCCAATGACGCCGTCAGGCGTGTATTCGCCGACCTGTGATTTTCATGTGGCGGTAAAGCACAGGCACAGGGGGACAGGTCTTTTGTGCCCTTACAGTTCTGTTATGCACAGTTCGGACCATCCTTATATTTTGTTATAATATTTTAATTCAATTCCTCTGCTGTTCAATGTCATAAATTGTTTTTCCAGGATGTCCAGTTCTTTCTTCCCAACAATCGTGTGCTTGGCCATCGCATATTCGGCCATTTTTGTATTCATTATCAGCTGCCACATTTTTACCACTATTATTATCGGCAAATAATAAAAGTGTAATTTTTGTGGGGTTATTTTTATATTGCCCTTTTTTAGAACATCAAATAATTCCCGGGTCCCTAATACCATATTTTCTAACGTCCTATATGATTTTGCCAATTCATAATTATTGGAACTATGGCGATACAACGCTTTAGCGATCGGTAATATAACTGCCACATGTGTCTTTTGCCACCAATCCATATTTTTACTGATACTTGGGGAAAAGCCGCTCTTCTTAAAAATTTTATATATTTCTTTCAACCGTTCTGTCATTTTTCCGTCAAGTTCGCCAAATGTCGTTGATTGAAATATTTTATTTAATCCGGTTCCTATAAAATAATTTACTGCGCCTTGTTTTCTTTCACCGCCGGCTGAGGGAAACCCTATAATTATTCTATTACTTCCAACATGTTTTATCCATTTACTGTACCCCAACGGATTATTTACAACAAAAACAATGTTCTTTGACTTATTTTTCGCCAATATCGGCAATAACGCATCGACTTGTGTATTTTGTACGGTTACAATTATATAATCATACAAATCATTCTCCAAAAGAATATCCACAACTTTTACTTTTGTTTCACTTGTTTTATCATTCAATGGATTATGAAAGACAATGCCGTTTTCTTTAATTTCATTATAGCTGTCTCCCCTTGCGAGTACAGTTATATCGTATCCATTTTCGGTTAATTTCCAGGCAAAAATACTTCCGATAACACCTGCGCCATAAATTAATATTTTCATGCTATTTATTATATCAAATGTTTATTTTTTTTTCAATGCAAAAAGTGCGGGCTTTCGCTTTTTTGCTTGCGATCCTTTTTCGTATCGTGTTCTCCGATTCGGCAAGAAAAAGAAGAAGTGGGCAAAAAAGACAAGCGCTTTGGCATCGGGCGGCTTGTCTGTGATTTTTGAAACCGGAAATATAAAACGCCGAACTGTCGCTGATGATTGAGCAGGGGCGCCGTGCCGTTTCGATTCAGGCAAACAACACGATGATATTGACGTTTTGGCGCGTCGGCAAGCGCATCAACGAGATCGTGCTTCAAAACAAACGCGCCGAATACGGCAAACAAATTGTGGCGTCAGTATCTACACAATCAGCCAAATGTTGATAGAGTTTATGGCTCAATACCCAACACCCACAGAGGTACAGCCGGCGTGTTTCTGCCTTGCCTATAAAGGTTGAATATCTCACCTTCATAGTTTGCCGGTCCGCTATCCATTCTTTGGAGCATCGAATTTGTCGGAATTATTTCGACACCGACATTGATATCGCCTGAGCTTCTGGGTTTCTTCAAAAAAACTGTTCCGACTATTTTTTGTTTCTC
>JAITIL010000024.1 GCA_031279475.1 Prevotellaceae bacterium | reverse complement strand
AATGATAGCTACAATTTTTTTCATAATTCCTATAGTTTTTATTGGTTAAAATCGATATGGAGGGCTCGGCGGCAGTTGCGGCAAGTACCGCAAGTACCGCTGAGGGCTCGGTGGCGGTTGCGGCAAGTCCCGCAACCTCACCCTTGGCGCGGGGGGTTCCACAGGTTTTCATCAAAAGGTTTTGCACAAACATAAGCTAAAGAAATTTAGGGAGCCAAGCGACTAAGGAATTAAGATTGACAAGCAATTTATGACCTCATCCCTTCAATTACTTAACCGCCTAATTGCTTAATCACGGTGTAAAGGTAAAAAGAATTTTGGAATAAACAACATCATACCCCTTAAAAATAATTGTCATAAATTTTGATTAAATAAAATTAAATTAATAACTTGCATCTTTATTTAAATATAGCGTTATGGCTTACCTGAAATTTAACAAGGCAGAATTAGTAAACCTGGAGTATTCACTCCGGCGTGAAATGCTTGCCACCAATCGTGCCGGCGGGTATATCAACACCACGATTACAGGCTGTAACACCCGCAAATATCATGGGTTGCTGGTGGCGCCTATTGATGAATTCCAGGGCGACCAGCATGTGTTACTTTCTGCTATCGACGAAACAATTATCCAGCACAGGCAATCTTTTAACCTGGGCATTCACCGCTATCCGGGCGTTTATGAGCCGCGCGGGCATAAATATATCATCGACTTTGCGTATGAACCCATCGCAACCATTACGTACCGCGTGGGCGGCGTAATCTTCAAAAAAGAATTGATGCTGGTGCATAACGAAGACCAGCTTTTAATCCGCTATACGCTGGCAGACGCCCACTCCCCTACTGTAGTCAGGCTGAAACCCTACCTGGCCTATCGCAACGTACATCAGCTGACGAAGGCGAACATGACGGCCAATACACAAGTCGCCAATATACCCGGGGGGTTCAAATCGAAACTTTACAACGGCTTTCCCACGCTGCACCTGCAAGTGAACAAGCACGCCGAATTTGTAACCAATCCCGACTGGTACTACAATATCCAATATATGGACGAAGTGCGGCGCGGGTACGAATCAACCGAAGACCTTTTCGTGCCGGGCTATTTCGAGTTTTCCATGAAAAAGGGGGAAAGCGTCATCCTGTCGGCAGGGGTAAAAGAAATCAATCCCACATCTTTGAAAACGTCGTTCACGAAAGCGCTGGCCATACGCCCGCCGCGTAACAGCTACATTCATTGTTTAAAAAATTCGGCCGCCCAATTTATTTCACACCGCCAAAAAGACACCAAGGTGGTGGCGGGATTTCCTTTCTACGGCGTTCAAAGCCGCGACACGCTGGTGGCGCTGCCCGGCCTCACCCTGGCGGCCAACTACGACCCGAAGACGTGCAAAACCGTGCTCGACTCCATGTCGAAAGAACTAAACAGCGGCCGTTTTATTGATGTGGACAAAATTCACGACGGCTTCAGTTACCCGGTAGACGCTCCGCTGTGGTATTCCTGGACTATTCAGCAATACGCGCTTGCAGTGCCCGACGCTAATGTGTGGACGCTGTATGGCAAAAAAATGAAATCGGTGTTGCAGGCCTATGCGCAAGGCGCTGTTCCCGGTGTGAAGATGCATGACAACGGGCTGATATGGGCCGAAGAAAACGGCAAACCGGTAACGTGGATGAACGCCGTTGTACAGGGCAAGCCCGTGACGCCCCGTTCGGGCTACCAGGTTGAAGTAAATGCGTTATGGTATAATGCCGTGTGCTACGCGCTTGAACTTGCCCAAACGTATAAGGAAGCTAAATTTGTGAAGGAGTGGACAGCTGTTCGTGAAAAAATAGCACAAAACTTTTTACCGGTATTTTGGTCGGACGAGCGCAAACATCTGGCCGATTATGTGGGGGCCGAAGGGCAAAATATTTTCACGCGTCCCAACCAGCTGTTCGCATGCGCGCTTCCCTACAGCCCGTTATCGGATGAAGTAAAACAGAAAACGCTCTCGGAAATAGAACGCCAGTTGCTTACGCCGAAAGGCCTCCGCACCCTGTCGCCGAAAAACCCGCTTTACAAGGGGCGATATGAAGGCAACCAAATCGCCCGCTTCGAAGCGCAACACCAGGGCACGGTGTATCCGTGGCTGTTACCTTTTTATATTGAAGCCAATTTGCGCCTGTATGGGAAAAGTTTTATTTCCACCGCAAAGGAACTGGCCATGGGGTTTGAAGAAGACATGAGCCTGCACGGGCTATGCGCCATCCCCGAACTTTATCACGGAGACCCGCCGCACTCGCCCCACGGCAGCATCTCGCAAGCGTGGAGCGTGGCAGGAATATTACGAAGCATACAATTGATTGAGCAATATGAAAAATAATAACTGACATGAAAGTATTAATGTTCGGATGGGAATTTCCTCCGCATATTGCCGGGGGGTTAGGTACGGCCTGTTACGGCCTCACAAAAGGCCTGGCCAAAAACGAGGTGGAAATATTGTTTGTGATGCCGCGCGCGTCGGGTGATGAGGACGAAACCGCCGTGCGGATACTTAATGCCAGCGACATTGAGATATTCGCCAATGTTAAAGACCTTGAAGAATTTTGGGAACACGTCAATTTTTTTGAGGTAGGGTCGAACCTTATCCCGTATCTCGGGCCGGAAGAATTTGAGACATTGGTGAACTATAATATTAAAGGTACGCAGGATAAAAACCAATTTGCCGGATTCGGGCAGAAATACAAGTTCTCGGGAAAATATGGCGCCAACCTCCTGGAAGAAGTGGCGCGTTATGCCTTGGTATCGGCGTCGGTGGCGCTGCACGAACAGTTTGATATAATCCACGCCCATGACTGGCTTACTTACATTGCCGGCATTGTGGCGAAAAAGGTGTCGGGCAAACCGCTGGTGATTCATGTCCACGCCACCGAGTTTGACCGCAGCGGTGAAAATATCAACCGGCAGGTGTACGATATCGAACGTTGGGGCATGACAGAGGCCGACAAGGTCATTACGGTCAGCAACCTCACCCGCAACATCGTCATCAACCGTTACGGGATAGCCCCCGGGAAAGTGGTTACGGTACACAACGCCGTCGATTTCCAGGGCTATTCATCGGTGAATGTAGAACGCGGCGTAACAGACAAAGTGGTCACATTCCTTGGGCGCATCACCTATCAAAAAGGCCCCGAATACTTTATTGAAGCGGCGGCCAAAGTATTGAAAAGCTACCCCCATGTTCGTTTCGTAATGGCCGGGAGCGGCGATATGTTTAACCGCTCTATCCGGCGGGTGGCGCGGCTGGGTATCGCTTCGCGGTTCCATTTCACCGGCTTCCTGCAAGGCGCCGATGTACAACGGATGTTTGCCTGCAGCGATGTGTATGTGATGCCTTCGGTATCGGAACCCTTCGGTATTTCCCCGCTTGAGGCCATGCGCTCCAACGTGCCCACCATCATTTCAAAACAGTCGGGCGTGGCCGAAGTGTTGAAACACGCCATCAAGGTTGATTTCTGGGACGTCAATGCACTGGCCGACGCCATGCACGGTTTGCTGGCCTACCCTGCCCTGTCGAAAATGGCGGTGCATTGCGGGCTGGAAGAAGTCAATGCGCTCAAATGGGACAACGCGGCATTTCATGTGAAGAAAGTATATGAATCAACAAAGGTATAAAATGGATGTTCTATGAAAAAAACTTTATGTCTTTATTTCCAAGTGCACCAGCCCCTGCGGCTGCGCCAGTACCGTTTCTTCGATATTGGGAAAGACCATTATTACTACGACGATTTCGCCAACCGTTCAATCATGCGCAAAGTGGCCGACCGGTGCTACCTCCCGGCAAACAAGCTGATGCTTGATTTGATTAAGGAGTACGGCAAACAATTTAAAATTAGCTTTTCCATATCAGGAACTGCTATCGAACAATTTGAGCAGTTTGCACCCGAAGTGCTGGACAGCTTTAAGGCGCTGGCCAAAACAGATGCGGTAGAATTTTTGGCGGAAACATATTCCCACTCGCTGGCGTCGCTCAAGAGCCCCGGTGAATTCCGCACGCAAGTGGAAGAACACGCGGCGCTGATTAAAAAACATTTTGGGAAGAAACCGGTAACCTTCCGCAACACCGAGCTGATTTATTCCGATGAAATAGGCTCCATGGTAGCCGGCATGGGATATTCGGCCATGCTCACCGAAGGCGCAAAACACATCCTGGGATGGAAAAGCCCAAACTATCTTTACGCGAATGCCATCAACCCCAAGCTGAAAATCCTCTTGAAAAACTACCGGTTGAGCGATGATATCGCCTTCCGTTTTTCAAACCACGGATGGAGCGGATGGCCGCTCACAGTAGAGAAATATGTGGCATGGCTGAACATGGCGGCAAAAAAAGATGAGCTCATCAACCTGTTTATGGACTACGAAACTTTCGGAGAACACCAAGGCGTGGAAACCGGCATTTTCGCATTCCTGCAACATCTCCCGGCGTGTATATTTTCTCAATCGAAGTTCGAATTCCTCACTCCGGCCGACGTTGTAGAGAAACACCAACCGGTTGCCCCGTTACATGTTCCTTATGCAATTTCGTGGGCCGACGAGGAACGCGACCTCAGCGCATGGCTCGGGAACGAACTCCAAAACGAGGCTTTTGACCAGTTATACCGCCTCGAACAAAAAATAAATGCACACGATGAAAAAAATTTATGGCACGATTTCCGAAACCTTCAAGCCTCTGACCACTTCTATTATATGTGCACAAAATTCTTCTCAGATGGCGCGGTACACAAGTACTTCACGCCATACGATACACCTTACGAAGCATTCATAAATTACATGAATGTGCTAAGTGATTTCATTACCCGTGTTGAAAAACCTGTTGAAAAAGAATTGATAAAAAATAGGAAGTCAATAAAAAAATTACTAACATTGCACTCTGAAACGGTACATAAGAAAAAAACAAAGAAAGAAAAACCAATAACTAAAATAGTAAATACAACTTTTATGAAAAAAACAACTTTAAGCGCATTGGCAGCAGAAGGTCCTCTGCCAGGCGTAACAGGCGAAACACCTGTAGCAAAAAAGACAGTTAAAAAAGCCGCTCCGAAGAAAAAGGTAGTTGCTAAAAAAGCCGCTCCGAAGAAAAAGGTAGTTGCTAAAAAAGCTGCTCCGAAGAAAAAAGTAGTTGCTAAAAAAGCTGCTCCGAAGAAAAAAGTAGTTGCTAAAAAAGCCGCTCCGAAGAAAAAAGTAGTTGCTAAAAAGTAATGATTATTTCTCCTGTTTACCAGGACAAACTGGAATGAAGCCACAGCAACGCTGTGGCTTCGTTTTATAAACAAGCATAACAAGATTTATTGAAATATGAAAGAAAAGATGCAACCTGATTTTTTATTTGAAACGAGTTGGGAAATCTGTAATAAAGTGGGAGGTATCTACACCGTTGTAGCTACGAAAGCTTTAAACATGGAGAAAGACTTGAAGAATAATCATATTTTAATTGGCCCCGATGTGTGGCGCGACACCGAGCGGAATCCCGATTTCGAAGAAGACCCCCGCCTGCTCCGGTCGTGGAAAGCGCAGGCGGCACAGGAAGGGCTGCGTATCAGGGTTGGCCGCTGGAATGTGGCCGGGCAGCCAATCGCCGTACTGGTTGATTACACCACGTTCATCCCGAAAAAGGATGAGGTGTTCGCGAAATTCTGGGAAGTGTATCACCTCGACTCCATCAGCGGGCAGTGGGATTACATCGAATCGGCGCTTTTCGGCTACGCCGCCGGAAAGGTCATTGAAAGTTTCACCAACTTCAACATCAACGCCCGCCACCGCGTAGTGGCGCAATTCCACGAATGGATGACCGGCACGGGATTACTCTATTTGAAAATGCAAATGCCGCAAATCGGGTGTATCTTCACAACCCATGCCACCGTGCTTGGCCGTTGCCTTGCCGGGAACAGCCTGCCGCTGTATGACAACATGGAGGGCTATAACCCCGACGATATGGCGCGCCAGTTCAATGTTGTTTCCCGTTTTTCTTTGGAAAGGGCTGCCGCACAAGCCGCCGATTGTTTTACCACGGTGAGCGACATCACCGCCCGCGAGTGTAAACACTTCCTCTCTAAAGAGGTTGATTTGGTTACACCCAACGGATTCGAAAATAGTTTTGTGCCGCCAGCCAATGAACTGCCGGCGAAACAAAAAGCCGGACGCGAAAAATTATGCAACGTAGCCGAAGCGCTGCTCAACCGGCCCATCGCAAAAAATGCGCTGCTGGTTGGCATCAGCGGACGATATGAATACAGGAACAAAGGCATTGATGTATTCATCGACGCCTTGGCGCAACTCAATAAAAACGATTTGCTGCAAAAAGAAGTGTTGGCGTTTATCATGGTTCCCGGCGACCATCACGGCCCGAATAAAGAATTGTTGCACAACCTGCAATATCCTGCCAACAGGCAGCATATCGACAACAGTCATTCCACCCATTATTTGAATAACCAGGAAAACGACGTCATACTGCGCCGCTGCCGCTATCATCAACTTAATAACACGGCACAGGACAGGGTGAAGATATTTTTTGTCCCGTCATACCTCAACGGCAATGACGGCATATTTAACGTGCCTTACTATGGCCTGCTCGCAGGGCTCGACCTCACGGTGTTCCCTTCATATTACGAGCCATGGGGCTACACGCCGCTCGAAAGCCTCGCGTTCAGCGTGCCCACCATCACCTCCTCCCTGTCGGGATTTGGCGAGTGGGTCAACACACATTACAGGGGGAAAAATAAAAGCATTGACATTGTACATCGAGACGACACCAACTACAATTCGGTGGTTGATGGCGTAGCGCAAAAAATTAAATCGGTGGCACAACTTCATGAAGCGGATAACATCGCCCTGAAAGCAAATGCCAAAGAAGTATCAACCGTAGCGCTGTGGGACAATCAAATCAAATATTACAAGAAGGCCGCCATACTGGCCCTGGAGAAAGTTGTGGCGCGTATTCCCAACAGGCCTGCCAAACCGGAAGAATACGTGCTGTATGACATCCCGGCCAACCGGCCGGCGTGGAGCCGCGTGATGATTCACAAACAAATTCCCGAGAACCTGTCGGCACTGGAAGAGCTTTCAAAAAACCTTTGGTGGTGCTGGAATGACGACGCTGCCGGCTTGTTCCGCTCTATCGACGCCGGCATTTGGGAAAAATGCGGGCACAATCCCATTGCACTGCTCGATAAAATATCGTTTAAACGCTACCAGGAACTTGAAAAAGACACGGACTTCGTAAACCGTTTTAAAGCCGTACACAACCGCTTCACCTGCTACATGGCGGGAAAGGAGAAAATGACCGGGCCCCGCATTTCTTACTTCAGCATGGAATACGGACTGCACACGTCCTTGAAAATATATTCGGGCGGACTGGGCATCCTGGCCGGCGACTATCTGAAGGAAGCCAGCGACAAAAGCACCCACATCACGGGTGTAGGCCTGCTTTACCGGTATGGATACTTTACGCAAAAACTGTCGTCGGCAGGCGATCAGGTTTCCGACTACGACGCGCAGGATTTTATGAAGGCCCCGGTAACGCCCGTGTATGATAACGACGGGAAGTGGGTCACCGTGAGTATTGCGTTCCCCGGCCGGAACCTCTACGCCCGGGTGTGGCGCGTGGACGTGGGACGCATTGAACTTTACCTGCTCGACACGGATTTTGAAGACAACCTCCTCGAAGACCGCAGCATCACGCATCACCTCTATGGCGGCAACTGGGAAAACCGGCTGAAGCAAGAGCTGCTGCTGGGCGTGGGCGGCATCAGGCTGTTGCGCAGCCTTGGCATTAACGCAGACGTGTATCATTGCAACGAAGGCCACGCCGCGTTTATCGGGCTGGCGCGGTTGCATGAATTTATACTCAATGACAACCTCACTTTCCCGGAAGCGCTGGAAGTGGTGCGCGCCTCGTCGCTCTTTACCACCCACACGCCGGTGCCCGCCGGGCACGACGCTTTCGAGGAAAACATGCTCCGCACATACCTGTCGCACTATCCCGACCGGCTTAAAATTTCATGGAATCAATTGATGGGCCTTGGAAGAATTAACGCGAAAGACCCTAACGAGAAATTCTCCATGAGTTATCTTGCCGCAAACCTGTCGCAAGAAGTGAACGGTGTGAGTTGGCTGCACGGCAAAGTGAGCCAGCAGGTGTTGAAAGATTTGTGGCCCGGCTACCTGCCCGAAGAATTGCACGTGAGCTATGTGACCAACGGCGTTCACTATCCCACGTGGACGGCGCCCGAATGGAAAACCATACAGGGCGAAGTGTTTGGCGCCGACTTTCAAACCCATCACTATGACAAAAGCTGTTTCGCCGGCATCCACAACGTAGCGGACAAAACCATACTGGAAGTGAGGAACAAATTGCGCAAACGTTTGATTGACGCCGTCAAAACGCGCCTTTCCAACGACCCTTCGCAATCTTACTTCCCGCCGCACCAAGTAGTGGAAATAAAAGAAATTTTGCGCGACGACGCGCTCACTGTCGGTTTCGCACGGCGGTTTGCCACCTACAAACGGGCACACTTGCTGTTCAAAGACCTCAACCGGCTGAGCGAAATTGTAAATAACCCGAAACATCCCGTACAATTCTTATTTGCGGGAAAGGCGCATCCCGCCGATAAAGCCGGGCAAGACCTCATCAAGCGCATTGTGGAAGTGGCGAAGATGCCGCAGTTCCTCGGCAAAATCGTATTCCTGGCAGACTATGACATCGAGCTGGCAAAACTGCTGGTACAGGGCGTCGATATCTGGCTGAATACGCCCACGCGCCCGCTCGAAGCCTCCGGAACCAGCGGCGAGAAAGCGGTGATGAACGGCGTGATGCACTTCAGCGTGCTCGACGGATGGTGGGTGGAAGGCTACAAACCGGGCGCTGGATGGGCGCTCCCCATGGAACGGACTTACGAAAACCAGGCCTTCCAGGATGAGTTAGACGTGGAAACCATCTACAACGCCATTGAAGATGAAATAGCGCCCATGTTCTATAACCGCGACGAAAACGGCATATCCGCAGCGTGGATGAGCCACATCAAAAACACCATTGCCGACGTGGCGTCGAACTTCACCACCAACCGGATGCTGAACGATTACGAAGAAAAGTTTTATCGCAAAATGGCCGAACGCTACACGCGATTAGTAGAAAACGACTATGCCGAAGCCATTGCTATTGCCGACTGGAAAAAGAAAGTAACCCGTGAATGGGACCACATCGAATTGATTTCATACACGCAGCCCGACAACCCCGCCAATGCATTTGCATTGGGAAAGGAAGTGGAAATGTCGGCCACGTTACTCACCGGCGCACTGCATCCCGACGACATCGGCGTGGAACTCGTGTTCACCGAACAGTTGAAGAACGGCGAATTTAAAATCAAGCGGACGTTTGAATTTACCCTCGACGCTTACAACGACGGCGAAGCCACCTACAAGGTGAAAATTGTGCCCGAAGACCCCGGCATGTTTTTCACGGCCGCCCGCATTTATGCCCAAAACCCCAAGCTCCCCCACCGGCAGGACTTCGCGCTGGTGAAATGGCTGTAGGCGAATTAAGGGTTAAGCGTTTTCGTAATTCCAAGATTTAAAAATTCAATGATTCAAAAATTTAATCTTGAAATTATGGCGTCTTGCCGGGATTTTTATCCCGCTGTGGGTAAATTTAAAATTTTTCATGTACATTTGTGTGGAAATAGGGATTATGAATTAACCCTGCGACGATGAACAACCAGCGTTGCAGCTTTATTAAACACGGCCTTTACTGTTATGAACATGACAATCACCTGCGGCGCATGCCGCCTCCCACTGCATAAACCCCGCATTATGGGGATTATCAATGTAACGCCCGATTCTTTTTTTGCCGGCAGCCGGTGCGCCACGCCGCACGACGTGCTGGCGCGCGCCTCCCTGATGGCGGCGCAAGGCGTGGATATTTTCGACGTGGGCGCCTATTCCACCCGCCCCGGCGCTTTTGAAGTGAGCGAAACGGAAGAACTGCAGCGCCTCACAGCGGCGCTTGATGTGCTGACGGCGCACTTTCCGCAAACCATGCTTTCGGTAGACACGTTCCGTGCAAGCGTGGTGGAGCGCCTGTACAACCGCTATGGGCCGTTTATCGTGAACGACGTCACGGGTGGCGAAGCCGACCCGCCACTGCTGACGGTAACCGCCCGTTTGCAGTTGCCCTACATAATCATGCACAGCCGGGGAAACCCGCAAACCATGCAGCAGCTCACCGGCTATGAAGATGTGGCGCATGAGGTCGTCACGTACCTGCAAAAGAAAATGGAAGCGTGCACCCGCATGGGCGTCCGGCAGGTTATGCTCGACCCCGGCTTTGGCTTTGCCAAAACGGTGAAGCAAAATTATGAGTTATTCCGCCGCATTGGAATAATAGCTGGATTGGGCGCGCCAGTACTGGTGGGCGTCTCGCGGAAAACAATGCTGTGGAAACCCTTAGGCATAACGCCCGAAGAGGCGCTAACGGCCACCGCGGCCTTGCATTTGCAGGCCTTGCTGCAAGGCGCGCACATCTTGCGCGTGCACGATGTGGCGGCGGCCCGGCAAATGATTAAACTGTGCGGGCTGCTAAAAACCTGCTGAATACGCCTGCACCAATGAACTAAACGAACATGATATTTATTAGCAACCAAGTTAAAATATGTTATTGGTCTTTTGGCGTAATCGCCTAAAAAAACTTATCTTTGCAAAGATTTTCAACTATCTTTTTGCGCGATGTTTGATTTTATTAACATAACAATTACCGATATCCTTGATATTTTACTGGTGGCCACGCTGATTTACCAGTTGTATAAACTTCTTAAGAACACGGCGGCCATGCGTATTGTATTCAGCATTGTGCTGATTTATTTGGTTTGGGCGCTGGCGCGTTTACTGAATATGGAATTGCTGAGCACCATATTGGGACAGGTGCTGGGCGTGGGCGTTATTGCCCTGTTTATTGTGTTCCAGCCCGAAATACGCCGCTTCCTGCTGCATTTCAGCATGCGCTTCGAGGCCAACCGGAAAAGCAATATCATTTGGCGCACCCTGTTCAGGCTCAACAAACCCATTACGGAACTTGATGTAGACGCCATTACAACGGCTTGCCGCCACATGTCGGAAACCAAAACGGGCGCCTTGATACTCGTTTCGCGCCGTTCGTCGTTAGACATGTATGTGGAAACCGGCGATATGATTGACGCGCGGCTTAGCAGCCGGCTGCTCGAAAACATTTTCTTTAAAAATTCGCCGTTACACGACGGGGCGGTAATCATTGAAAACAACCGCATCAAGGCAGCCCGCTGCACGCTGCCTATTAGCGAAAATCCCAACCTGCCCGCGTCGTATGGCATGCGCCACCGTGCGGCCATTGGCGCCAGCGAGCACACCGACGCGTTGCTTGTGATTGTATCGGAGGAAACAGGAAAAATTTCGGTGGCCGAAAATGGGAAGGTCAGACACCTCAACAACACCAAAAACTTGCGCCTTTTCTTCCTTGAAGAAATAAATTCATTTTTCAGGGATAGCAATTGACGGTTTTTTGCGAAACACGATTTTGCTTTCTTCACGGCGCCACAGCCGCTTCATATTGTTGCGATGCGTGATGAGGATGATAATCGTCACCACGATACTGAAAAGTTTCAATGTAAGCGTTTCTTCCACATTCAGCCAGTTCCCGAACACGACAATCACAATGAAGGGAAAGCAAAGCGCCGCGATGATAGAACTCAGGGAAACAAAATGAGAAACCAGCAGGGTGATGGCGAAAACGCCAAACGTCATAGCCATGGCGCTGGGGTGGATGGCGGTCATGACGCCTGCTACGGTCGCTACACCCTTTCCGCCCTTGAACCCGGCAAACACCGGGAAAATGTGGCCGAGCATGGCCATCATGCCCAACACAATTTGAAAGCCCACAAACGCGTTGGTTTCAGGCTGCAGTCCGGCAAGGAACGCCAGGCACACCGCCGCCGCGCCTTTCGCCATATCAAGGATAAACACCGGCAGGGCGGCTTTCCAGCCCAATACACGCAATACGTTGGTGCTGCCTGCATTTTTACTTCCATGTTTACGCACATCGGTGCGGTATAACAGGTTTCCCACCCACACGGCATTAGACACAGCGCCTAACAGGTAGGCTGCAATTGTTAATCCGGTATACATTAATATTTTTTCAATCATAATACAGTCATTTGTAAAAAACGTTCAAATATAGTAATTTTATTTATCTTTGCCTTATGATTTATCCGTTGAATTTTGAACAAAAAACGGGATTCGACCGTATTCGAGAGATGGCCGCCTCGCAATGCCTTAGCGCGCTTGGACGGAAAAAAACAGCGGCGGCGGCATTTTCCTCATCGTTCACCGAAGTGAAACGCAAGCTTTTGCAGACGCACGAAATGCTTACCATCCTGCGCATGGAAGAAGGCTTTCCTGATGAGGGCTACGCGGATGTGGAAGAGGCGTTGAAAAAATTGCACATTGAAGGCGTTTATATTGAAATAAGCGAACTGGCTGCCTTGAGGCAAATGCTGGATACCGTACGGGCCATTGTGTCCTTTTTCAAAAAATGCAAAGAGGAACTGTATCCCTGCCTTAAAGCGTCGGCGTTGAACGTGGTGGTTTATCCCGAAGTAAGCCGGCGGATCGACACGATACTCGACAGGCACGGCGCGGTGCGCGACAATGCGTCGCCGGAACTGCTGCAATTGCGCCGCGCCATTCATGAGAAGGAAACGCAGGTGGTGCGGCGGATGAACGCCATCCTGAAAAGTGCGCAGGCCGACGGCGTGGCCGATGCGGATACCGCGGTGTCGATACGCGACGGACGCATGGTAATCCCGGTGGTTGCCGCGAATAAACGGAAATTGAAAGGACTGGTTTACGATGAGTCGGCTACCGGGAAAACGGTGTTCATTGAGCCGATAGAAGTCGTGGAACTGAATAATGAAATCAAGGAATTGCAGTATGCCGAGCAGCGTGAAATTATAAAAATACTGCGTGCGTTCACTGATTTCCTGCGGCCGTATTTGCCCGACGTCCTGTTAACCGCCGACTTTTTGGGCGAAATGGATTTCATCAAAGCCAAAGCGCAGCTGGCGCACCGCATGGCGGCTGTGATGCCGGTGTTGAGCGAAACGCCGCAAATTTATTTGCATGCCGCACGGCATCCGCTGTTGGAGCAGGCATTGAAGAAAGACGGCAAACAAATTGTACCGCTCGACCTGCGCCTGGATACCGCGAAACATATTTTGGTGATTTCCGGACCGAACGCAGGCGGAAAATCGGTGTGCTTAAAAACAGTGGGGTTGCTGCAATATATGCTGCAATGCGGGTTTTTAATCCCTGCGTCGGAAAATTCGGAAATGGGCCTGTTCCATCGTATCTTTATTGATATTGGCGATGAACAGTCGCTCGAGAACGACTTGAGCACCTACAGTTCGCATTTGCTGAACATGAAATATTTTTTGCGGAACGTCACGGCCGAAACACTGGCGCTGATTGACGAGTTTGGCGCGGGCACCGAGCCGGCGGCCGGCGGCGCCATTGCCGAAGCCATACTGGTACAACTGCTCAAACAGCGTGCGTTTGGCGTGATTACCACGCACTACACCAATTTAAAATATTATGCGGCAAGCGCCGCCGGCGTCGTGAACGGCGCCATGCTGTTTGATGTACAGAAAATACAACCTCTGTTCCGCCTGGAAATGGGAACGCCGGGCAATTCCTTTGCGTTTGAACTGGCGCGTAAAATCGGGTTGCCCGACGAAGTGGTAAAACTGGCGGAAACAAAGGTCGGGGAGGATTACGTGAACATTGAAAAAAACCTGCGCGCCATTGCCCGCAACAAACGTTACTGGGAAGAAAAACGCAGTCGCATTAAACAAACCGACAGGCATCTTGAACATATCACCACCAAATATGAAGAGGAATTGACGGAAATACAAGCCTTGCGAAAAACCGTTATCAAGGAAGCGAAAGACGAAGCCAAACGAATACTGGAAACGGCCAATAAACAAATCGAACGCACTATTCTTGAAATTAAGGAAGCGCAGGCCGAAAAAACACGCACGAAGGCGGCGCGACAGCAGGTGGAGCAACTGAGGCAGGAATTGGAAAGCGAGGCGCAGGCCGAAATTGATGCAAAGATTAACCGGAAGATTGAACAGCTGAAGCGGCGGCAGGAGCGGCGGGCGCAGCGCGACCCCAAAACGGCGTTGCAGGCGGAACAGTCCCGCCCCGAAGAGCAGCCTTTGGCAGTGGGCGATAAGGTGCGCCTGTCGGGACAGGACGGCGTGGGCGAAATCATGACGCTGAAAGGCAAGAAAGCGGCGGTGGCGTTCGGGAGCATCATCACCAATGTGGCGCTCGACCGCCTGGAACGCATATCGGCCAACGAATACCGGAAGGCCGTGCGGAGCAGTCCGGTTGCAAGCAGCCGGGACACGCTCAACCTGCAGGAACGGAAACTGCACTTCAAACCCGCTATTGATGTGCGCGGACAGCGGGTGGAAGAAGCCATCGGCCACATTAATCATTTTATTGACGAGGCGCTGATGGTGGGGGTGGAAGAGGTGAAGATATTGCACGGCAAGGGCACCGGCGCATTGAAAGAAGAAATACGTAAAATCCTGCGCACCATCGGCGGCGTCCGTTCCATTGATGATGAACACGTGGAACACGGCGGCGCCGGCATTACAGTAGTGAAATTTGAATAAATAACCATTATGAAAAAGAACGATAAAATAGCCTATCATGCGGCGAAGGCCGAATTGGAAAAAATAGTGAACGAACTGAAACAGGGCACGGCCGATATTGACCGCATGGCCGAAAATGTAAAGCGCGCCACCGAATTGTTGACTGTATGCCGTGAGCGGCTCGAGGAAGTGGAAGCGCAGGTATTGCCCGATTTTGAAGAAGAGGATTAGGCGCTCTTCACCACCGTCTGGAGTTTCCCTTTGTGCAGTATTACCTCTACCTCGTCGCCCGCGTGCACGGTGGCGGCACTGGTGAGGGCCCTGTTGCGGAAACGCGCCATGGCGTAGCCGCGCGACAAAATATGATAGGGGTTACAGCTTTCAATCGTGTTGGCATACAATTGCAGGTTGAAATTTTCCTGCTGCAACCGCTGCCCGGCATATAACAATAAATGTTGCTGAAGGAGGTTTAAATCCTGCCTTTCGCGATGCAGCGCATGGTGCGCCAGTTTGCTCAGCGCCCGGCCGTATTCTTCCAGTACAGACGCCTCTTCGGATAAACAGTCGACAAGAAAGTCGGCCACTGCGGTGGGGGTTTTCAGTGCCCGGTGCGCCACCATATCCACCACGCTTTCGTCCTTGTCGTGCCCGACGCCCGTGAGCACCGGCAGCGGGAACTGCGCCACATGCGACGCCAGGTTGGCGTCGTCGAAACACATCAGGTCGGCCACCGCACCGCCGCCGCGAATGATGACCACCACATCAAAAGCGTCCTTGCAGGCATTGATTTGGTCGAGCGCCTCTATCATGCTTTGCGCCGCCCGCTCGCCTTGCATCAGCGAGGGGAAAAGCGTTATCCTGAAACCATAGCCGTACTCGTTTTCGTATAGTTGTTGTACGAAATCCTGATACCCTGCCGCCTGCTCCGATGAAACCACGGCAATGCGTTGCGGTAGTTCGGGAAACGGCAGTTCATGATTCAGGTGGAACACCCCCTCGGCCTCCAGTCCCGCAATGGTGCGATGGCGTTGAATGGCCATACTCCCCACGGTGTAAGCCGGGTCTATGTCAGTAATATTTAAACTGAGCCCGTAAAGCGGGTGGTACTGCACGGCGGTTTTCACCATGATTTTCAATCCGGCCGTCAGCGCCTGTCCCGTGCTGCTTTCAAAGTGTGCGCGTATGAGCCGGAGCGAATATTCCCAAATGGTGGCGGAGACCTTCGCTTTCGGCAAGGCGTCGTCCTCTTCTTTTTCAATCAACGCCAGGTAGCAGTGCCCTGTTTGGTTTATTTTAATTTCGTTGATTTCGGCCGTAACCCAATAATGCGGCGCCAGGCTTTTATCCAGCGCCTGTTTGATTTGTTCCTGAAGTTCCGTTAAACTTATTGCACTTTGTGTGGCCATAGCTACGAGACTAACCTTGCCACTTGTTTCTTTAGCTAACGCCGTAGCTTTCATTTTCCCTGTTTTAAGTTTACGAATACAAAAATACGACAATTAATGGAAAACGGAAAATTAAGCGTGTAAATCATTCAAGGGTAGATTCAACTACTGAATGCAACTCGGCTTTTGCAAATGTAGGAAGAAAATTTCTTTAGGTGAATAAAAATTAAATTTTTCTCTGGGTCTATTATTGATTTTGTATTGTATCTGTTTGATTTGTTCTTGATTAAAGTTGTCGAGATTTGCTTTTTTAG
>JAITIL010000019.1 GCA_031279475.1 Prevotellaceae bacterium | reverse complement strand
TTGTAAAATATAGTAAAGATACATTTAGTTACATTTTTCAAGCTTATAAAGTTGGGAACTTGTGTAAATGCGTATTTACTTCTCAAAATTATACAATGAAAAAATTATTCATCTTCTTCTTGTTTGCGTGTGCAACTACAGTTTCGTTCGCTCAGCAAAGCGTAGTGTCCGAAACGCGGAAAATCAAAAGTGACATTTTAAAAATGGAACGGAATTATGCGGTTTATCTTCCGCAGGGCTACGACAATAGCGACCGGCATTATCCCGTTTTGTACCTTTTACATGGGAGCGGTGATGACCACACCGGTTGGGTACAATTCGGGCAAGTGCAGCATATTGCGGATAAAGCCATTTCGGAGGGAAAAGCGGCGCCGATGATTATCGTGATGCCCGACGCCAATACCAAAGTTCGTGGCTACTTTAATCAACCCGACGGGAGTTTCGACTATGAACGTTTTTTCTTTGAAGAACTTATTCCCCATGTGGAGAAAACCTATCGCGTGCGCAGCGAACGGCGGTACCGCGCCATTTCGGGCTTGTCAATGGGTGGCGGCGGAACTATTTATTACACCTTGCACCATCCTGAAACTTTTGCGGCTGCAGCCCCACTGAGCGCTACTACCAGCCCATGGTTGCGGCATGAGACCAAAGCCACACCGGAACAATTGGCCGCTCACATACGAAAACACAATCTCGACAGCCTTTTTGCCGATACCGCGGCCACCTCGTTTTTGGATGGGGTGAAGCGCGTACGCTGGTACGTTTCATGCGGCGACGACGATTTCCTGTATAAAGACAACAGTTTGCTGCATATCCTCTTTCGTGATAAACAAATTCCGCATGAATACCGTGTCAAAAACGGCGCACATACCTGGACCTATTGGCGGATGGAATTGCCCGAAGTGCTGGAATTTGTTTCCAAGTCATTCACACAAGAATAAAAATAATCAGAACCCATCGTTCAGGAAAGTTGCTGCAAAATGCCGGCGTAGCTGCGCTTTAATGCCGGCCATGTCGCCGGGTTTCCCGGTTTCATGCTGCATGGATGTGACGCCTTTGTCGGTGAAGCCGCAAGGGTTGATATGGCGGTAGTAATCCAAGCCGGTATTGACATTAAGCGCAAAACCGTGCATCGTGACAAAGTGCGAAGCACGTACGCCAATGGCGCATATTTTACGTGCAGTGGTCTTTCCAGCGTCTATCCATACGCCTGTGGCGCCAGCTAACCGTTGGGCTTTTATACCGTAATGTTGCAAAGTTTTGATGACAATTTCTTCGAGGATGAAAATGTAACGTTTCAATCCGTAATGCAAACGCTCCAAATCCAAAAGCGGATAACATACAAGTTGTCCGGGGCCATGATAAGTAATGTCGCCGCCGCGATCCACCTGATAATAACGGGCGTTTATGCGTTCCAAAAAATCATTGTTGATAAGCAGATTATGCGCTTTCCCATGGCGCCCCAAGGTGTATACATGCGGATGTTCGCAGAAAATAATTCGCTGCCCGTCCTGTTCCGGCCGGCCTTTTGCGGCAATGATTTTTTCGGCAATGAGACGTTGCTTGTCCCATGCTTCCTTGTAGTCAATCATGCCCCAGTCCACGAACTTCATAATTTGATTTTTGAGTGTAAGAAACTTTTTTCGGCCATGTAGGACGAGCGCACCAACGGGCCGCTTTCGATATGATCGAACCCTGTTTCGTAGCCTGTCTTTTTGTACTGTTCAAACTGTCCGGGGGTGATGTATGCCGCCACGGGAATATGCCGGGCTGTGGGTTGCAGGTATTGCCCCACAGTAAATAAACGTACCCCAACCTTTTGTACATCCCACATGGTTTTTCCCACTTCTTCGGGAGTTTCCCCTAATCCCACCATGAGTCCCGATTTGGTGATAACGCCGCATTGCGCCGCATATTGAAGTACCTGTAAACTCCTGCGGTAACTTGCCCGCGAACGAACCGACGGCGTAAGGCGCTCCACTGTTTCCATGTTATGTCCTATAATATCGGGTTTTGCGGCGATAACGACGTCAATCAGGTCGGTTATGGCGTCAAAATCGGGAATCAGCACTTCAATGGTCGTCTGCGGATTGGCGCTCCTGACGGCGTTTATCGTGGCAGCCCAGTGCGCGGCGCCCTTGTCGGGCAAGTCGTCGCGGTCTACCGAAGTGATGACGCAGTGCTTCAATTGCATTAATTTTACACTTTCCGCCACTTTTTGCGCTTCTGTTTCATCCACCGGAAGCGGCTTCCCCGTTGCCGTAGCGCAAAATTTGCAGGAACGCGTACAAATGTCGCCTAAAATCATAAACGTGGCGGCGCCCATACTCCAGCACTGTCCGATATTCGGACATTTCCCGCTGCTGCATATCGTGTGCAGTTTATGCGTTTCCACAAGCTGCCGCACCCGCGGATATTGCGGCGTGTTTGCGAGTTTTATTTTTAACCAGCCTGGTTTGCGTTCCATGTGATTTGTACGATGTTTTTAGTTTGTGGGGTAACTTTATACCGCTCATCGAGACGTTGTCCCACAAGCCATACAATATCCCCGCCCGACAGTATTACCCACTGTTTCCGCTTGTGGGGAAGGGGCATTTTGCGGTCAACAAAAAAATCACTCAACTTCTTTTTCCCGTGCATGCCTAAAGGAATAAAAACGTCACCTTCTTGCCACAGGCGTATCGTAAGCGGAAAGCGAAGTTTATCGGCGTCAAGACAAGCTGTGCGCTTATCTTGCGGAAGGGGTGAAGTGTGATGATATTGCCCTTGTTCCAATGTCAGATTAACAGGATGGGTAAGGTGCGTGTCGGTTTGTTGGATTTCGAAAATTCGCTTTGTCCCATTTTCCATTTCGCTTTTCAAACAAATAATCAAACTGTCGCGATCCTTTACCAGTTCGTATGTGGCGCTGAAAAAATGTTTACCCGGTTGTTCTTTTAAAGCCCTTACTATATCGGCTATTTGGGCGCTGTTGAAACCGAAATCCTGCAACAATTCAATCAGCCAGAAAGCAGGAGCGGCGGTTTGTTGCAAGGCTTTGATATCGACATGCCATTCATTATGATGGCGGACACACCATGCCGCTTTATTTTTTTTTGCCGCCCTTTCCAGTAAACAACGGGCCTGTGTGAGGTACTCGCTGTTGTGCCGGAACGTATCGGCCAATGACGGGTTTAGCGTTTTAAGGGCGGGCGTCACGTGATGCCGGATATAATTGCGGGCGTAATCGTCAGACACATTCGAACAGTCTTCGCGGTAAGCGATACCATTCTCGGCGGCATAACGGCTTATTTGTTCACGTGTGGCAAACAGCAACGGGCGGATGAGGCGGTTATTCACCGGAGCGATGCCGCAAACACCTTTTAATCCCGTGCCGCGGACGAGGTTTAGCAATATGGTTTCCACATTGTCGTCGGCATGATGCGCTACTGCCATTTTATCGTAGCTTTGTGTCTCCATGAGTTCGTTAAACCAGTCGTAACGCAGGGTGCGTGCGGCCATTTGTGTGGACACACCTCGTGCCGCGGCATACTGCTTCGTGTCGAAGCCTCTGCCAAAAAATGGCAGACCATGTGTGTCGGCCCATTGTTTTACAAACGTTTCGTCGTCGTCACTTTCTTTCCCACGCAGCTGAAAATTACAATGTGCGATACCCGTTTGTGTCCCGCTACGAAGAAACAAGTGCAACATCACCATGGAATCAATACCTCCGCTTACGGCAAGCAGTATTTTTTCTTCAGGTGAAAAAAGTTTTTTTTCCTGTGAATATTTTAAAAAATGCGTGTACATCATTTAAAAAAAGCCGGACAGCGGCCCGGCTTCTTTATTTAACACATTATGAATACTAATGCTTATGCTCTTTCTTTTCACCGTGCTTGTGCTCTTTCTTTTCGCCATGCTTATGGTCCTTCTTTTCACCATCTTTGCAGCAAACTTTCTTTTCGCCATCTTTGCCGCAGGCTTTCTTTTCACCATCTTTGCCGCAGGCTTTCTTTTCACCATCTTTGCAGCAGGCTTTCTTTTCACCATCTTTGCAGCAAGCTTTCTTTTCGCCGTCTTTGCAGCAGGCTTTCTTTTCACCATCTTTGCAGCAAGTTTTCTTTTCGCCGTCTTTGCCGCAGGCCTTCTTTTCACCATCTTTGCAGCAAGTTTTCTTTTCACCGTCTTTGCAGCAGGCTTTCTTTTCACATACCGCTTTATCTTTTACGCATTTCGCTTCAATAGAATAAATAGAGAAAATGCCATCTACCGCAATGATTTCTTTATATTCTGCCGCTTTTTTCTGTTTACATGCCTTGGCTTGAGGACATTCTTCTGCATTGCTTTCATTTTCCAATGCAACAATAAATTCTTCATCAACAATGGTTTCATTGATAACGCCTTTTACGAATACCTCTTTACCCACACAGTTTTTACAGGCTTTTGCACAAGCGGGCGGGGTAACTATTACCTGGAGTTTGGCATTTGCTTCATTATTCGTGCCTAAAACAAATTTTCCAGTAGAATCACAAACAGCTTTAATGACGCCGACGTATGTAGTATCTTTACCTGCAAATGTAGTAGGATTTTTAAAAAACGTTTCTATATCAACACCGACAGGTTGTTGCTTTCCGCAACAAGATGATAATAATGCAGCAATAGCTACAATGGACAGAATTTTTTTCATAATATTATATTTTATTTTTAATACTCTTCTTCATTAAAGAAAAAATCTTCCTTACTCGGATAGTCAGGCCAAATATCCTCAATGCTATCGTAAATTTCGCCATCGTCCTCCAAATCTTCCAGATTTTCTATTACCTCCATTGGTGCGCCAGAACGAGTGGCGTAATCAATAAGCTCATCTTTTGTAGCCGGCCAAGGAGCGTCTTCCAGTTTTGATGCGAGTTCGAGCGTCCAATACATAACTTACTTATCTGTTAATCAGAAAGTTAAACTTTCTATATGTTGTTTTAGTTTTCGCGAAGTTACATTTTTTTTATTATTCTGCAAAAAAGAAGTGTGAAATTTATGTTAAGAAACCCAAAATTCTTCCTTTTCTTTGGCATCAACGGTCAATTGGCGTGATAATGTGAAAAGGTAATCCGACAGTCGGTTAAGATAAATCATTATGTTGGCCGGTACCGCTGCCTGCTGTTTTACGGAGAGCGCCACACGTTCGGCGCGGCGGCATACGCTGCGGGCTACATGGCACAATGCGGCGGCGGCAGGCGGTGCGGGCAATACGAAAGCGTGCAAAGGGGGTAGCCCGGCGCTCATGACGTCGATGCCCGTTTCCAGAAAATGGATGTGTTCGGCGGTCAATTCGGGTAATTTTTTATTTGATCCGTCGTTAGCCAAATGGGCGGCAACGGTCATGAGGCATTGTTCGATGTGCAGCAGCGCGTCGTTTTGTGCCGGCGTAACCGGCTGGGCGCGCAACAACCCGATGAAACTAATCAACTCGTCAACGGTGCCATAGGCTTCTACACGGATGTCGTTTTTCTTCACACGGGCGCCGCCCACCAATGAGGTGAGTCCCTCATCGCCTGTTTTGGTATATACCTTCATGCCGTGCGGGCCTTTATCGGATTTTTATTTTCGAGGTCGCTTTCGATATGTCCGTCACGCAGCCGTATAACCCGGCGGGCATGCAGTGCAATATCTTCCTCGTGGGTGACCACAATAATCGTATTTCCTTTTTCGAAAATATCTTCGAACAGGTTCATAATGTCAATAGAGGTTTTCGAGTCGAGATTTCCGGTGGGCTCATCGGCCAGGATGATGGAAGGGTTGTTCACCAGCGCCCGCGCCACGGCCACCCGTTGCCGTTGTCCTCCCGACAGCTCGTTTGGCCTGTGATCCTTGCGATTGAGCAAATCAACATCCGTCAAGGCTTTTTCGGCACGCTCCACACGTTCATGTTTTGACAGTCCGGCATAAATCAACGGCAAGGCCACGTTATCCAGTGCGGTGTAGCGCGGAAGCAGGTTGAAGGATTGGAATACGAAGCCTATTTCTTTGTTGCGCACTTCCGCCAGCCGGTTATCTTCCATTTTACTGACATCCGTACTGTTTAGCACGTAGTTTCCCGAAGTAGGGGTGTCGAGGCATCCCAAAATATTCATCAACGTGGACTTCCCCGACCCCGAAGGCCCCATAATGGCGACATACTCATTCCGCCGTATGTCAAGCGAGACGCCGTCCAGCGCCCGCACTTCCTGGTTGCCCACCTGGTATATTTTTTTTAAATTGGAAATAGAAATGAGCATGTTGTTCATACGCATGGTTTTACTTTTTTGCAAAGATGCACTTTTTTTCAATAAATACCAAATGAGTGATTAAGCGATTAGGTAATGAGGTGATTAAGAAAACACGACGTCCGCTGCCTGCCGATTTATCGCGTCTGTCAATTTCTCCATCCAGTTTATTTATTGTGTGAACAGACTATAGATAATTAGCTGTTGGATAATAGACATTTTAGTTAAGAGTTAAGAATTTAATCATCGCTTGTTTTTGTGTTTATCATCTAAAAATCCATGTTCTAATGTCTGTTTTTAAAAAATTAGTCACATTAGCACATCAACCCCCATTCTTTTTACCTATTTTTGTGGAAAATATAAAATTTTTCACCTATCTTTGTGTCATGACCACTGTATTAGAGCAAGATATCAAATACCTGCCCGGCGTGGGACCGCGGCGTGCGGAATTACTGTTTAAGGAGTTGGGTATTCGTACATTTGGGGATTTTCTCTATACTTTTCCTTTTCGTTACATCGACCGCACGAAATTCTATACTGTGAAAGAGATTACGACCGACCTCCCGTATATCCAACTGCGCGGCAAAATCGTACGGTGTGAACTCGTTGGTGGCGCAAAAGCCCGTCAGAAGCGTTTTGTGGCGTATTTTTCAGACGGCGCGGGAACCATTGAACTGGTGTTTTTCCAAGGAATTAAATGGATGCAGGAGCGCCTGAAAACAGGCGTGGAATATATTGTTTTTGGAAAACCCAGTGATTTTAGGGGGAAAATAAATATTGTACATCCCGAAATTGACGAGCCGTCTAATGAGAAGGGCGGCATACTGTCATCGTTGCAGGGTGTTTACCGCAGCACCGAAATATTGCGCGATAACGGATTGGGGCCGCGCGCGTTCTTGAAACTACAAGCCAATTTAGCGGCTATCATAGCCGGAAAAATAACCGAAACGCTGCCCGCCTGTCTTTTAACCGAACAGCGTTTAATGTCTTTGCCAGAGGCTTTGTACCACATCCATTTTCCGCAGAGCGCCGAACTGCTTGCACAGGCGCAGTACCGCCTGAAATTTGAAGAGCTTTTTTATATTCAACTGGGGCTGCTCCGGCAACGGCTGGTGCGCATGGATGCCACGCCGGGCTTTGTTTTTTCTACTGTGGGCGATTATTTCAATGCCTGCTACAACCAACTTCCTTTCCCGCTCACCGGCGCGCAAAAACGGGTTATCCGCGAAATTCGTAAAGATATGAGAAGCGGAAAGCAGATGAACCGCCTGCTGCAGGGCGATGTGGGCAGCGGGAAAACGCTGGTGGCCTTGTTGTGCGCCCTCATTGCCAATGATAACGGCTACCAGGCCGCCATCATGGCGCCTACCGAAATATTGGCGCAACAACATTACGAAAGTATCGCGCAATTCCTTAAAGGAACAAGTATCCGCGTGGGTTTACTGACCGGCTCGACAAAGAAAAAAGACCGGCAAGCCTTGTCGGAACAATTGTTGGATGGCTCTTTGCACCTTCTTGTGGGCACCCACGCCCTCATTGAAGATACGGTGCAGTTTAAGAAACTTGGTTTTGTTGTCATCGACGAGCAGCACCGTTTTGGCGTGGAGCAACGGGCGCGCCTTTGGCGAAAAAGCGAACAGCCGCCGCATGTGCTGGTGATGACGGCCACGCCCATCCCCCGGACTTTAGCCATGACGCTTTATGGTGATCTCGACGTGTCGGTTATTGATGAACTGCCGCCCGGCCGGCAGCCCGTGAAAACATTACACTTCTACGAAAATAAACGGTTGCGCGTTATTGGTTTCATGAAAGAACAGATTAAAGCCGGCCGTCAGATTTATGTGGTTTACCCCCTCATCAAAGAATCTGAAAAGATGGATTACCAAAACCTCGAAGACGGCTACGAAAATATTACGCGGGCATTCCCCCCTCCGGACTATGTTACCGCTATTGTACACGGCAAAATGACTGCCGAAAACAAAGCCGCCGACATGCAACTTTTTGTAAAAGGGAAAGCCCACATCATGGTGGCTACTTCTGTGATTGAAGTGGGCGTTAATGTGCCCAATGCTACCGTAATGGTGATTGAGAGCGCCGAACGCTTTGGGCTGTCGCAACTGCATCAATTGCGTGGGCGCGTAGGGCGCGGCGCCGAGCAGTCTTATTGCATTTTAATGACCGACTATAAAATTTCTACCGAATCGCGGAAACGCATGGCGTTGATGACTTCTACCAACAATGGCTTTGAAATAGCCGAAGCCGACCTTCAAATTCGCGGGCCTGGCGACATGGAAGGAACCCAACAGAGCGGCATGCCTATCAGTTTGAAAATATCAGATTTGGCGCGCGACGGACAATTATTGGAACATGTTCGCAATATCGCTTTTGCTATTTTAAACCAGGATCCTGATTTATCTTTCGAAAAAAATGCGTTACTTTGTAGCCGGTTAAATCAAATAAAATCATCTACGGCCGATTATAGTGAAATCAGTTAATTATGCGGAAGTTTGTTTTGACGATATGTGCCTTTTGGATTTCCGGTGCCCTTGCGGCGCAACCGGATAGCACGTGCTTACCGCTAAGGTCGTTCACTCCCGATAATTTATCATTCAAATCGGGTGAGCGTTTAACGCTTACAGCCGCTTACCATTGGGGTCTCATTGATGCCGATGTGGGCGAAGCCACCTTAATGGTTGTGGAGGAAACTTTCCGCGATACCCATTATTTTTATGCACGCAGCTACGCGAAAACGTATCGCTTTTGGGATCATTTTTTTGAAGTCCGCGATGTGTATGAAGGCCGCTTTTTTGTTCATAACCTTCGTCCCATTTATTTTTACCGCGATATTAAAGAAGGCGACTACCACATAAAAAATACCTTTTTTTTTAATACCGATTATTCCATTAACATGTCGGTGCAAAAATATGACAGGTCGCCCCAAGACACCCTTATGCAGGGACATTCCTGCACGTATGATTTCATAAGCCTTTTTTTTAATGCACGCAACATGGACTTTTCGTCCCTGTATCAGGGGAAAACCTATCCCTACTCGTTTGTCATTGACAGGAACATGTATAACCTTTGGTTTCACTATTTGGGCAAAGAAGAAAAAAAGATTGATAAAATCGGCACTTTCCGGTGCCTGAAATTTGCCGTTAAACTCATCGCCGGCGAAGTGTTTGATGGTAAAAACAACCTGTATATCTGGATTTCCGATGATAAAAATCATATTCCGTTATATATCGAAACACCTATTATTGTGGGTAAAGTCTCGGCGCGCCTGAGTCGTTATGAGAACTTGAAATACCCATTAACCAGTAAAATAAAATAATGAATACAGATAAAATCACCGCTTCCGACGGCGCGCCGCCCTGCGTCGCTTGCCATACAGCTTCGTGCCCCATGTCGGAAACCAACCCTAAGAAAACTCCGGCGCCCCGTACATGGTACTTGTGTTTGGCGCTGATACTTCTAATGTATGTGTTTTTATTTTTATTCCGCAGCTATATTCCCGAGCCATGGACGGCTTTGATTGCCGTGGCCTTGCTGGCCGTTTATCGCATATTGCGCTACTGGCTGCATCCTCCGGTGAAGCGGAACAAATTGCTTTCCTCTGATTCGTAATAATTCGTTTAATTCGTAATTCAATGAAAATCGTAATAGCAGGAGCCGGCGAGGTGGGTAGCCACCTCGCCATGATGCTGGGCGAAGGCCACCATTCCATCACCGTCATTGACCATGACGAGGATCGACTGCGTAAAGCGGCAGAAGCGGTGGACCTGATGGCTATCCATGGCGCCTCAACGTCTATAGCCACGCTTGAACGGGCACATGTCGATAAGGCCGATTTGTTTATTGCCGTGAGCCCTTCCGTAGAACAGGATATGAATGTGGTGAGCGCCGCTTTTGCCAAAAAAATGGGCGCCAAAAAAGTTATTGCGCGTATTAATAATGATGAATATTTGCGACCCGAACATAACGCCATATTCACCGATTTGGGGATTGATTATCTGTTTTATCCCGAAAAAAACGCGGTGGTGGAAATTCTCAACCTGTTGTCCCAAACCGGTACCACCGAATTTATGGATTTCTCGGGCGGGCATTTGCAGCTTATTGCCTATAAGTTGGAGGAAGGCGCGCCGGTGATTAACAAAACCCTGAGCGAGGTGTCTGGGAATAATAGCATAGATTATCGTGCGGTGGCTATTTCACGCAATGGCAAAACGATTATTCCCACCGGGGCCGATAAATTCAAAGAAGACGACCTGGTATTTATCGTTACCAATAAAGAAGGGATTCAAGATGCATTGAAAGATTCGGGCAAGTCGAATGTCAATGTGCGCAAAGTGCTTATTCTGGGCGGCACCCGTATCGGCGTTATGCTTGCAGCCGCGCTGGAAGGGAAAGTGGAACAAGTCAAGTTAATTGATTCCGGCAGGGGGCATTGTGAACGATTAGCCGAAGAATTATCGGAAACCCTTATTATATGCGGCGACATTCGCAACACCGATCTACTGATGGAAGAAGATATTTGCAATATCGACGCATTTGTGGCGGTTACCGGAAGTTCCGAAACCAACATTTTATCGTGCATTTTCGCCAAGCGCATGGGCGTGAAGAAAACCATCGCCGAAATTGAAAATATTGACTACATTCACTTGGCCGAAAATATGGGCGTAGATACCATTATCAATAAAAAAATCATCACAGCCGGGCGTATCTTCCGTTTTACCATGGGCTCCAACGTGCAATCCATACGGCTGCTTAACGGATCGGAGGCCGAAGTGCTCGAATTTATTGTGAAATCGGGAAGCCCTGTGACCAAAGGAAAAATCAGGGATATCGATTTCCCGAAAAATGCAGTTATCGGTGGAGTGGTGCGTGGTAATAACAATTTTATTGCAGTAGGCGACAGCGAAATAAAACCATACGACAGGGTTGTGGTCGTAAGCCTCCCGTCGGTCATTTCCAAAGTAAGTAAATTTTTTGAATAACGCACCACTCTGCCACACTTCGCATCCCGGCGGGGTGTTTATTCATTATATTTATAAAAATTAAACCGCTATGCTATAACATATTTTAACAACTTTTTAGAAATAAATGAAAGTTGTCGGGTAGCGCTTTAGTCTATAATCTATTATCTAATATCTTAAATATATGTTATAATATTTTTGCGATATGAGATATTATTGTATATATGAAATTAGTAATTAGCGGTTAACGGTTAGTGAAAAACAGGACACAGGGAAAGACGGAGAACGGCGTCCGTTTCCCGGAGGGACGCAACACGCATAACCCCGTGCAAGGAGCGATGTAGGGGCGTTGCATGCAACGCCCCTACATCCGGGGTGGACATGTGCGCAGGAAAACCCTCGCGGCAAACAAACGGTAAACGATTATTGGGGAACGCAAACGGATTTGTAGGGGCGAACCTGTGTGTTCGCCCGAAACAAATTGCGCACAGCGGCCGAATAAAATTTTTGAATTTCCGTTAACCGTTCACCGGCGGGCGGCAGTTTTGTGGGGTGGCATCCCGTAGGGATGCACGCCCGGTAGAAACGGCATTCCCACCCCGCAAACGGCATCCTGTAGGGATGCACGTCCGGTAGAAACGGCATTCCCACCCCGCAAACGGACATTAGGCATTAATTTGTACACATACCCGACGGCATGCGCGGGTTAATTTCCCGCATTTTTCCACCGGGCGGAAATCCCGATGGGATTTTTTCACCTCACGTTATTAATGTTAATTTTTAATTGTAAAAATATGAAAACCAAAATTTTTAGAAACATCAATGTGACGCGATTAATCGCATTCCTGTGTCCAACGGGGAAAACCCGCGCGGCAAACAAACGGTGTGAATGAAGACGACAGTGTTCCGCGCGGAATAAAAAGGCAGACAATAGCACATAAATTTTCAGACGATAGACAAAAACAATGTGCCTAATTAATGTGATTAATTGTTTAATGTGCCAATGTTGATTAATGAAATTCTTAACGCTTAACTAAAATGGACGTTATTGGATGGTGCAAGACTTGAAATTTGGGAATTGTACACTCAATTCGTATAATGGCGATGGGTCAGAGGCAGCCACAACTAAAACTCCAACAGTTGCAAATGGCTATGTTGGTCATTGTCGATCACTGACATTATCGACTGCTGGCTATCACTATACTTGGGCGGGCACAATGAATAATACTAAAGCCTATAGTGGTGCGCCTACGTCGAGTATTTCTTGCGTTGGCACAGACCCGGATCCGGATATGTGCCGTGGTGTTTGTCCATATGGTTGGCATGTGCCCACTCGTCAGGAACTTATACATGCTGAGGAAGCTTTTAAGTTATCCGGATGTTCGGGAATAAACTGCTGGAATGAAAACTCCGCTTTCGAAGGCGTACGCTCCTGTTACACAAGAGATAATGATGTAACCGAGCCACGAGATTGTATATACTACTGGTCATCAACCTGGTATGTGTCAGGGCAATCATATTGCATAGCTTGGCCAGGCCGTGGTAGCGGCGCATCCGACTACTGCGCCCAATGGGGCTTGCCGGTACGCTGCATTAGGAATAATTAGTTCGTTTTAACGCAATGTTGCTATATGTCTTGGGAAGAAGGGAGATAAGAAAGACAATAATAAGGGCAAATGCGCAAATTCGCCCCTTATGGCGAAGCGTTACCGCTGCACCCACCAACGTGTGCGTAGCCGTTGTGCCATGCGGCTTACAGGAGCCGTATAACGTTCTATTTTTTCGGCATAAATATCGTTGATTTTTATAAGGATGCCGGTTTCTTCCACATCCCCGAAAAATGGATTTATAGCCGTCCCGAACACCCGCATGGATGGTGAAACCTTCATGTAGGAATTAATCAACGGGGGAACATTCTCGCCCAGCGCGCGCACTTCCCGTTGCAAAATCACATAGTCTTCCTTGTAATTATTTCCCACAAAAAGTTTTTTCATGTATTCTTCATCCGTGTTGGTTTGCAAGGGATGCATGGGTGTCACCAGATTATCATGGTCGGCAAAATGTTTGCGCAGGAAATATAATAAAATGTTGCGCGCCTCTACGTTATACGTCACATACATGGTCACCTTTCCAAAGAAATAATTTACTTCAGGATAGCGCAACACTAACGCGCCCAAGCCATCCCACAAATTGTCGAGGGCATAAAGCCCCTTGCTCCGCAACTGTGTGCTTTGATAATTGGGTTGTACAAACGAGCGCCCCAGTTCAATAGTTCGCGGTAAATATTTGTCAATAAATTTTTCGGAAAAGGAAAATATTTCCGAGGTGGCCAATTCGTGCATGGTCACATTTCCTGTGTAAATATACCGGTATCCGCCCAAGATTTCTTTTGCCTTCGGATCCCACACTATTAGTTGTTTGTAGGGATGCTCCTTATTGGTGTCAAAATTGTCAATATCTACGCTTCTCCCGGTGCCGCCGCCCGCCGTGCGGAAAGATATTTCACGCAAACGCCCAATCTCTAACATAATATTCGGTGAATCGTGGGCGGTAACCACATATAATTTATTGCTTCCATTATTTGTGTAACGTACAAATTTTTCGGCAGTCAATTCGTGTATGATGTCTTTTCGGTTAACGGGTGGAATTACAGCTTCCATATTCAGTATAAAAAGTTAAAAAATTAAGAAAGCGGAGCCATGGCATAAACGTTCTCTCTTACCATCTGCGTCCATTGGTCTAAAGTCTTATGCCTGTCAAAGGTTTGATAAGGGATAGGCTTGCCGAAATATACATTATAGTTTGCCTTTTTCTGTTTAAAAAATTCATGAGGCAAACAAAACATTTCAATATTTGCCTTTATCCCCAAACGTTTTCTAAAATTTCCGACCCGGTAAAAAAAGTTTGAATTACGTCCGTGAAAATACACCGGTACGACGTCACGCCGGTATTGGATGGCCTTTTGCACAAAATTGCGTTTCCATGGCAAATCGGTAATCTTTCCTTTGATGCAACGTGAGCATAATCCCGCAGGGAAATACAGCACTTGCGTTTCACGCGCAGCATAAGTAGCGTCAATGCATGTGGCATACTCGGTCGATTGGCGGCCATGTTTATTCACCGGCACAAACAGCGGCGCCAGCGGTTTTAAATGCATCAGCAGATCGTTCACGATGAACTTGATATCCTTAAAACGCTTGCCAATGGCGCTCATTAGTATCAAGCCGTCAAAAGCGCCCAGCGGGTGGTTTGAGGCAAAAATGTAACGTCCATCCGCCGGAATGTCATCCAATCCGTGAGCCGTATAATGCGCTTCCCAATGCCGCTCAATAATGGCATTCACGAAATCAAGCCCCGCGTGTTCTTTCCCATACGTATGAATGACATAATTCACTTCGTTTTGGTGAATAATGCGTTTAATATAATTCAGGATAAAACGCGGCGTCCATTTTAACAACGCCGGATTTTTCGACGCAATAAGCTTGTCGATATTAATAAATTCGGGAATCGAAAGGTCGTTATACATGGATAAACGTCTAATCTTGCAAAGTTACGTAAAATTATTTACCTTTGCAAACCTTATGATGAGGGAATAAATGTATGAGCAATAATACTATACTTGCTAAATTAGAGGGGCTTACCGAGAAATATCAGGAGATAAGCCACCAGATTTCAGACCCTGCCGTGATGGCAGATATGAAGCGTTATGTGGCTTTGAATAAGGAGTATAAAGAACTTGAGCCCATTGTGGAAGCGTGTGCCGATTATAAAAAAATATTACGCGACCTGAATTCGGCCAAGGCGCTGTTGGTAGCGGAAAAAGAGGAGGACATGCGTGAAATGGCGAAGCAGGAAATAGAACAGCTCGAAGAGAAAATTCCGGTATTGGAAGAAGAAATCAAGTTGTTGCTCATTCCGGCCGATCCGCAAGACAGCAAGAACGCCATATTGGAAATCCGTGCCGGCTCGGGTGGCGATGAGGCCTCTATTTTTGCCGGTGATTTGTTCCGCATGTACACGAAATTTGCCGAAAAAAAAGGATGGAAAATTACCGTTAATTCTTCGTCGGAAGGGACTGTTGGGGGGTTTAAAGAAATTATATGTGAAGTGAAAGGCGCCGGTGTATATGGCATTATGAAATATGAAAGCGGCGTACACCGCGTGCAGCGGGTGCCGCAAACCGAAACACAGGGCCGGGTGCATACGTCGGCGGCGTCGGTGGCCGTATTGCCCGAGGCCGATGAATTCGATATTGAGTTAAACATGAACGATGTGCGCAAGGATACGTTTTGCTCCTCGGGTCCTGGCGGACAAAGCGTAAATACCACCTATTCGGCCATCAGGCTTACCCACATTCCGTCGGGCATTGTGGTGCAGTGCCAGGATGAAAAGTCGCAACTCAAAAACTACGACAAGGCGCTGTCGGAATTGCGTACCCGTCTTTACAATCTCGAATATGAAAAGTACCTGAACGAAATTTCGAGTCAGCGCAAAACCATGGTATCCACCGGCGACCGGTCGGCGAAAATACGCACTTATAATTATCCCCAAAGCCGCGTGACCGATCACCGTATCAACTACACCATGTATAACCTTCCCGTGTTTATGGATGGCGACATTCAAGAGGTGATTGCCCAGTTGCAACTTGCCGAAAATGCTGAACGACTTAAAGATAGTGAATTATAAATTTAGCACTTCTATTTTTACATATTTTAACAACAAAAATATTTGGATTTTTAAAAATATATCACTACATTTGCACTGTTAAATGTTACGTTGTTCTTTTTATTATTTGGCGCTCGCTTTTATATTCTCTGTAGGAAATTTACGAACCTTATTAGATAATGACTGGAAAAATAGCGTTAGCGTTCGCATACTCCCTTTTTACAATCCGATTTTTTTGTTAGAAAGATAGGTGTGAGCCTAAATTTATTTAGTCATTGGTTTCGTAAGACCTCCTACTAAAATAAATTTTCTACAGGCTCGCGCCCCTACTTGTAATTGATGACAGGTGACTAAGAATTTAAATGGTCAAGTGTTGATTTGTATCTTTCTTAATGCTTCATCATTTAACTTCTTAATCACCGACAGTTGGGACAGGCAACAAAAGATTAAAAATTATTTCCTTTGTAGTTTGCTCTTTATGTTATAGTTTTTAATCTTTTATTTTTATAATATATTTCAAATATACAATTTAATGTGTCAATATGACTGATTTTTTAACGTGATTAATGAAATACAGTTAAGCGTTAAGGGCAAGGCGTTAAGCGAAAAAATGTTCATTGATAAAGGGCTGCCGGATAATAATAGTTCTTCTTTCTGATTTTATGTCATCTGTTATGTTACTAATGTGTGGCAGCCCTTTTTTATGAAATTAATAATTGGACAATGGTTAAGGAATGTAAATAAACAACAATAAATAAATTGGATTGAAAAAACAAACAAGTTCTTTTTCAACAGTGTTCTTCTCGGGCGTAAAGCCTAATGACTACTCGGAGGATAAACGGGGGCAGGGGGAACGGCTGTTTAGCGTGTTAACGCAATGCGGGATCTTTCAATCCCGCATTTTTTTTATACGTTTTATCCGAATAAATTTGGTATTCCGAAAAATAAACGTACATTTGTAGTTCCATTTTTTTTGGATTTTATTAATATTAACTTTAAAATCAATTGCTTCCATTTATGAAAGAGTATTTAACTGCAGAGAAAAAGCAAGAGATTTTCGGACAGTACGGGAAGTCTAATACCGACTGTGGCTCTCCGGAGAGCCAGGTTGCGCTATTTTCCTACCGTATCGCTCATCTTACTAATCATCTAAAAAGCAACAAGAAGGACTACAGTACGCAGCGTGCCTTGTTGAAGTTGGTTGGTAAGCGTCGCCGGCTTTTGGATTATCTGAAAACCGCAGATATTGAACGATACAGGGAAATTGTGAAGGCACTCAACCTTCGGAAATAAACAAGAAGAAAAAAGGCAATGCGGTGCATTTGCCTTTTTCTTTCTTTTGTTCAGATATTAATCGAGGAATAAAATATGAATGTAGTTAAAAAGACCATCACATTGACTGATGGCAGGACCATTGAAATTGAAACCGGTAAATTGGCCAAGCAAGCCGATGGCTCAGTGGTTGTAAAAATGGGTAGAACCATGTTGTTGGCTACCGTTACTTGCGCGAAAGAGGCAAAAGAAGATGTTGATTTTATGCCTTTGCAGGTGGAATACAAAGAAAAATATGCCGCTGCAGGCCGTTATCCGGGCGGCTTTATGAAGCGGGAAGGACGTCCCAGTGATTATGAAATTTTAGTGTCGCGTTTAATTGACCGCGCCTTGCGGCCTTTGTTTCCCGACGATTTTCATGCCGAAGTATTTGTAAACGTCACGTTGATTTCTGCAGAAAAAGATATTATGCCCGATGCATTGGCCGGCTTGGCCGCCTCGTCGGCATTGGCTGTTAGCGATGTTCCGTTCAACGGGCCTATTTCGGAAGTGCGGGTGGCGCGCGTTAATGGCGAAATAAAAATAAACCCTTCATTTAAAGACTTGGAGCAGTCTGACATCGACATCATAGTGGCGGCATCATACGATAATATTATGATGGTGGAAGGCGAAATGAAAGAAGTGAGCGAAGCCGACATGCTGGAAGCCATCAAAGTGGCACATGTCGAAATCAAAAACCATTGCAAGACACAAATGGAATTGACGGAAGCGGTGGGGAAAACGCAAAAACGCACTTACTCGCATGAAACAAATGATGAGGAATTACGTGCTGCCGTGCATCAATTCTGCTACGACAAGTGTTATGCAATTGCCAAATCGGGCACGACGAAACAGGAGCGTACCGATGCTTTTGAGGCGTTGAAAGAGGAATTTATGCAAACCATCGCAGAGGAAGAACGCGAAGAAAAGGAAGTTATGGTAAATCGCTATTACCACGCTGTGGAAAAGGAAGCCATGCGCAATATGATTCTTAATGAGAGCATACGCCTCGACGGACGCGGGACGACGGAAATCCGCCCGATATGGTGCGAGGTGGATTACCTGCCTGCAGCACACGGATCGGCTGTTTTTACCCGCGGCGAAACGCAATCATTGACCACCGTAACCTTGGGCACAAAATTAGACCAGAAGGAAGTGGATGATGTGTTGGTACAAAATTCTCAACAATTTGTACTGCACTATAATTTTCCTCCTTTTTCTACCGGCGATGCGAGACCGATACGCGGCACCAGCCGTCGCGAAATTGGCCACGGCAACCTGGCCTACCGCGCACTGAAGTCGGTAGTGCCTACCGGTGAAGACAACCCTTATGCGGTGCGGGTTGTGTCGGATATTCTCGAATCAAACGGTTCATCATCAATGGCTACCGTTTGCGCCGGCACCCTGGCGCTGATGGATACGGGCATAAAGATTACCAAACCCGTATCGGGTATTGCCATGGGGTTGATTACCGACAGCAAAACAAAAAAATATGCCATATTGAGCGATATATTGGGTGATGAAGATCACCTGGGCGATATGGATTTTAAGGTGACCGGTACGGCCGACGGCATTACGGCTACCCAAATGGACATTAAGGTTGATGGCTTGCCGTATGAAGTTTTGCAACAGGCGCTGGAACAAGCCAAACAGGGACGCCTGCATATTCTGGGCGAAATGTTGAAAACCATTAGTGAGCCGCGTGCCGAGTTTAAACCGCACGTGCCGCGGATGGAACAAATTGTTATTGCTGCCGAATTTATTGGCGCTGTAATCGGTACAGGCGGCAAGGTGATTCAGGAAATTCAAAAAGTAACCAATACGGTAATTACCATCACCGAGGAGAATAACGTTGCGCTGGTTGCGGTCTTTGGAGAAAACAAAGAGTCGATTGCGCAAGCGCTTCAATGGATTCAGGGCATTGCCACCAGTCCCGAAATAGGTCAGGTATATCATGGAAAAGTGGTGTCAATCCTTGACTTTGGCGCGTTTGTGGAAATACTTCCGGGACGGGAAGGAATGGTACATATTTCCGAACTCTCATGGAACAGGGTGAATAAAGTAACCGACGTTTTACAAGTTGGAGATATGATAGATGTGAAATTACTTGAGATTGATGAGAAAGCAGGTAAGTTGCGTTTGTCGATACGTGCTTTGTTAGAGAAGCCGGAAGGCTATGTAGAGCCTGCCCCAAGGCCCCCACGAGGCGGCCGCAGGGACGACCGGCGCAGGGACGACCGGAGGGATGACCGGCGCAGGGATGACCGGCGAGATGACCGGCACAGGGATAGTCGCCGTTATGACGATAGAAGGAACGACCGGCGCGAGCATCATAAGGACGACGCACACAGGGAAAATCATAAAGAAGATAATAACGTTCAGGAAGATTTTGGCAAACAAGAATAGCCGGTATCATGACTAAAGAACATCATCAGGAAACAAAGAAAAAACAAGGAAAGCTAAAGCATAAATATCGTTTCTCCATCTATAATGATGAATCGTTCAAACAGCTTTGGCATATTCGTTTGTCGAAGATGGAAGCATGGATGTTGGTGAGTTCCATCGTTGTGGCGATTATTGCGCTTGTAGTGGTAATGATTGCTTTTACGCCGTTGCGTGGATTTATTCCCGGATATCCGAACAGTGACACACGGCGCGAAATTATACGGAATGCATTGCGTGCCGATTCTTTGGAACTGATGATGTATAGGTGGGAACTTCATTTGGCGAATATCAACCGCATTGTGTCGGGCCAGGATCCTATCCCTATTGAAGTTTCATTGACCGATTCGATACCGCGCAGCAAACCGTATCTCCGTATTCATTCAAAAGAAGATTCTTTATTACGGTTGGAAATAGAACGCGAAGTGCAGTTTCATGTGTCATCATCGGACGTTCCCGATAAACAAAGCGGATTGCAACCTTTGGAAACGGTGCATTTCTTCGCGCCGGTGAAGGGCGCCGTTACCGATAAGTTCAATACGATGAAGGAGCATTTTGCCGTGGATATTGTGACAGCGCCCAACGCGGTGGTATCTTCTACGCTCGACGGCACGGTGGTTATGGCCGCGTGGACTTCGGAAACGGGGTATGTGATACAGGTACAGCATAAGAATAACATTATATCCATTTACAAACATAATGCGAAACTGCTGAAGAAAACCGGCGGGATGGTGAAGGCGGGAGAAGCTATTGCCATTGTGGGTAATTCGGGAGAACTTACCACAGGCCCTCATCTGCATTTTGAACTGTGGTATAATGGCTATCCGGTAGATCCTGAAAAATATATTTCTTTTTAAACGCTGTATGAAAAAAAAGCGCATCAGTATTCTCGGATCCACAGGCTCAATTGGCGCCCAAACCCTGGAAGTCATAAAACTGCATCCTGACTTGTTTGAGGTGGAAGTGTTGACCGCCCACAGCAATGCGGATTTACTGATTGAACAGGCGCTCGAATTTCATCCTAATGCTGTAGTCATAACCAATGAAGAAAAATACAAAAAAGTAGCTGAAGCATTAACGCCTCATTTTATAAAAGTGTATGCCGGCGAGAAAGCCCTGCCGGAAATAGCGGCATGGGATACCGCCGATATGGTGGTGAGTGCGTTGGTAGGCTTTGCCGGATTACGCCCTGCTTTAGCTGCGCTGAATGCCGGAAAAGCAATGGCTTTGGCTAATAAAGAAACATTGGTGGCGGCCGGCTCGCTTATCACCAAAACGGCTATGGAAAAAAAGGCGCCGGTAATTCCCGTTGATTCCGAACATTCGGCCATTTTCCAATGTTTGGTGGGCGAGCCGGGTGAAATAGAAAAACTTTATCTTACCGCTTCGGGCGGGCCATTCCTGCACACCGCCGCGGAAGATTTTGCGACGATTACAAAGGCGCAAGCGCTGAAACACCCTAACTGGACGATGGGCGCTAAAGTGACCATTGACTCTGCAACCATGATGAACAAAGGGCTTGAAGTAATTGAAGCCTATTGGTTGTTTGGCATTGCCGCCGAAAAAATTAAAGTGGTGGTGCATCCGCAGTCAATTGTACATTCCATGGTGCAGTTCATTGATGGTTCGGTGAAAGCTCAACTGGGCTTGCCCGATATGAAACTGCCGATACAGTATGCGCTGAGTTTTCCGCAACGGCTTTCTTTACCGAACGCCGGATTGGATTTTTCGAATCCATTGCACTTGGAATTTTTTTCGCCCGATGTTGAAAAATTCCATTGCTTGGCATTGGCTTACGAGGCATTGCTGCGTGGCGGGAATATTCCCTGCGCCATGAACGCGGCCAATGAAATAGCGGTAGCCGCGTTTCTTGAAGACAAACTTGCTTTTGCCCACATTCCCGGCGTGGTGGAAAAAACCATGAGTGCTGTGTCTTTCATCATCGATCCGGATTATGAAAATTTAATAGCAACCCATACAGAAGCGCAACAAATAGCTTCTACATATATTTAATTTTTTATGGAGATCATACTTAAAATTGTACAACTGTTATTGTCACTTTCCATATTGGTCATTGTGCATGAGTTGGGGCATTTCCTGTTTGCCCGCCTGTTTCGCATGCGGGTTGATAAATTTTACCTGTTTTTTCATCCCTCATTTTCTGTGCTTCGCGCCAAGAAAATAAACGGGAAGTGGAATTTTTCTTTTTTCTCCTCGAAAGCGCCCGAAGCGTGGGCAGCGCATCCCAAACACACTGAATTCGGCATTGGCTGGCTGCCTGTGGGCGGGTATTGCAAAATAGCCGGCATGGTTGATGAGTCGCTGGATAAAGAACAACTCCGGCAACCGCCGCAACCGTGGGAATTTCGTACCAAGCCAACCTGGCAACGTTTCTTTGTAATGACTGGCGGCGTGCTGTTCAACCTTATATTGGCTGTTATCCTGTATGCCGGCATGCTCTGTACCTGGGGCGAAAGATATTTGGCCAACGACGATGTGATATACGGCGTCAAGGTCAATGAACTGACGCAAGAGCTTGGATTCCAAAATGGGGATAAAATTATTGCTTTTGACGGGCAGCCTGTAGCCCTGTTTGATGAATTGCAAATAAGCCTGGTTCAGCAGCAAGCCAAAACGGCCACTGTAGTGCGCAATAGCGATACGCTTACTGTTCACATCGACCCGCAATATCTTCCGGCCATGCTCAATTATCCCAACATGTTTCCGCCTGTTATACCTTTTGTGGTGGCGGAAGTTCCCGACACGTCGCATAATGCACATGCGGGGTTGCAGCCCGGCGACCACTTTGTGACTATTGACGGCGCGCCCATCCTGTCTATAGAGGACGGGCATGTCATACTCGAAAAAAAGAAACAGCAAACTGTTCATGCCGGCTTGCAGCGCCACGATTCGCTAATAACAGTGCCGCTTCTCGTGAATAACGAAGGAAAAATCGGTGTTGTATTGAAAGGAATACCCGACTTGTTTCACATCACGGTAAAGCATTATTCACTGCTTGCTGCGCTTCCCGCCGGTGCGGTAAAGGGATATAACACCGTAAAAAATTACATCAAGCAATTGCAACTTATTTTCAGCCCGAAAACCGAAGCTTACAAGTCGGTAGGCAGTTTTATCACCATCGGCAAAATTTTTCCGGGCACGTGGAACTGGCATATATTCTGGAATATTACCGCTTTTCTGTCGATTATGCTGGCGGTGCTGAATATCTTACCCATCCCGGGACTTGACGGCGGGCATACCCTGTTTGTGCTTTATGAGATGGTTACGCGCCGCAAACCCAGTGAAAAATTCCTGGAATATACCACGTATGCCGGTTTGTTATTCCTGATTGGCATTATGGCTTTGGCATTCGGCAATGATATTTTCAGACTTTTCAAATGAATGTGTGATGAAAAAATATTTCTATAATCTGCTGTTTCTTCCGGTGCTGTTGGCTTCTTGCGGGGATGGGATGCGCACAATGCACCATATTAGCGGAAAAGCCGGCGAAGTGGTGGTGGTTATTGACAACAAAATATGGGATAAGAGCGTATGCGACACGGTACACAAGATACTGGCGCCCGATTATCCGGCGCTGCCGCAACGCGAGCCCGTATTTGATATTGTTGAGTTGCAGGAAACATCATTCTCGAATATTTTTCAGCTACACCGTAATGTTGTACTTTTAAAAGTGGCGGCCGACACTGTCCCGGAGGGTATTTCGGTGAAGCATGATGTATGGGCGCAGCCGCAAACCGTAGTGGTAGTCAGCGCAAAAAACGGTGATAACATCATCAGCCTGTTGGCCGGAAACCAGGAACGGATGATTCACATTTTAGAGCAGGCCGAACGCGACCGGGTAATCGACGCCACGAAGAAGTATGAAGCAAAAGCCTTGCGCGATACGGTTAATAAGCATTTTGGCGGATCGCCCTATTTCCCCATGGGCTACACGCTACGTAAAGTTTCCACTGATTTTATCTGGATAGGGTATGAAACAAACAAGGCCATCCTGGGGTTGTTTATTTATAGCTACCCTTATAAAGACAGCAGCACGTTTCACTTGCAAAATATCATAGCGGAGCGGAATAAAATATTGCAAAAGGAAGTGCCGGGACAATTTGAGGATACATACATGACAACCGCACCGCTTTTCCCGCCACAAACGCGCAGTATCCGGTATAAAGATTTTCACTTTGTGGAAACGCGCGGATTGTGGGATATTGAAAATGATTTTATGGGCGGGCCGTTTATCAGTCATGCACTCATTGACAAAACCGGCGAAAAGGTGCTGGCGCTGGAGGCTTTTGTCTATCATCCGCGCGCCGACAAACGAAATTATGTACGGCAACTTGAGGCGATTCTCTATTCTTTTGAATGGAAATAGTTTTTAATTTTTAATTTTTGTGTTATTTTTGCAGTTTAAACAGCAATTAATTTATGGAACATATTTTTTCTTCTTCAATTGGTAAAAAATTGGTGATGAGCCTTAGCGGCATGTTTTTGATGGTATTTTTAATGGTGCATGCCGGGGCCAATGTATTAGCGTTGTTTGGCCGCGAAATTTACAATGAAGTGTGTCATTTCATGGATACCAACCCGGTTATTCAAGTGATGGTGCCGGTGCTGGCGTTGGGTTTCATGATACATATCCTATATGCCACGTGGTTAACCTACCGCAACCTGAAAGCGCGCGGCGTGCAAACGTATGCAGTAAGCACCAAAACGAAAGCATCATCGTGGGCAGCGCAGAACATGTTCGTGCTGGGACTCATTGTTGTGGGCTTTCTCGCGTTGCACCTTTATCACTTTTGGGCCAAAATGCAACTGCAACATTTCATTGGCGGCCATGCGTCGGACGACCCTTACGGGTTGGTGGCCGGATTATTCCGCCAACCGCTCTATGCCGCTATTTACCTGATTTGGATAGGCGCCTTATGGTTTCACTTGCGTCATGGTTTTTGGAGCGCCCTGCAAACCACAGGCCTCAACAATTCAAAATGGCTGAAACGGCTAAAAGCAATCGCGCTGGTTTACGCCACCATCATTGCTTTGGTTTTTGCCTCCGTGCCGGTATTCTTCCTGCTCGGGTTGAATAGTTCTTCATCATTATTGTAGGGGCGGGCCGTTGTGTTCCGCACGGCGCGAAAAAAAGGTTGTCCAAAAAATTTGAACAACCTTAATTCCGTTTTTACAATCCGGTTTATTTATTGTTGTGTTCTCAAGTTAAGCGTAAAGTGTAAGGCGTTAAGCGAGCTAATGTGACTAATTAAAACAACGCTGTAACTCTTAGCTTTCAACTCTCAA
>JAITIL010000105.1 GCA_031279475.1 Prevotellaceae bacterium | reverse complement strand
TGAATTGAAAGCAAACAGTGTGTGGGAGGAGTCGTGGGTATCGGGTAATTATTTCAATTCAGGCGCACCCGGCGCTACGGCTAATGCCGATAAGAATAATGCGCGTGGCCGCGCAGCTGTGAAAGGCGACGGTAGAGGGATTTGTCCTATGGGTTGGCATGTGCCTACCGACAGGGAGTGGGCTGTCCTGTCGGATAAAGTGGAAGGTAACGGAGATGGTTCTACTTTTTCCAGTCAGACTGCTACCGGTTGGATGGGTACTGATGCGGGTAAGAAGTTAAAGTCTTCCGGTACATTTACCGGCACTGACCCGGGCGATGGGAGTTGGCGTGAAAACGCTAATCGTGGCACCGATGAGTCTGGTTTCGGCGCGGCGCCCGCCGGCCACCGCCACGGTAGTGGTATGCAGTTCTACAATCGGGGCATCTACGTTTACTATTGGAGTTCCTCTGTGGAGAGCACCGTCAGTGCGTGGAGCCGTCAGTTCTTTTCCGGCAACGCCCTGGTGTTCCGCAACTATCGCAGTCGTTCGGACGGTTTTTCCGTGCGCTGCGTAAAAAATTAATCGTCGGGGAACGGAAAAACAAATATGCTATTTTATTAACAATAAATAAACCGAAAAGAATTTCTCAAGTTTCTCAAAAAGGGCAGGAAAAATGCCCAAGGGTACTAATGCGGCGCAGGGTTGAAAGACCCTGCGCTTTTTTTATGCTGTTTATTAGCCTTTTCGTGAATATTCAAATAGAATTGCTATCTTTGCACAAGGCAAAGAGGAAATAATATGAACACAAATAAATTATTTCAAAACGGTTCAACCTGGTTACGCGCCGACTTTCATTTGCACACGAAGGCCGACAAAGAGTTTATATATGCTGGCGAAGACAATAGTTTTGTAAATGATTACGTCGCAAAACTTGTTGAACAAGGTATTCAGGTAGGCGTGATTACTAATCATAACAAGTTCAATTTAGGAGAATACAAGGCTATCGCAAAAGCAGCCCGCAAAGAAAGTATTTATATCCTTCCTGGCGTAGAACTATCTGTTAATGATGGCGCTAATGGCGTTCACACATTGATAGTTTTTGATCCAGGCCATTGGTTAGTTGATGGACATGATTATATCAATCAGTTTATAACAACTAATTTTGTGGGCAAACACAACTTTGAAAATGAGAACGGACGTTCAAACAATAGTTTGCAGGCGACATTGGAGCAACTTGATAAATTAAATAAAAATCATTTTGTGGTAATGGCGCATGTAGAACAGAACAGCGGATTGTTAGCCGAGTTTGACGGAGGCAGGATACAGGATTTAGGCAATAATCAGTTGTTCCGAAAATCCGTTATTGGGTTCCAAAAACTGCGGACAGACAGTATTAGAGAAAATCTTAACCTGTGGTTAAACGGGATTGTTCCTTGCTTTGTAGAAGGAAGCGACCCTAAATCTATTGATGAAATAGGGAAAGGAGAACCCTGTTATATCAAAATGGGTGACTTGAATTATGAAGCCGTAAGATTTTCTTTAATTGGCCATAAAGACAGATTTTCAAATGAACAAAATCATATTCCTTCCAATTCCTATATCAAATCCATTTCATTTCAGGGTGGATTATTAGACGGAAAGCAAATTTCATTCTCGCCCGAACTGAACAACTTGATAGGGATAAGGGGAAGCGGAAAATCGTCCATACTGGAAATTCTGAGATATGCACTGAACATCCCGTTTGGCGCTCAAGCCGCAGATAAAGATTATAAGAACGACCTTATTAAACACGTTTTAAGAAGTGGTGGAAAGGTCGTTGTTGAAATAGTAAACCGGCAAAGCGAGATGTACCGGGTTGAACGAATTTACGGGCAAAATGCTGATATCTACAAAGATGATGTTTTTCAACATGGCATCACCCTGGATGCCATTCTTCAGCAGCCCATCTATTTCGGACAAAAAGACCTGTCAAACAAAAACGCCGATTTCGAGAATGATTTAGTCAACAAACTTATTAGGGGGAAATTGAACGATATTCAAACGGAAATAGACCATAAAAAGCGTGATATACAACGACTTGTTAATGAGTGGGGCGGATTGGGAAATTTATCGCAATTGAAGAAAGATACGGAAACGGTAAAAACGAATGCTGAACATAAATTGCAGATGTTCATGGAAAAAGGAGTTTCCGAAAAGTTAAAACTCCAAACGTCCTTTGAATCGGATATCAATCGTTTAAAAGAATGTCAATCGGGCATAGGGAATTACATCAACGATTTGCTCCTGCTTATTCAAAACAATGAGTATTTGGCTAATCAGTCTGTTTCGTCCGATGCAAATGTGGAACTCTTTAATGAAGCTAACCGGATACTTGATAAGCTAAAACCAAAGTTTGTTTTGTTAAAAACTGTTCTTGCTGATTCTCAAAATATTGATACGGAATTTAAATCGTTAATAGACAAACTGACTGCCAAAAAAGAAGAACTGAAAGAAGCGTTTGCCCGAATAAAACGGGAAATCAACATCCCGGAACTGAACCCTGACGATTTTATTAAAATCAATCGGGAACTTGAAATCTCCAAATTAAAACTTATCGAGATTAACAAGTCCGAGAACAGGAGAATAGACTTGTGGAATAAATTGATAAGCGCAATTACACAATTGAATGATTTGTGGCACAGAAAGTTTGTTTTATTGAAACAGGAGGTTGACAAGATAAACGAAGTTGGCGGGAAGTTATCTATTGAGGTCGTCTATAAAGGAAGGAAAGATAAGTTTCTTTCAAAATTACAGGAGGTATTCAGGGGAACACGCATAAGCGAGGGAACGTATGGAACCATTAGTAATGATTATACCGGTTTTATTGACATTCTTAAAGATGAATTTCGGAAATTATCTAATATTATAACTGAAAATCAATTGGTTGAATTCAAAAAAAGATTTAATGAAAATCTTTATGATTTGCTTACTTATCAAGTTGATAATCAGATAATCATAAAATACGCCGGAAAACCCTTGAAGGAACATTCTTTGGGGCAACGGGCTTCCGCCTTGATACTGTTCTTGTTATCGCAGAAAGAAAACGATATTTTGATAATTGACCAACCGGAAGACGATTTGGACAATCAGACTATCTATAACGATGTGATAAAGGAAATTAAACACCTGAAAGGTCAAATGCAGTTTATCTTTGCCACTCACAATGCCAATATTCCGGTATTGGGCGATAGCGAGATGCTAATTGCGTGTCAGTATATTCCAGATGTGCAAATCGTCACAGAAAGCGGAAGTATTGACTGCCGGAATATTCAGAAAAAAATAATCGAGATTATGGAAGGCGGAAAAGACGCTTTTGAAATCAGAAAAAATATTTATAAAATCTGGGAGGCAGGGAATTTATGAATGCAATAGAACTGTTGGATATTATCAGCGCCGGGGAAACCAGTAAGGTGCAGTTTAAACAAGAATTGGACGATGACAAAATTACTGCCGAGATGATTGCAATGTCAAATTCTAAAGGCGGGATTATTATCGTCGGAGTAAATGACGAAACCGGGGAGGTTACAGGTTTGTCATTCGAGCAATTACAGTCGTACAACAATCGTTTGGCGAATATTGCTAACGATAAAGTAAAACCACAAATTTTTATTGATACAGAAGTGGTTTCTGTTGATATAAAGAGCGATGACAAGAGAAAAGTATTAATCATAACCGTATTGGAAGGAATAAATAAGCCCTATAAAGACAAAAATGGAACAATTTGGGTAAAACAAGGCTCAGACAAAAGAAGATTAATTGATAATAATGAGATTATGCGGTTATTTCAGCAAAGCGGCAATTTGTTGGCTGACGAAATGGAGGTATATGGAACAAATATCAACGATTTAGACAACCAATCATTTGCCGATTATTTTAAAAAAGAGTTTAAGGAAAGTTATGAGGAAAAAGGATTGACGTATGAGCAGGCGCTGAAAGCCAAAAAGGTACTTGTGAATGACCAACTGTCTTTAGCAGGGTTGCTGTTTTTTGGTAAATATCCGCAAAACATAAAACCTGCATTTACTATAAAGGCGGTTTCTTTTTTCGGAAACGAATTATCGGGAGATAACTATCGCTCTAAACCTGAAGATTTGAAGGGAACAATTCCTCAATTATTTAAAAAAGGTATTGACTTTCTTAACGGCAACTTGAGGCATCTACAAAAGGGACAGGATTTTAATTCTATTGGAATATTGGAAATTTCAGAACAAGCGCTAATTGAAGTTTTACAAAATGCATTGATACATAGGGATTACTTTAAAAATGCGCCTGTCCGCTTATTAATATTCGATAATCGGGTGGAAATAATAAGTCCGGGGACATTGCCTAATAGTTTGACTGTTGAAGATATTAAATATGGTAATCCGGTTATTCGCAATAACCAGCTTGCCATGTTTTGTTCTCATACGCTGCCATACAGCGGTTTGGGTTCAGGCCTGAAACGCGCATTGGCAGTGCAGCCAAATATTGAATTAATAAACGACAAATCAGGCGAACAGTTTATCGTAAAAATACCAAGACTGTCAGACCAATGGTAATACTATGGCCACAGCAAACTCGCGTCGCCGTAGCTCAGGAAGCGGAAATCGCGGGTGAGCGCATAGTCGTAAATGCGGCGCCAGTCGTTGCCCACAAAGGCCGCAATGAGCAGAAGCAGCGTGCTTTGCGGCTGGTGAAAATTGGTGACCAGCCCGTTCACGATTTTAAAACGGCAGGGCGGCGCAAGAAGTATTTGGGTTGCAGCATATAACGTATGCAGTTGGCAATCGTCCAAGTATTGTATGAGCGCCGCAAGGGCTTGCCGGGGGATGTATTCTTTTGTGTCGCCGTAGGGCTCCCACTGGGTTACCTGCTCCGGTTTTCCCCCTTCAAGACACTGCACGCCAAGGTAATAAAGGCTTTCGAGGGTGCGCGCCGACGTGGTGCCTACAGCCACGACAGGCCCCGTGTGCTGCTGCAACTGCTCCAGCATCTGCCGCGATACGGAAAACGGCTCGCTGTGCATGACATGCGCCCCGATAGTAGCCGTTTTTACAGGACGAAACGTGCCCGCCCCCACATGAAGCGTTACTTCCGATAATTTTATTTTTTTATTATAATTTAGCTCATTAAGCATATTATCCGTGAAATGCAGGCCGGCGGTAGGCGCCGCTACGGAGCCTTTATGGCGGGCATATACGGTTTGGTACCTGACGGCGTCCTGCGCATCGGTTTCCCTTTTCAAGTATGGCGGTATGGGAATGAGGCCGCCCGCCTCCAGCACTTGTGTAAAAGGAAGACCGCCCGTCCAGCTGAATTTTATATGCAAATAATCCTCGTATTTTCCTGCAATTTCGGCAGTTAAAGTATGTTCACCGGCCACTTTTTTCTGTAAAACAGCAGGCTCTTTCCACCGTTTGAGGTTTCCCACCGTACATTTCCACACGCAACTTCCGGTAGCGCCAAAACACTGCTCATAGCTGGCCGGCGCGACCGGCTCAAGGCAAAAAATCTCAATTGCAGCGCCTGAAGGCTTGCTAAACAGCATTCGGGCCGGAATCACGCGCGTGTTGTTGAATACGAGTAGCGTATTGTCGGGTAACAAGTTGGGAAGTTCCGTAAAGCGGTAGGAGGCCAGGTCGCCTTTATTATAGTACAACAACTTCGAACGGTCGCGCACCGCTTCCGGATACCGGGCTATGCGCTCGTCGGGAAGGGCATAAATATAATCGTCAATAAGAATATCGGGCTTCATCGTGCACAAAATTACATGAAAATTTTTAATTTGCCCACAGGGGGTAAGAAAAAATAAGCGAAGGTTTACAATAATAAACAATATAAATTAAAATAATAAACAAAAAGAGGCAGTCAATACTGATTTTGAACTAATTTACCGTTGTAATCCGCAGGGATAATTCACAACAGTAAACATATTTATTAGTTATATATAAACTATTAAAAATCAGTATTATAATTATATTAATTCGTGTTTTACTTCAATTATTTAGACGGTTTTACGGTGGAAATGCTATATTTTAGGCTGTTTCAACTGCATTATCACTTATTTACCAGTATTTTATATCTATCTATTAAATATCTGCTATAAATAGATTAGATGTTTCCCGAAGCGAATTTACAAATGTAAAATACATACCGTTTATTGTTGTAAACATAAATTTATTTACATTTGTAGCGTTAAAAGTTTACAATAATGAATGAGCGATTGACGATATTTTTAAGGGCCGAACAACTGTCGCCTGCGCAATTTGCCGACCGCATGGGTATCCAGCGGTCGGGCGTGTCGCATATACTGTCGGGACGGAACAAGCCGGGGTTTGATTTCTTTTCCACATTCCTGCAGAAGTTCCCGGCCGTGCATATCGAATGGCTGATTTCGGGGCGCGGCAAGATGTACAAGGATATGGAAACCCAATCCTTATTTCCCAATCAAGCTGTATCGCCCGAGTCTGAAAAGGCGACCTGCGAAGCGGCGTTGAAGGAACCATCCATGGATTTTGTGACGGAAGAAACCCAGGCTCCTCCCGCCCCGCCCGCGAAAACGCCGGAGCCCCGCCGCATTGAAAAAGTAATGATTCTGTATAGCGACGGCACTTTTTCGGATTTCGTAAGGCCTTAGTATTTAACTACATTGTATTTTCGCGCGCTTTTTTTTGGTTTTCAGGCTTGAGTGCCGTACATTTGTAGTCATTTTGTGAAGAAAAATGTACACACATTTACGTAAGGTTATATTTCGGATAGGGCCGGAAACGTCTCATCTGCTAACTATTAAGCTATTAAAATGCTTGCGTTATATTCCCTTTGCCAAAGGAATATTGCGGTTGTCGTTTTCCATCCACGACAAAAGCCTGGAGCGCGAAGTGCTGGGCATAAAATTCAAAAATCCGGTGGGCCTGGCGGCCGGCTTCGACAAAAACGCCGAAATAGTGGGCGAACTCGATTGCTTGGGCTTTGGTTTTGTGGAAATAGGCTCGGTAACGCCCTTGCCGCAGCCCGGAAATCCGAAACCCCGCGTATTCCGCCTTCCGGCCGACAAAGCATTGGTTAACCGCATGGGTATAAACAATGTGGGCGCCAAGGCGGTGATAAAAAACCTGCATCGTTGCCGGACGAAAAAGCAAATCATCGTGGGCGGAAACCTGAGCAAGAACGCCACCACCTTCAACGTGCATGCACCGGCCGATTATGAGCGATGTTTCGCTTTGCTTTATAACGAAGTCGATTATTTTGTGGTGAATGTGAGCTGCCCGAATGTAACCAGCCTCACCCAATTGCAGGACCGCGACATTTTAACGCAGATTATCGACCGTATCATCAACGTGCGGCACTACCGTGACGAGTACAAACCCATTCTGCTAAAGATTTCGCCCGACTTGAATACGGCGCAGTTAGACGACATTCTCGACCTTGTCCGCGAAAAGGGAATCGACGGCATCGTGGCCGTGAATACGAGCGTCACACGCGAGGCATTGCATACGCCGGCCGAAAAAGTGGAAACCATCGGCAAGGGCGGTTTGAGTGGCGCCCCACTGACGGCAAAAGCCATAGAACGAGTGCGTTATATTTACGCCAAAACGCAAGGACAGGTGCCCATCATTGGCGTAGGAGGCGTCATGACCCCCGACGACGCGGTGAACATGCTGGCCGCCGGCGCTTCGCTAATTCAGGTGTACACCGGATTTGTTTATAACGGCCCGGGCTTCGTGAAAAAAATATTAAAACGGCTGAAACAGGAGGTTTTATGGACGCAACCATCATTACCATAGGCGACGAAATCCTTATCGGACAAATCACAGACACCAACTCCGCTTTTATCGCCAAGGCGCTGAACGGTATCGGTATCCGCATTAAAGAAATACGTTCGGTAAGCGATGATAAGAACCATATAATAAGCACGCTAAACGGCACACTAAAGCCGGATAGCCTCGTACTTACAACAGGCGGATTAGGGCCTACCAGCGACGATATTACCAAAAAAGTATTGGCCGGTTATACCGGCGCACAATGCATGGTGTTGAATGAGGCTCAATTGGCTATTATTAAGGATATTACTTCGCAACGGAAAATGCCGTTGAGCGCCTTGAACAGGGCGCAGGCCGAGGTGCCCGACACGTGCGAAGCGTTGTTGAACCGCTTGGGCACGGCGCCCGGCATGTGGTTTGAGTATAACGGCGCGGTGTTGGTGTCGCTTCCGGGCGTGCCTTTTGAAATGCAGGCGCTCATGCAGGAAGAGGTGCTGCCGAAACTGCAACAGCGTTTTCAACTGCCTCCCATTTATCACCGGACGTTGATGACGTTCGGGCTTCCCGAATCCATGCTGGCCGGGTGCATCGCGCCCTGGGAAAAGGCCTTGCCGCCTTATCTCAAACTGGCCTATTTGCCCAATCCGCTGACCGGTGTGAAGCTCCGCCTCTCGGCGTATGAGGCGCAGCGGGAGAATGTGGCGGAAGAATGTGACCGGCAGGTGCAGCGCTTGCGCCGGATTATAGGCGACGTGCTGTATGGTGAAGAACCCGACACGCTGGAACAGGTGGTGGGGCGGTTATTGCTTGAAAAGGGCGCCACGTTGGCCGTGGCCGAGTCGTGCACGGGGGGCGCCATTGCCTCGCTAATCACGTCTGTACCTGGCAGTTCGGCCTATTTCAAAGGCGCGGTGGTGGCCTACGACAATGCAGTAAAAACCGGCCTGCTGGGCGTGACCGGGGAAACTCTGCAAACACACGGCGCCGTGAGTCTTCCGGTGGTGGAACAAATGGCTGTGGGCGTGCGGCAAGCGCTGAAAGCCGATTATGCCATAGCCACCAGCGGGATTGCCGGCCCCGGCGGCGGAACGCCCGGAAAGCCGGTGGGCACGGTGTGCTTTGCCGTGGCTTCGCCCTCAAGCGTACATTCCGAACGGCTGTCGTTTGCCGCCGACCGGACGCGCAATATCGCGCGGGCTTCGGCCAATGCGCTCAATTTGCTAAGGACAAGCCTATTGAAAGAGTGTTGAGTAGCGTTACCTTTGGATTTGTGACAAAAAAAGCCGATTTTATGTTTGGATCTGTGACAAAAAAACTCGATTTTATGTTTGGATCTGTGCAAAAATGATTATTTTTGTGGTCTAAAACGGATACGCGATGTTTCAACGAAATGCCTTGCACGAACTCCGTAAGTGGAGTCGTAAACCCAAGCATAAACCTTTAATAATAAGAGGTGCGCGGCAAGTGGGAAAAACCAGTTTAGTGGTGACATTTGCCAAAGAATTTAAGATTTTCTTGCATTTAAATCTGGATAAGGCCGCCGACCGTCAGTTATTTGAACGCAACGATGCGGTAGAAGACGTATTGACTGCCATATATTTAGCGAAAGGGCAACGTAAGCCGCAAGGACGACGGCATGAAAAAACGCTGTTGTTTATTGATGAGATACAAAATTCGCCGCCGGCAGTGGCCATGCTTCGGTATTTCTATGAAGATTTTCCCGACCTTTATGTGATTGCGGCCGGCTCATTACTCGAAAGTTTGATGGATGTACATGTTTCATTTCCGGTGGGACGTGTAGAATATATGGCTTTGCGACCCTGTTCGTTCATGGAATTTTTAGGCGCTATGGGAGAGGGAGCGATACGGGAAAGCCTGTTATCCGTACAGGTTCCAGGCGCCATACATCATCGCATCATGCAACTTTTTAACGAATATATAATAGTAGGCGGAATGCCCGAAGCCGTAGCTTCCTATGCCGAGTCGCGAGACCTTGTGGCGCTGCAACATTTATACGAAACGCTGCTAACCGGTTACCGCGACGACACGGAAAAATATGCCGGTAATAAGAATAGCCAAGCCGTTTTGCGATATGTCCTGACGTATGGTTGGCTATATGCCGGTCAGCGAATAACCTTTGAACGCTTTGCGAACTCCAATTACAAGTCGCGGGAAATGGGCGAGGCCCTGCGGACTTTGGAAAAAGCGTTATTGTTGGAACTCACTTATCCTACGACATCCACAGCTATTCCAGTGCAACCCGATTTGAAAAAATCGCCGAAATTGCATTGGTTGGATATCGGGATTGTGAACCATGTGGCCGGGCTACAAGAGGAATTGTGGGGGCTACCGGACTTCAGCCATTCGTGGAAAGGGAAAATTGCTGAACATATTGTTGGTCAAGAACTGATAGCGGCTTCGCAGCTTGTATCGGCCAAACGCAGCTTTTGGGTACGTGAAGCTAAAAATGCACAGGCCGAAGTCGATTTCTTGTTCCAGTATGGCCGCCACCTGTTACCTATAGAAGTGAAATCTGGCCATAATTCAAAGTTAAAGTCGTTACACCTGTTTATGGCGCAGGCCGAAAGCCCTGCAGCCATTCGTTTCTGGAATAATCCGGCATCGTCTGATGAAATAACACATCCGTCGGGTAAAAGATATACGCTGTATAATCTTCCGTTTTACTATGCCGGTCAGCTGGCTACTTTCTGCCAAACCGTTCCGCAATTGAATTGATAACACAAGACGAACCGGTATTTGCCATATTTGTTTTATAATTGTCTTATTTATCTGCATACCTGACGGCATGCAGGTGGTGGTGGTTTCCGGTTTCACCGTTCTACCGGGCTGAAATCCCTACCGGGATTTTGACCAATTATCCCATCGGGACGTAAACATGGTAGAAAAAATGTTTCCATGACACGAATGGCATCCCGTAGGGATGCAACATTATTCAATCCGATTAAAAAGGTATTTTTCATCATATTTCAACCCAAAATCAATCAATATTTTTTTGTATTCCTTTAAAAACGGACGATTAGCATGATGTTTTTTTTGATTTTCAATATATCTTGCCACTCGCGGTATTTGTGATTTGCTATACGAAAAAGCGCCATATCCTTCTTGCCACGAGAATTTCCTCATAGTCAATTTTTCTTTATTTATCCATGCCGAGCTGTCGCGTTTCACATTTTGTATTAAATCCGACAGCGATTGTGTAGGACGAAAGCCAAATAAAATATGAATATGGTCGGACATGCCGCCTATTGACAAAACTTTATGACCGTGATTTTGGATGATGGCGATAATATATTGGTATAATCGCTCCTGCCATTTTTCATGAATCAACGAAATCCGGTTTTGCACGGAAAAGACGGCGTGAATATGGATTTGTGTGTATGTGTTTGCCATATTTGTGTTATTTTAAATAATTGTTAATTTGTCTGCATACCTGACGGCATGCAGGTGGTGGTGGTTTCCGGTTTCACCGTTCTACCGGGCTAAAATCCCTCCCGGGATTTTGCCGGTTTACGGTAATTTGTCTGCATACCTGACGGCATGCAGGGGTGGTGATGATTTCCGG
>JAITIL010000076.1 GCA_031279475.1 Prevotellaceae bacterium | reverse complement strand
CTTGCGGCGGTTGCGCCACTTATGGCATTTCCGTTTTTGTACCATTGGTAGCTAATAGAGCCATTTTCACTGGTGGCATTTGTTATACTCTCAATAGTGGCCGGCGTTCCGCCTACAAAAATAGTTTGTCCGGTTGTGGCAATGGCGCCGGAAGTAAATGACGGACAGTTCACCGTTAACACCCAACTGCCGGCAGAAGGGGTAAATGTGGTATTACACACATTATCTTTGGCGCTACGGGTATAGGTATATACTCCGGCAACCGTGGCGGCGGATGCCGGAGGCGTATAGCTTGCGGCCGTTGCGCCGCTTATGGCGCTCCCATTTCTATACCATCGGTAGCTAATATTACCGTTTTCACTGGATGCATTTTGCACGCTATTAATCGTAATGGGCGTGCCGCCTATGGTTACGGTTTGCCCGGCGGTGGCAATAGTGCCGGAGCTAAACGACGGACACCTTACCGTTAATACCCAGTTGCCGGTAGAGGGGGTAAATGTGGAATTACACACATTGTCTTTAGCCCGGCGGGTGTAGGTATGCGTGCCGGCAGCATCGGCGTCGGATGGCGGAGGCGTATAGCTTGCGGCAGTGGCGCCGCTGATGGGGCTGCCGTTCCTGTACCACTGGTAGCTGATTTGCCCATCGCCACCGGTAGCATTTTGCACACTGTTAATCGTGGCAGGCGTGCCGCCTACCGTTACCGTTTGCCCGGCGGTGGCAATGGCGCCCGGGTTGAACCCGGGGCAGGGCGGCGCGTCTTGGGTAATGGCTACTTGCCTGGTGTAATCGCCGGCGGTAATCAGAAGTTCCATGGCGCTTTGCAGGTAAAAGGGATTGGCTGTTACATGTACCGTCACTGTGGCGTTGCCTTTTCCGGAGGCGGGCGCTACGCTGCACCGGTCGCTGCCTTCCGCCACTTCTACCGTCCATGCGGTGTTGCTCGAAACCGTAAACGTGGCCGAAGCCGCCGTTTCCGGGAAAGTATAGGCTGCGGGCGCGGTGGTTTCAAAATAGATGGGCTCTTCTTTCTCTTCCTTGCAGGCCATAAGCAGAAAAAAGCCCCCCAGCCCCCAAAGGGGGAGCAAGAAAGCATGTTGTAATTTTTTTATTCGTCTCATAACTATTAACTCTTAGTTCTTAACTCTTAACTCAAAAAGTGACCGACAGTCCGGCCTGTATGACCACAGCGCCGGCCATGTTGTTATACCCCGCGCCGGCAAACAGGGCAAACACGTCGGAGCAGCGCACATGCAGGCCTGCCGACGCATGGTAATAGGCATACACGGCTTGGTGTTCGCTGTTTTTTTCGGCAGCTCCGGTGTGGTCAACATACGTGTCGGTATTCGTATAGCGGTCGAAACACACGCCGCCGGCCACGGCAAAATAAGGCGACACCATGTAGGATAGCGCGTGTACCCGGAAATCTACAAAGCCGGGAATCACCGTGCCTTTGGAATTTTCGGCGGAATAGCTGTGGTAACCGCTGCCCACGCCCAAAGACAGGTGGGCATTGAAACGGTAGCCTATGATGAGGTTACCGCCCCACTGTTTGCCATCCGCCGGCGCCAGCCCTTCGGCCGCCATGTGAAATCCTTTGTATTCCCTTATGTAGGTAACACCAAATAATTCGGCAGCCAGCTTGTCGGCCGTTTTCACCAAATTGTCTATGGTTTTCAGGTCGCTGTAGGCCTCGTCCATATCGGTAATTTCCGCAGTCTCCACGTCTATCAACTTTACCGTGATAGAATAAACGCTCTTGACTTCCGTGATTTCTGCTACGCATACAATGTCCACACCGAGTTGCCTTCCCACTTGGCTAATTTGCCGGGCGTCCACATTCCCGCTACGCTGGTACCCATATTCTTTTTGGAGTTGCGCCAGAATTTCCGTGGAACGTTCTACGGCCGTATATTTTTTCTGCTTGACAATAGTTAAAACCAAGCGGTTTCCCACTGTTTTATTGATTGAACCGGACCCTCCGGTTACATAAACCGCCACTTTTTCTTTGTCGGAATAGTATTGCCCATACGCTGCGGATGCGCAGCACAGGATAAGGAATGTAATTAGTATTTGTTTCATCGGTTACTCTATTATTTTATTCAGTTTTTCTGCAATGGCTTCCGCCGCTTCTTCCAGGGCTTCCCGGCCGGCGCGTTCAAACGTGGTGGAGCCGCCTTTATGCGAAAACGCCTCTTTATATAGGCTTTCCCGGGCGTGGTTATCCACTAATTCCACCACCACATCGGCGTAGCAGAAGACAATCGCACTGCCGGCGTCGCCTGTTTTCCGTGTGGTGGCGTGCAGGTTTAGGGTGAAATCGGCGCGCGAGTGGTTGTCGGTAATCCGGTAGTCGTTGCCGGTCAGTTCGGCTTGCAGCCTGTTGGCTACAATGGCGCAGGACTCGCCGAAAATATCCTCGCGGTCGTTCACATATACCAATAGCTCCACCTGCGCCAATGCCTGCGCCACTTCATCGTTTAATTCCTGCCATGCGGGGAACAGTCCGTCGCTGCCGGACAGGCCGGTATCAAGCGCCCGCAGTAAAAACAGCGTTTTTTCTGTTTTAGCCAACTGCTTTTTCGCGTTACCGTATTGTTTGCGGGCTTTTGCCTTTTCGCGTTGCGCCTCCCATTGCGCAGCGGCTTTTACTGTGCTTTTTATCTGTTGGATGTCTGCCGTAGCCGTGGCGTTGTAATAACGCATAAGTTCGCGCCTGTTGGCATACGCAAAGGCATACAGCGTCTTTTTCGCCTTGTCGAAATAGGTTTCTGTATTTACGCCCGCCATTTCGGCGTCTGCCGCGGTGGTGATTTCCGCCCCAAACACCTCTGTCTCGCTGAAGTTATTAGAATGGATAACGCTTATCGTCCCGGAATGTGTCTTTTTGGATACCATGACTTGAATGTTTTCCGAAAGCCTTCCCAATGCGGCCTTTCTGAGCTGTTCGGTGGCTTGCGCCAAGGTTTCCGATGGCAACAAATTGTCTTCGGCAAAGCCTGTGATATAGGTGTGCGACGGATATTCCGCTTCCCTGCTTTGGGCGTCAGCCCAGCGCGGCGTCCCTTGCCCTTTTGGGACAAGGGAACACGCCGAACATAATAAAATAACTACGCTTCTTTTCATCACCGTCCTCATTACAGCTGTCCACCGGGGCTTATTCGAGTTCAAAGCCTTCCCTTACAAATTCCGTGATTTCAGTGGCATACTGTTGCGCTACGGCCGTTTCCTGCGCGGCTCTTTCCAACGCCCTTATGCGTGCCGCCGCCGCTTTTTCTTCGTTAACCACAAAGAATAATTTGTACTGCCGGGCTTGCTTTTCTTCCTTTATAATAGCGTAACTTTCGGTAAGCACCCCGCGTATTTCCGCCGACACCAAGCGTTCATAAGCGGCATACATTTTATCAAATTCCGCCTGTAACCGTGTGGCGTCGGCATTCACGTCCGAGGCTATCCGCCCGCGCACAGAAGAACTGGCCAGCGAGGCATAATGCGCGAGCGCATTGTTGGTGGCCATTTGCCTGCACACATTGATGGATTGGCATTGCGACACTTCCCCAACCAGTTCCTTGTTCTCCGTCTGGGCATCATACAACTTTTCATAATGCTCCAACAAGGCTACTTCCAAGGTCTTTGAACTGCCTGACAATTTCCATCCTTCCTGTTTGTACTCCGCCATTTTGTCTTTGTACATACGGTCAACTTCTTTTAGCTTCTGCTGTTGTATCCTCTCCTGTACCGTAAGGTTTACATCAGTTGTTTTTTTAGTACCACCGCAACCTGCTACGATTGTACTTGCTGCAATTGCCATTACGGCAATAAAAAAAGGTGTTGTCTTCATAAAATATTTGTTTTAAAAATTAATAGTCGTTTGGGGGAAATAAAAAATCGCAAACTTAATTTTTTACTTGCGATTGAGGTCTTAGACTACCCAGCAAACAAATAAGGAAAAAAGCTCACGATTGCTCATAAGCGTTTCAACTTTTATTCCAGTTTGCCGATGAAGTTGTCTAAGTTTCAATCGCAAGAATTCAAGCCAACGCTTTTTTTATATGTCAAAACTTCTGTTTATTTAATCATTCAATTCCTAAATTTTTGGTTTACGAGACAAAAGTACGAAATATTTTCTAATCACAACAAACTTCCGGCCAACATTTCAGGAAGAAAGAAAAAAATGTCTATATTTGTTTAAAAAATGTAGCATGCGTGCATTTATATTCAGCGCCCAGTGTGTATTGCCCATTTTTATCATTATCGGGATAGGATGGCTGCTCAAACGGAAAGGCGTGATGAGCGCGGCTATCATTGACGGGTTGAATACCATCACGTTCAATGTAGCCCTGCCCCTTATGCTGTTTCGCGACATCGCCCAGGCCAATTTCTATGAACTGTTCGCCCCCGGCTTTATTGCGTATGCCCTGCTCAGCACGCTGCTGTTTTTTATCCTTTCGTGGGTGTTTGCCGAATGGTTTATCAAGGACAAAACCGCTATCGGGGCGTTTGTGCAAGGCTGCTTCCGCGGGAATTACGCCATCATCGGGCTGTTCCTGATAAGCAGCGTGCTCGGGCATAGCGGGAAAGGCGCGCTGATTGTGCTTTTTGCCATCCCGCTCTACAATATTTTGTCGATTGTGGTGCTCTCTACACGCAGCCAGACGCCCCAGCCGTTCAACTTGGGCAAAACGCTGGTAAGCATAATTAAAAACCCGCTGATATTGGGCATATTATGCGGTTTGCCTTTTTCCATATTCCAAATTCCGGTGACCACGATGCCCGAATTGAAATTTATAGCCACCACGCTGGATTACATGGCCATGTCGGTCAATCCTATGGCGCTGGTGGCCATCGGCGCGTCTATCAGCATCGGGAAAATACAGGCGGGGCTTTCAAAGGCGCTGGTGGCGGCGGCTATTAAGTTGGTGATTGGGCCGCTGGTGTTCACGCTCCTCGCCTATTTCCTGCGCACGCCGCTGGGCTTGAGTGGCGACGACCTTTTTGTGCTCTGCATGATGTATGCCGTGCCCACGGCCGTGGCCAGCTATGTGATGGCCGTCAAAATGGACAACGACGCCGACCTCGCCGCCAATATTGTGCTGATCACCTCGCTGCTGTCACTGTTTTCGCTCACCCTGGGCATTTACATCTTCAAGGCAACGGGATTGATTTAAGCAAAAATTCCATAAAGGCACAAAAATTCAATTTTTTTCATGTAAATTTGCACATATTTCTTGAAAAGAAAGGGGTAGATGGCATACAACATAGACTTAAAAGAACGCTCCATACGAGAGAATGAACAAGTGATAGTGCCTTTTGACAAAAG
>JAITIL010000078.1 GCA_031279475.1 Prevotellaceae bacterium | reverse complement strand
ATATCGCCAAATGTAAATATTATTCCAAAGAAAGTTGGCGAATCATACACTATTCATTATTCTTTCGACAGGGATAACTTAGGCCCAACTGATGAGTTTGAGACGAATAACGTTGCATTCGGGTTGACTTATGCGCTTCCAGTAATCACAGCCATATTATCGGCAAAGGAAAACGCCATTTTGCTAATAGAAAATCCCGAAGCGCACCTGCATCCCCGCGGACAATCAAAACTATCGGAACTGCTGGCGTTAGCGGCGCAGAGTGGCATACAGCTGATTATCGAAACACACAGCGACCACATTTTTAACGGGGTTCGCAAAGCTATTGCCTCCAAAAAGATTGAACCCGGGAAGGTGAAAATCCATTATTTCGAGTTGAACGGCGCCAATACAACCATTAACACCGAAGTTCAAATTTCGGGTATCGGCCGTGTGCTCAATCACAAGAGGGGGTTCTTCGACCAGTTTGATGACGACTTGGACGAACTTTTAGGATTGTAACCTATGGAAATACTTATAAACGAACTTTCGCTGACCGGGCAGTTTGATTCGACAGAACAATTTTTGACGGACGCCTTGTGGCCGTTTTTGAAAGTAATGAAAGAAATTGACCCTGAAATTAACACAATCTATAAAAAGCAAGATTTGTGGAACTATCGTGTAACCACTACGGATACCTTACACGATGTGTTGCTGCAGAGAACCGACGAGGCAAGGCGATTGAAGTCACTGATGTCGTGCCTGCTCGCTGAGCCATACTGGGAAAGTTCTCAAAAACATTCGCCGGATTATAACTACAACTGTAACAACACGAATGTATGCGGACAATCAATCGCCGAGGCTTGTGAACGGGATAGAATAGTTGTTTCGTTTACCCATCCTGATTTTTCCGCCAGGCAACTGTATGTTTCAAAAGCGGGAACTGTGCGTTCTATTATCATTGATAATTTATTCGACGAAAGCCACTATATTGCTGTAGCAAAGAAACGAGGCATAACAGTCCCATTCTCTTTGAAAGACACTGCCCGCTTTACAAAAACATCCCGTATTGAGCAGGGGCAACCTGTTTACATGGAAAAAATAACTAATTACTACTGGTATAAGGACAACCTTCATAAAACCCATTATGAAGTATTTAATTCGGAAGGATTGCATGTTGGAGAGGCGGATTTGGGAGGAAATATCGACAAGTCGAAGCGGGATACCAGTAAGACGGTAGACTATAGTTCGACTTAAATGTTTGTTATACATTTACAAAAATGGGCTTAAACATTTATAACGCTTCGGCCGGCTCGGGGAAAACCTACACGATTACCCTCGAGTATCTGCGGTGGCTACTGTCGTCCCCCGCACCGGGGGCGTTCCGGGGGGTGCTGGCGGTGACGTTCACCAACAAGGCCACGGAAGAAATGAAAAGCCGCATCGTGCAAGCGCTAAATAACGTGGCGGAAAACCGCGATGAGGGGTTGAGCAATTCACTTTGCGAAATGCTGCGCCTCACCCCCGATGAATTAACCAAACGCGCTACAGCCCTGCGCACGGCCATCCTGCACGATTATTCCCATTTCGCGGTATCGACCATCGACAAATTTTTCCAGAAAATCATCCGCGCTTTCATGCACGAAGCCGGCCTGTTGCCCGAATTCACGGTAGAACTCGACACCGCACGGTTGTTGGCGGAAAGCGTTGAAAAGTTGTTACAGGACGCCGGGCAGGACGCCGCCCTGAAAGAATGGCTGGGCGTATTAGTCAAACAGCGTATTGAAGACGGCCGGAATTGGGACCCCCGCACGAGCCTGACAGATATCGGCGTGGAAGTATTTAAGGAAGCGTTTCACCGGCTTGGGCAGGAATTTCAGGAGAAATTAAAGGATAAAAAATTCCTGACCACGTATGTGAAAACTTTGCAAAAAATAACCGCCGATTTTGAAAAGACGATGGAGGCCTGCGCCAACACCGCCTTACAAGTGATAAACGAAGCAGGGTTGCGTATCGATGATTTTAAAAATAAGAAGCGCAGTTTCGCGGCTTATTTCAACAAGATTAAGGCAGGCGAATATAACCCGGGCGCCAATGCGTTAAAGGCGCAAAACGATATTGACCAGTGGTATGGCTCCGACCGCACAAAGCATGCACAAATCGACCGTGTTTACACAACGTTGAACGCTTGTTTGACGCAAGCCATTGCGCATTACGAAAAAAATTCCACAAGCTATAATACCGCGCAACAGATATCGCAGAACATATACAGCATGGGGCTGCTGGCCGATATTGCAAACAACGTCACCGCCCTGTCGGCCGATGAAAATATTATGACGATAAGCGACTCGTTATATTTGTTGTTCAAGCTGATTAATGGTAATGACGCCCCATTTATTTATGAAAAGACGGGCGCGTTTTTCCATTCTTTCATGCTCGACGAATTCCAGGACACTTCGGATATGCAATGGAACAGCTTAAAGCCTTTGCTGGAAAACGGACTGGCCGAGGGTGGAAATGCGCTGGTAGTGGGCGACGTGAAGCAATCTATTTACCGGTGGCGGAACGGCGATTGGCGCATTTTAGCTTACGGGCTCAACCGTGACCTGGGCGCTTTCGGCCCCACCCACCTTGTGCTGGACACCAATTGGCGCAGCGCGCAAACCATAGTAAACACCAATAACGAACTGTTCGGCAAACTGCCGCAACTGCTCCAACAACGGCTTGTAAGCGCCTTCGAAGAAGCCGGGTTTAACGACGAACAGTTAAGCCACGCCGTCACGGACGCCTACAGGGACGCCGCGCAGCGCACGGCGCGCCATGACTTGGAAGGATATGTGCACATAGCGATACTCGACCACAGGCCGGAGGCGCCGGCTTCGGAAAAAGCGTTGCAGGAAACCAGGGCGTTAGTGGCGGAATTACAAAGCCGGGGTTACAAATTATCAGACGTCGGCATACTGGTGCGTAAAAATACGGAAGGAGAGGCCGTGGCAAAAGCTTTATTGGAAGCCGGCGTGCCGGTTATTTCGCAAGATTCGCTGTTCCTCGCCCATTCACCGGCCGTGCAATTTATCACAGGGCTGCTGCACCAGGCCATACACGGCGATGACGAAATTAACCGGAAGTACATAGAAAATTTTCTTGCTAAAAAAGATATTCCGCTTACTTCCGACTTTGACACATGGCTTGCCGGCCTTGTCCGGCAACCCTTGGCAGAGGTGATAGAGTGCATTATCGAACGGTTTAAATTGGACGAATTAAAAGAAGAGACGCCTTTTGTGCAGGAGTTGCATGATTTAATGCTGAATTACGGAGCCAAAGAAACAGGCGATATTTATTCGTTTGTAGACTGGTGGGCCGGAAAAGGGGAAAAACAGACATTAGCTATTGCCGACGAACAGGACGCGGTGCGAATTCTTACCATTCATAAATCAAAAGGATTGCAGTTCAGGGTAGTTATCATACCTTTTTGTTCGTGGCCCATGGAGCCAAAACCAAATTCGTTGCTTTGGGCAAAATCGGAGGAAGCGCCTTTCAACAGCCTCCCCTACCTGCCGTTAAATTACAGGAAGGACTTGGCAAACACCTGTTTCCGCGCCGATTATTTTACCGAAAAAACACAGGCTTATATCGACAACCTGAACTTGCTTTACGTGGCTTTCACTCGGGCGGAGGACGAGTTGCATGTGTTCGCCTTCAAGCCGGGAAATAACAGTTATTCGGTAGCAGACTTGTTGGGAAACGGATTGGGAAACACTTGTTTTGAAGCCGGACAGAAACTTCCAACCGTCACGGCAAGCCATGCGGAAAAGGGAAAAACCATCACATTGCCGCGGTATCCGTGCTATCCCTACATTAACCGGTTGCGCCTGAAACACAGGGAAGAAAAGTATGACGAAGAAGCCGGCGCAAGCATGCGCGATTATGGCATATTGATGCACCGCGCTTTTTCGGAAATGAAAACGGCCGGCGATTTGGAGCAGGCTATTCACACCCTTATATTACAGGGATTTATAACAAACAACGAACACGCAGCCAGCGACTTGCGGCAAAAAATGGAGGAGGCCATGAAACAGCCAAACGCAGCGGCGTGGTTCGACGGCTCGTGGGAGGTATACACCGAAGCCGATATCCTGCTGCCCAATACAGGCGACGCCGTACAGCAGTTGCGCCCCGACCGGGTGATGATAAAAGACGGTAAGGTGGTGGTGGTAGATTATAAGTTCGGGGAAGGCGAACATGCTACACACGAAACACAGGTAAAAAAGTATATCGGCTGCCTGCAAGACATAGGATATGAACAGGTAGAAGGATATTTATGGTATGTGAGTAAAAATAAGGTGTATCCGGTGTTTTTATAATGCACTGATAATTAACGAAAAAGAAAGCGTAAAAAAATCCTTTAATACTTTTTAAGAATTTTATTGCTTTCAGGACGTAGCATTTGTGACATTTTTTATTAAAAAAACATTACCTTTGACCCCATTGACCTACATGAAAAAGAATACGATGCAGGGAAGCATACTAAAAAAATGGTTTTTATGTGCTGTGATTACAGGATGCGGCTACGTCACTACGTTTGCGCAACAAGACATGCAGTACACACAATACTTGTTTAACTATCTCGTGGTAAACCCTGCGTATGCGGGGTATAAGGAGGCCACCAATTTACAGGCTTTTTCACGGATGCAATGGGTGGGTGTAAACGGCGCGCCGAATGTCTATTCGCTCTCTGTGGATGGCACGGCAGCCGCCGGCGATGTGGTAGGCTGGGGCACACAATTGATAAATGAACAGAGAGGCGCTAATAACCTCATATCATTATTCGGGACGTATGCCTTTCGTCTCCGGCTAAACCAGCGCGACGACCGGTTGTCGTTCGGATTAAGCGCCGGCGTCACCCAATGGCAACTAAACCGCAGTAAATTAATAACCGACAATAGTGGCGTTTCGGATAATCTCTACATGTACTATACCCGGCCTGAATGGCGCCCCGACTTCCGTGTAGGGGTATATTACAACACCCCTTTCCTTTATGCCGGCGTATCGGCCACCAACCTGTTCGCCAATTTTTCCGGAGACATCAGGGTCCCGCACCTTTATGTGTCGGCGGGAGGATTTATACCACTTAGCAACAGTATCGGGTTAAAGCCTTCTTTTATTTATCGTAATGACTTTAAAGGCCCCGGGAACCTTGACGTAAACCTGTTGGCCTTACTGTTGAAACAATTGTGGGTGGGCGTCACTTACCGTACGGGGATTTACATCGGGCAAATAAAGGCCACTGAAGTAGAGACCGTTCAAACCACCAATGCGTTGGCTTTTATGATAGAGTTGTTTGTTATCAAAAACGTACAGATAGGATATTCTTACGACTTAAGTGTTAGTGGAGTAGGATGGCCGGGGTCGCATGAAATATCGTTTAGTTACATTATTCCGAAGAAGAGAACACGTCAATCAACACCGCGTTATTTTTAGTTGCAGATCGTTATGAAAAAAACAATCCTCATAATTATTCTTTGTTGTGCAGCGCCCCTGTTATATGCCCAAACAGATGTGATTATGCAACAAGTGAAAACTTATATCTCAAACTTTGACTATAAAACAGCCATAGAGTTTTTGGAGCCGGAAGCGAAGAAAAGAAATGCGAGGGCCGAAACTTTTGAACTGCTGGGCGATTGTTACCGTGCCTTAGAAGACCGGAAAAAGGCCGCTTACTATTATGAAAAACGGATTGCCAAAGGGGGGAATAATATTCCGCCCGACGTATTTCTTCATTATGGAGAATTACTGATTTATGAAGGAAAATATGCGGCGGCAAAAATGCATTTGCAGACCTATTACGACAATGCCACAGAGCCTAAACCATTGGCGCAAACACTCATGGCTTCATGCGACACGGCTGTGGTGTGGGCGGCACGGAAAGACAGCAGCAAGAACTTTACTGTGGAAAATTTGAAACGGCTTAACAGTAAATTCCATGATTGGGGAGCCATGCGCCGTAATAACGGAATAATGTTTATATCAAACCGCCCGCGCAACAAGTTTGATGAGAACCAATATTATGCCATTTATCAATCAAATTACAAGAGAGATAATAACCTGGGCACGGCGGAAATCTTTTTCACCAATATGAAAAAGAATATTCACCTGGGGCCTGTGGTTTTTACAAAAAACGGCAAAACGATTTACTATACACAAACCAATACCGATATTTCTTACCGTGACAAAACCGAGCAGGGCACAATTTGGGAGAGTAAATTAGAAATCAAAATCGCGAAAATAACCAATAACAAATTATCGGCGGTAAAATCATTCAAATATAATAACCCGCGTGAGTATTCGGTAGGGCACGCTTGCCTCAGTCCTAACGACAGTATACTGTATTACGTATCGGACATGCCGGGCGGATTTGGCGGGACAGACATCTACTATTCCGTCCTTGAAAAAGGGGGCGAATGGGGCGTTCCAATGAATGCAGGCCCCAAGATAAACACCTCCGGGAGTGAAATGTTCCCGACCATGGACAGCACCGGGGTGTTATATTATTCTTCAAACGGCAGGGCAGGATTGGGGGGATTGGATATATTCAGGGCCAAGGGTGAAAAAAATAAATGGACCATCACGGAGAACATGCACTATCCAATCAACAGCAGCGGTGATGATTTTTATCTCATATTGTCGTCCGATAAAAGTTCGGGATTTTTTGCTTCTAACCGTCCGGGCGGCGTGGGGAATGATGATATTTACACACTTACGGTAACAGGGCCGTTTCCCGATTTCGGATATATGAAAGACCCGTCAGCCTATGAGCAGAAAATAAGGCTGGCGACGGAAAAAGCAAAATCGGAAAGAATGGTGACATTTACCGGAACGGTGACAAACGGAGTAACGCATGAAGGGATCGATAGCGTGATGATATCCTTCGTAAATAACACCACTAAAGAGCAGGTGATTTGCACGACCGATAATACCGGCGCGTTTTCTATTATCCTCGACAAGAAGGAAAAGTATACCTATTCCTGCATTTGTGAAGGTTATGTGCCTGCCATCGGGAAATCATTGGCAGGCGATGACGCGTCGACACGGGCGAAAGGCATTCACGTTGAAATGACGCCGGTAAAAATAGAGGAAGAAAACGTAATTGCAGGCAACGTAATTCTTGATACGGAACAGGGGAAAGGAATTGAATACAGGGTACAGGTGATGGCCAGCAAAGAGTATCCGAACTGGGATTACTTGAATAAAGCCAAAGAATCATATCCGCAACTAAAGATTTTATACGGAAGTTTCCCCGACGCCTTTACTCGTTTTACGGTAGGGCAATTTAAGACGGCAAAGGAAGCCACAAAACTGAAGAATGAGTTACGTGTATTGGGCTATAGGGATGCATTTGTGGTAATGTTTGTGAATGGTAAACGAAGAGTTATTTCATATAATTAAACAAGAAAAATATTAAATGGGGAGAAATCCCGGAGAAGAACTAATTAATAAATTCTTGTACTGTGCGCGCGAAGCTGTCTGGCATACTCGCGCGCTTTTTTTTGTGTAACCCGGTTGAGCAAGTCCCAAAACGCGGTGCCATGATTTTTGTGCACCGTATGGCACAATTCGTGCAATATGATATAATCAATAAGGTGCTCGGGAAGGTGCATGAGGTGCAGGCTGAGGTTAATGCCGTTGTCGGGCGAGCAGCTGCCCCAGCAGGTGCGGGAACTGCGTATGCTGAGTTTTTTGTAGTGAAACCCGTGCTGCGCGGCAAGCTGTTGCAACCGCACAGGCAACACCTCGTTCGCCTCCACACGCCAGGCGTGTTCTACGGCCTTACGGATAGCCGCCTGCAGGGAAGGGTCATCAATCTTTCGCGTCGCCGGATAGTATATTTCCACCAGGCCGGGCTTTATGTTCACATACACATTGTGGCGCTCGGCGGGGATGAGTTGCACTTTTCGCGAATAGGTGCCAAATTCCGTGTCGGGCGTAAACGTGGTTTGCAACCTGGCCTGTTTGTCGGACAAGCGTTGCATGGCCTGCAAAGCCCAATCAACATGGTTGTCGAGAAACCCCTCCGCCTCACTGAACGACGTGTACAGCGGCATGGTAACCAGCACGCCCTCGGCGCGTACCAGAACTCTCATGTTACGTGACTGCCTCAGCTTGCGCAACGTAACCGTGCCCAAGTGAAGGTGCCTGATTATTTTTTGCCTGCTTAGCATGCGCAAATATATATGAAAATTTTTAATTTATCCACAAGCGGATAAATTAAAAAAATACAGGGGAAAGTTTTCCGGGACAGCAAAAAAAGACACATAATATTATTTGCATAATACGATGTGTCTTTGCTATGGCAGTTATATACTGTTTTTAGAACCTGTACTTCATCCCAAATTCGACAGTAAACGGACGGATATAGGTGCCGGAGAGAATGGCGCCCTCCATTTTTACCGCTTCCACATTCGTATACAGGTCGGCGCCGGAGATTTTACCTTTGGCCCCACGTTGATTCAGCAAATTAACAACGCTTGCACTGAATTCCAGGTTTTTATTTAAGGAATAATTAACGCCGGCAAATGTTTCCCAACGGCCTCTAAAAAATAAAGAGTTGGTCAAGTTCGCATATTCTTTACTGAAATAACGCGCACTGGCCCATAGCCTCAAATTTTTCCACTGGTAACTCGGGTCTATTTCCATTAATACTTTCGATACGCCGGTCACCACATTGCCATTAAAATCATAGGCCACCGATTCCCCCTTATTGAAATCTACCGTGCCTGCATAGTTTTTGTATTTAGGCGCCTGGAGCGTCAACAAGAAATGCAAATTGAAATTCTTGAAGGGTGTGGCCACCACGTCGGTAGTCCATCCTACAGTTTCTATATCGTAAGACGCCAGCGCCCGCTGCACCGCGCCTGTTTTACTTGTAAAGTTCACGGTTGAACGGTACTCGTCACGCTGGATATAGGTGGCTTTAGACACCAGGCTAAATAACGAATGGTTATAGAACACGCCGAAACCGGCTCCCGGTATTTTCGATTTCTTCAGGTTAGGCTCATGCCCGGCCGAATAATTTTCAAGATGTCCGGCCTGCTCATTATAAGTAGCCTCTCCCAGTAATCCGAAATTCTTAGTCATTTTATAAACGCCACTTACCATGAACGCTTTGTTAAACCAGTCCTTTTTAATAGTTGTCCTTTTGTTAGAGAGGTAAGGTATATCTGCTACCACCTCTTTGTTGTTAATAAAATCTCCCCTGAGGTTTTGGTATTCGAAGCGGGCGCCGAGATGTAGGGTCAGCACATCCGAAACGTCCCATTTATCAGTCAGGAACAGGGCTGTTTTATTTTCCGTTCCATTGTGGTACTCCGCAATTCCATAGATATCTCCACCAACATATTTTGGGTTAGCCTCAACGGTCTGATTGTATATAACGCCTTCTGTCGTAAAATTATCAACTTTATATAACCACTGGTCTACGCCGACCTTCCAATCGTGCTTCCCGGATTTCTTCCCCACTTCGAATAAACTTGTCAACGATTTCAAAGGCGTCCTCTTCGAGGCTAAAGCCATTACACCCTGCAAGTTGCCCGCAACCTGATTTCCGCTGTCATCCGTATATGTTTGCTCCGAAATACCCGTCATAATAGGAATATACATCCCCGATTTTGCGGTGTGGTACCGCACTATAAAATTAAGATTTAAGCCGTTGTCGAGCCTGTTCTTTCCTATCAAGTCGAACGTATGGCTTTCGGATGCATAGTCGTTTAGCGCATCACGTTCAACGATTTCCCCGGTCTGTGCATCTTTCACTTTAAACTTCTGGCCGGCAATATAATTATCGCTACCAATTTTGAACCCGTCTATTTCCGACACCGACCCGTCGAGATGGTACCGGTACGGAGCATATTGCTGCGCAACCATCGACTTCGAGCGGGCATATTTATAGAAGGCCGAGATGGAGCCGGAACCGCCCTGGAACTTGTAGTCCTGTGTCAGGGCTACCTTATACAATTGTGTCTGGTCATTGTAATAGCGGTCTATATTATTTTTATTGACCTTATACGTCCCCGGGTCATAGTTTACAAATGCGCCCAACGAAAATTTCAGTCCTTTTTTTGTGAGTGGCCCGCTCAAATTGGCTGTTCCGTTCAGCAAACCGAAATGATTGGAGTTTAAACCCATATTTCCCCGAAACCTGTCGGTGCCCAAATTGTTATAGGTGCCTACGGAAAAGCCAACGTCACCGATGTTGATAGCTGTTTGCCCTAAATCCAGCAGCTTAACGCCATTTGTCATGGCGTCAATGCGCCATGATTTAAACGGCATTTCAGGCCAAAAGAAATAAACAACAGGCAAATCATTTTCCAACACCGTGGTGCCGCCTACGCTTGCCGGAAGGCCTATGTTCACGTCGCGCGGGCCTGAATTTGCAGACGCTGCGTTGAGCATTACATTGCGGTCACTGTTTTGCTCCATGGTTACTGTTTTTACCGTGTCTTTTTTTGCCTGTTCCTGCGCATTGGCCACGCTGCCGCCCATCACTACAGACAACAGCAGCATACTTATATTTTTTATACTCTTTATCATATTCGAATTATTAAGGTTATTATTTCTTTACACTATACGTAGCTGTACGGACATCATTTATCACGCCTTCCCAGTTCAGGCCAAAAGCGAAATCATATACGTTACCTTCCGTATCCCGGTGGCATTCCATATCGAACGGCACGTCTTCATACTGTTTTTCCACTGTCGACATATTGGCCGGTATCTGCATGGGGAGCAACCCGGATGGCTCGTATTTGCCCGATACAATATCCAGCACAGGTTGTTCCCTGACCGAAAAACGCGCCAAAATAGCATCTACTTTACCTTCTAATTCGTTCAACACTATTCCGCGTGATACATTTACCACCACAATCACAGGTTTATCGCCCATCATTTCCCTTGTTGTCAACACCGTATTCAGATCCATCGTGTTAGACGCCGTAACCGTTTTTCCTTTGTAGGAACGGTTTGTTACGGTTGGGTCAACCACCGGGTCGCCGGCGGCGATGCTGTGTTCGCGTGCATCTTCGGCCGTGTATGTCCGGTATTGAAGGGAAATGGGGATATATCCGTTACCACCGGCTTTGCGGTCATTCTTATCATACCCGCCGCCATCTTTATTTGAATACGGCCCGGAGATAAATACGATGGCAAAATCAGCTTTTGAAGGGTCATTTGTCACATCATAATATTTTTTCACTAACTCGAGGTCTGCCGGCACCTTTAAGGATGGTTTAGACCAATTACCCCACCAGTCTTTCACTGGAGGCATATAAATTTCAGGGATGTAAACCGTCTTTCTTCCTTTGATTGGCAATACATTTTCTTTATTCTTCAACATCACAATTGACTTGAGCTGGGCATTATAGCCCTCTTGCATGAATTCGGAATTTCCCACGATTTTAGCGCTCTCCTGGGGATCTACATACGGATTTTCAAATAAACCTAAACGAAATATATTTTTCAAAAGGCGAACAGCCGATTGTTCAAATCTTCTTCTCATAAATTTTTTCCCGTGTTCTTTTACGCCCATCTTGTAGGCTTCAATAACCGGCCCCATCTCGTTATTACCGCCAAATTGGTCCATCCCGGCCATGAGCGCTATGTAATGTCTTTCCGCTACGCTTTTCGTTTCTACGCCCCAGGGTTTTCCGTCGAAATCGCCCGGGGTTTCGCCTTCATTGGCCGTAATCAACCAGTCGGTGCACACCACGCCGTCGTAGTCATATCTTCCCCTCAACAAATACGTAATGATATATCTGCTGAATCCATTCGCTAAATTCGTGCCGTCTTTTGCCTGGTTATAGGAAATCGTATAATAAGGCATCACCGCCGAAGCCTTGGCCGTTTTACCGTCCAGGTTGAATGCACCCTCCGTAAAAGGTTTCAAATGTGTTTCAAAATTATTGCCCGGATACACGGCAAATTTACCGAAAGCCCAGTGTCCGTCGCGACCACCTTCTTCCGGCCCTCCGCTCGGCCAGTGTTTCACCATGGCATTCACACTTTGGTATCCCCAGCCATCTGCAATTTCAGCGTCGCCGGTCGAAGTCTGGAAGCCGTCAATATAGGCGCGGGTCATAGCAGTGGCCAAAGCCGGACTCTCCCCGAAAGTCATGCTGGAACGGTACCAGCGGGGCTCTGTGGCTAAATCAACCTGCGGGGACAAAGCTGTACCAATCCCTAATGCACGATATTCCTGAGCCGCTATCTGTCCGAATTTTCTCACAAGTTCAGGCTCAAAGGTAGCAGCCATACCCAGCCCGTCGGGCCACACCGAGATATCGCCGCCCGCCCCGGCATTAAATTCAGCGATAACAGAGCCTGCTATTTGCCCGGAGTGCCTGGGATCGGAACTGTTATTGGCCGGAATTCCCAATCCTATACCTTCTACATACGCCTGCATCTCATTGCTCCATTTTGCGGCCACTTCCGGGCTTTGTACGCCCACCAAAAGCACATGGCGCAGGTTATCGTCTTTCAGGAATTTCTTTTGCGCATCTGATAAATCCCACAGATTTGCGCCACTTTGAGAGAACGGTTTCCCGTTATACGTTCCGTGTGCGAAGCCAAACTCCTTAGCCGGAATGGCCTGATGCCCGCTATACAACATTAACCCCGCAATTTGCTCCACCGACATTTTTTTAGCCAGGTCTTTGGCGCGTTCTTCCACGGGCAAGCGCCAATCCTCATATTTATCCAGCTCCCCATTTTTATTGAGATCTTTAAATTTCAAACAGTCCACAGTGAGTATGTTAACTCCAGATTTAGGCGAATAGCCCAATTTTGGCCCATTACTATTTTTTATGACCTCGTAACGCTGCGATACTTGTGTGTAGACTCTGCCCGACAAAAGTATAAATCCAATTAATAAAAGTAAATTTTTCATGATTTTATGTTTTAATTAATGTTTAAATCTGCGTTATTTTTACACAAAAATAAATAAAAAAATTAATAATGCAATAATATCTGCGTGAAAAGTACGCATATTTGAAAAATATTTTTTATTTTAGTATCTTTGGCACTCTAAATCAATTTAAAGTGTCGCATAAAAGCATATTTTATCCATACACCATTGATAATATACATCCGGGCTTTTCTGTCGATTGTGTAATTTTAGGCTTCTATAAAAAGAAACTGCGCGTTTTATTAAATAAATTTAACATCAGCAAATATTGGCAGCTACCAGGCGGGTTCATGTTTAAAAATGAGAACTCGGACGAGGCGGCAAAGCGGATACTGGCCAAACGTACCGGGCTGTACGACATATATTTGAAGCAGTTTCATTTGTTTAGCGATCCGAAGAGGACTATCATGGAACAAAACAGCGAATTTGTGAAAAAAAACGCGGAAAGGAGGGGTTTCTACAGCGAAGAAGACAAATGGTTCCTGCAGCGGTTTGTCAGTTTAGGATACTATGCTTTCGTAAAATATGAAAAGGTCCAATTATCCAAAACAGAAAAGAACAAAGTCAAATGGTTTGATACAGGCCACTTGCCGTCGTTATATTCCGACCATGCAAACATTATACAAACAGCGCTGCAAACTATACGCGCCATGCTGCCGATTATCCCCGCAGGCTACGAGCTGTTACCGGAAAAATTCACCATGGGCGAATTAAAAAAAATATATGAGATTTTCTCCGGTAAGATTTTAGACAGGCGAAATTTTAAACGGAAAGCGCTCGCCGGCGGTGCGGTCATACAACTGGATGAAATAAAGAATACCAGTCCTTACAATCCGCCTATATTGTATACATTCGATAAAGATAAAAAAGACATGCTTGATCATTTCTCCTTTATTTAATTTTTTTCATATACCTTTGCAACGCATTTTACAAGGTAAAGCATGTATCACAACAACACGATATGCGGCATATCAACCGCCCCGGGCGTGGGCGGCATAGCGGTAATCCGGGTTTCGGGCGCCGGCGCGATAGCCGTCGTCGAGCAGCTGTTTGTGCCGAAAACGGCGGAGCGCCGGCTCTGTGCGCAGAAAAGCCACACGCTGCGCTTCGGCCACATCGCCAACGGCAAGGAGACGGTCGACGAAGTGCTGGTGAGCGTGTTCAGGGCGCCACACTCGTTCACCGGCGAAGAAACCGTTGAGATAGCCTGCCACGGCTCGCATTATATCCAGCAGCGCATCCTGCAACTGCTCCTCGCGAGCGGCGCACGCATGGCCGAAGCCGGCGAGTTCACACGCCGCGCTTTCCTGAACGGGAAACTCGACCTGGCGCAGGCCGAAGCCGTAGCCGATCTCATTACCGCGAAAAGTGAGGCGGAACACAAGGTTGCCATGCAACAGTTGCGCGGCGGCTTCTCGGAAGAACTGCAACAGCTGCGCGACAGGCTGCTCTCTTTCGCCTCCCTGCTGGAGCTGGAACTCGACTTCAGCGAGGAGGACGTGGAATTTGCCGACCGCGCGCAATTCAACGCGCTGCTGCAAGAGATGCAAGCGGTCATCCGACGGCTCATCCGGTCGTTCTCACTCGGCAACGCCATTAAGAACGGCGTGCCGGTGGCCATCGTGGGGCACACGAACGTGGGCAAAAGCACGCTGCTGAACGCCCTGCTGAACGAAGACCGCGCATTAGTGTCGGACATCCACGGCACCACCCGCGACACGATTGAAGACTGCATCCAACTGCACGGCGTTCTGTTCCGCTTCATCGACACCGCCGGCCTGCGCCACACCGACGAAACCATTGAGCAATTAGGCATTGCGCGCACCTACGAAAAGCTGCGCCAGGCAACGCTCGTACTGCTGCTGTTAGACGCCACGCGCCCCGAGACGTTTTCCGCCATCGAAGAAATCCGCGCACAACTGAACGACACACAGCAGCTCATTGTGGCTGTCAATAAAGTCGACCTTGCCGCCTGCGATATACACAGCATCCCCTCACCCATTTACATTTCGGCGAAGAACCGGCAGGGCATGGAGGCGCTGGTTGAGGTATTGGCTAATCATGTAAACCTCTCCCCCATTTCTGCAGACGAGACCGTTGTCACCAACCTTCGTCATTACGAGGCGCTGCAACGCACACAGGAGGCGCTGGTGCGCGCGGCGCAGGGCTTCGCTAACAATACGCCGGGCGACCTCGTCGCGCAGGAAGTGCGGGAAGCCCTGCACCACCTGGGGAGCATCACCGGCGCCATCTCCACCGACGAGATTTTGAGCACGATATTTGGGAAGTTTTGCATCGGGAAGTAATCGCTCTCAAAAACATTCCGACACTTTCCGCCAAAGGATTAGGCCCAACGGAAAATGAGAATTATTACACCGTTCCGCAGGCAACCGAAAAATACGGTATCGGATGCAGTCATTTGTACGATTTAATCCGGACGCATAAAATCCCGAAGATTACGCGAGGCAGAAACATAATGATACACCGAGAGAAATTGGATAAAATAATGAGTAATAGAAAAATATAACGATATGGCAGCAACAAAAGTAACCTTGAGAAAACGAGCATTGCCGAGCGGTAAAAGCACGCGCCCTTTCGCAAAATTCGGCAGCGGGCTATTGGTCAACGTTTCGGGGCTTGTTGGCACTCACCCTCAAAGAGACGTACATCCTTGAGAATATCAACGAACACCTTGACAGAATTGAAACACAGGATACCCGCCGCCAATTTTTGACAGTCGAAGAAGTGCAGGCGCTTTATAATACGCCGTGTCGGGAGCCGGTACTCAAAGCTGCTGCGCTCTTTTCGTGCCTCACAGGGCTGCGCTTCAGTGATATTCTCGCGTTAAAGTGGGAAAACTTTGAAACCTATCCGGACGGCGGGCATTGTATAAGGTTGCGCACAGAGAAAACCGATGCCGAAGCCCTGAATCCAATCA
>JAITIL010000069.1 GCA_031279475.1 Prevotellaceae bacterium | reverse complement strand
ACCGTAAAGTTGCTTATCCTATTTCCTCAGAAATCACATGGTCCACAGATCCGATTGATGAGGACAGTCACTGGCTTGAATCCAATGACCCTTGTCCTGGCGGATGGCGTCTCCCGTCCATTGCCGAGTACAATGATTTTGTAACAAATGTATTTATAACCCTCGCTATTATGCCGGGCACTACGAACACTGGTGTATGCTTCAGTTCCGGCGCATCCAAATCAGCTAATTGCGCAGACTCGACTTCAGCTATATACGGTGCGCTGGCAGGGTCATTTGGCGGGTGTTGCAATGTGTACACCTTGTACGGTCATGGTAACCATTTGTTCTGGTGGGCCAGCTCACAATACAACGCTGTCGAAGGCCATGCATATTACGGCATGACGACCTATCTGTTCAGGTCAGCGTCGCCAAAAAGAGCGTTAATGCCTGTTAGATGTGTACACGAATAACATAAAGACATAAAATTCCACATTGTTCTTTTACTTAATTGTTCCACGCCTTGCCGCCGCATGCCTCATGGAGGATGGGGCTGTAAAACAAATGAACAATATTAATGTGCTAATGTGACTAATTTTTTAATGTGATTAATTGCCGGGGAACGGCGAAATCGCCTAATCTTTTAGTCACATTTGTTCGATAAGCCGGCGAAAGAGGAACGACATCGTTTTTGCCGCTTTGTTGGCCGCCTCAACCACATCGGCGTGGGCATTTACAAAATTGGCCGAAAAATCGTGCGCTTCATTGGTGATGACCGACATGCCGAATACGGGAATGTTGCTGTGCCGCGCCACAATCACTTCAGGGGTAGTGGACATGCCCACGGCGTCGGCGCCGGTTTTTCCGAAGTATGCATACTCGGCGGGGGTTTCATACGTGGGGCCGGTGCCGGCCAAGTACACGCCCTGATGTAATTTTATGTGTTGTGCGGCAGCTATTTTTTCGACTAATTGAATAAGCCCGGGGTCGTAGGGGCGCGTCATGTCGGGGAAGCGAGGCCCCATTTCGTCAATATTTTTTCCAATAAGCGGGTTAGGCAACAGGTTAATGTGATCGCGGATAATCATCAAGTCGCCCACATGAAAACCGGGATTGACGCCGCCTGCCGCATTGGATACAAACAATGCTTTAATGCCGAGTTGCGCCATAACACGAACAGGAAAAGTAACCTGTTCCATCGAATATCCTTCGTAATAATGGAACCGGCCTTGCATGGCCAGCACACTTTTCCCGCCCAACGTGCCGAAAATGAGGTTTCCTTTGTGACCAATGGCGGTGGAGTGTACAAAATGCGGCACTTCGGAGTAAGGCATCACAGTGGGCTGTTCAATGCTGTTGGCCAGCGTGCCGAGTCCGCTGCCCAACACAATGCCAATTTCCGGCGGCGTGGTGGTGCGTTGTACAATAAAATCGGCCGTTTCCTTGAATTTTACTACTCTTTCATCCATAACGTTTCCTGTTTTGAATAATGAAGTCAATGGTTTTCTATTTTTTCATCAACCGGTATGCGGCGGCGGCGGCGCGGTCAAGGATTTCCTGCTCGCCCGGCACCTGTTTGTTTTGCATCAGGATGCGGCCGTCGCAAATAACGGTATCTACGCAACTGCCGTTGGCGGCGTACACAAGGTTTGACACGAAATCAAAATTTGGCGTGAAAGCTGCACAGTTAATATCTATGAGGCAAAGGTCGGCCAGGCGACCTGTTTCAATTTTGCCGGTGTGAAGCCGAAGCATTTTTGCACCGTTGATGGTGACGCAATCCAACGCTTCCTGTGCAGAAAAAAGAGTGGGGTCGTAGCGCCAAGCCTTTTGCAGCAACGAAGCGGTTTTCATAGTTTCTATCAGGTCTAAATTGTTGGATGAAGCGCACCCGTCGGTGCCCAGTCCAATGGTAATGCCGGCATGCTTCATTTCCATGTATTTGAATTGATACCCCGAAGCCATTTTTAAGTTGGAATTAGGGTTGTGTACAACTTTCACCTCATGGTCGGCGAGCATTTTTATTTCTTCCTCGTCGAGCCACACTGCGTGTGCAAGAATAAGGCGGGGAGAGAGGATGCCCAATTTATGCAGGTACCGTACCGGTGAAAGGCCGAATTGTTGCACGGCATTATCGTGTTCGGTGCGACTTTCGGCAAGATGGAGGTGTATCAGTAAATTGTGGTCGTTTGCAAAATCGTGCGACCATTGCAGCAATTCGGATGATACCGTATAAATGGCGTGGGGCGCGGCGGCAAACGTAATTCGGCTGTTGTATTTTTGAGCGTCTTTGATATATTGTAATGTTTGCTTTTTTGCCGCCCCGGCGTTTTTTTTATCAAAGAAATCCCATATCGTGGGCGCGGCCACCATCCGTATGCCCATATCGGTGGCGGCTTGTGCGGTGGCGTTATTAAACATGGCGTACATGTCATTGGCGCAGGTGGTGCCTGTTTTTATCATTTCAAGACAGGCGAGCTTCACGCCCCAATACACGTCTTCTTCGGTCATCTTGGCCTCGCGGGGCCATATCCGGTCATGCAACCATTGTTCGAGCGGCATGTCGTCGCCCCAGCCGCGAAACAGCGTCATGGCCGCATGCCCATGGCCGTTGATTAATCCCGGGATAACGGCTTTCCGGCTGCCGTCAATAGTTTGTTGTGCGTTTACATCAAGGTTTTTCCCGATGTTTCTGATGATGTTTCCTTCAATGAAAATATCGACGGTATCGCGATCCAACCACACATTTTTAATCAAAATACTTGTCATACCGTTTCAAAAATTTTCACCCAGTCCAGTTCGAAATGCGCCGGTAATTTAGAGGCGCGCACTTTCCCTACAATCCCCGATGTAATGTTGAGATATAGCGGCAAGTCCACGGTGTTGGGTTTTTGTAAGATTTTTTTACCGTTAATCCGCCAAGTGATGTAGTTCTTGTCCCATTCGAGTTGGACAACGTAAAAATGACTATGATTTAATTTAATGTGGCGGCAAATCTTGTCGTCATATTCATCCTGGTAAATGCCGATTTCATATTTGTTGTTACAAAAATTAAACAGGTTGATAGCCGGTGTTTTTTTCCCGCAGTTGAGCCAGCAGGCATGATAGGTGTTGGTCACAGCGGGAACGCGCAGTTTAATTTCAATTTTTCCCTGTTTTGGTTTTGTTTGAAAATGGCCGGCGGTATTGATTACTCCCGTGCTGTAATTGAAATGGCTGGGAAGGAACCCGTACTTTTCGTCCCAAGCCAGTCCTGTGTTAATCGCTTCTTTGGTGACAATATTCAGCACACCGCCTTGCAGGAGGACATTTTGCTCATCGAGGCCATGCTCTTCCATATTTTGCACATAGCTTTCCGACAGTTGGCGGGTACTCCAAAAAGGCCTGGTATTCCAATGGCCCGCTAATTTCCCGTCGTGGAAATTATCTTCAAAAACTACTTTCCAGCGTTCCATTTCATGGAATACGGAGGCATATTTTTTATGCAGGCGGAAATAGTGTTTCACCATGGCAGAACGCTTGCTCCGCCGGTACTCCTGCTTGCATTTGTAAGGGTCGCTCTGCTTGTGTTTTTTCCTGTTTTTGAGGTACACCACCCGTTGTTTAAAGGCCGATGAACGCACTTCTTCATACAGGCTAATAAATTCGTTCAGTACAGGCGTGTTGTTATCTTCGCCTTTTTTAATATAGGCTTTGACCTCTTTGTGTTTTTTCAGTTCCCGGTAGCGTTTCTCCATGAGATGTTCCTTGCTGTTCCGGTAAGTGAGCCGTTTAATCTGTTCAAGGTCTGTGGTGTATTCCGGCGATTCCACATAGGTTTTCAGCGACATGTACCGTTTAAAATCTTCAGACGATTGGATGTCGTGGAAATGTGCGTGTAATTGTTCCACGGTATGTCGTTTGTGTTCATACCGGCGGGTTGAAGGTAAAAACCCCGCGCCTGAGAGAAAAGAGTAAAAATTAAACATAAAATTAAGCAATCAGTTTAAATCCTTTGCCACGGATGTTTATAATTTGAATAGCGGGGTCTCCGCAAAAATATTTACGCAGTTTTGTAATATATACGTCCATGCTGCGGGCGTTGAAATAGCTGTCGTCGTTCCAGATAGAAAAGAGGGCGGAGTTGCGGTCGAGCACCTGGTTGCGGTTCAGGCACAACAGGCGCAGGAGGTCGGCCTCTTTCGAGGTGAGTTTTATTTCTTCATTATCAATAATCAGCGTTTGTTTAGTGTAACAAAAAGTGTAGTTATTCAATTCAAAAATGTCCTGATTAAGGTCGGGTTGTATGTTGCAGGTACGGCGCATCACCGCGTCAATCCGCATTTGCAGTTCCTCAATACTGAATGGCTTGGTCATGTAATCGTCGGCGCCGGAAGAAAATCCTTCGAGCACGTTTTCTTTCATGGCCTTTGCCGTGAGAAATATGATCGGGATAGAAGCGTCGATTTGCCGGATTTCGTGCGCCAGCGTAAATCCGTCTTTTTTGGGCATCATGACATCCAGGATACAGAGGTCATACTTCTTGTTACAAAAACCCCTGAAAGCTTTTTCTCCATCAGGGTACAAATCTGTTTGATACCCGCGGGCATTCAAATAATCACAGAGTAAAGAGCCCATGTTCTCTTCATCTTCCGCCAACAAAATGGTTGTTTTTTTGGTCTCCATAAAGTTTTGATTTAATCGTTTATTTTTTTCTCATAACAGGTAAAACTACAGTAAAAGTGCTTCCTTTGCCTAATTCACTACTCACATCTATTGTCCCGTGGAGCATTTCTACGATTTTTTTCACATAACTTAATCCCAACCCAAATCCTTTTACGGCATGAACATTGCCAGTAGATACGCGATAGAATTTGTCAAATACTTTCTTTAAATTTTCATGACTGATACCGCCTCCGTTATCGTTTATTTTAATTTGTATGTAATTATTATTTACATGTTCGGCTATTATTTTTATACAAGGTTCTTCTTTATTCTGATACTTGATAGCATTGTCGAGTAAATTGGTAAATACGTTGGTAAGGTGCAACTCATCGGCCCAAACGGTAATATTCTTTAGCGGGGCAAGTTCGGTTTGCAGCGTTATGTTTTTCTTTTCTATTTGTATAGTAAAACATTGAATTACATTTATTAACAGTAATAAAAGATCGGTTTCTTTGCAATTTAAGCGTAAATTTCCACGTTCAAAGATAGCAATTTGCAGCACTTGTTCAACTAAAAATTGCAATCTTTTGCTTTCGGCAAGTATCGTATTGGATAAGTAGGGTATTTTTTGTTCCTTATTGGAAATATTCGGATCATACAACATTTGTGCGGCAAGCGAAATGGTTGTAATGGGCGTTTTAAGCTCGTGGGTAATATTGTTTACAAAATCGTTTTTCATTTCGGAGAAACGTTTTTGCCGGAAAATGATGAACAGGTTTCCGGTAAATGTAATCGTGATAATCAAGGAAAGCAGGATGGAAACAATGATGAGTAACCGCGTTTTTTGGAGGATAAAACTGGCTTTATAAGGGATATATACGTTTAAGAAATAGCGTGTGGCATATTCCGGATCTTTGGGGAAGAGCATGATAATGTAAGTGTACTCGGGCTCCATCTCCTGAAACCCCTCGGTGCGAAACAGGAGTTCTCCCAATTGGTCGGTTACGCCAAATTCGTAAGGGATATCAATGCCTTCCTTTTCAAATTCTTTTTCGAACAACGATTGTATTTTATTTAATGATACCCGTTCTTCTATGGGGAGATTGGAATTGAGAATACGTGTAAGAATACCTTGCAGGAAAGATTCCCGGGCAAGGGCTGTATTCATTTTCCATTCATCAATGAATTGTGAATTTTCTTTCAGTGTAGAGAGTAACTCGTCGGCTTGGTTCTTGTTCAAAAGGTTGAGACTGTCGGTTAAATTTGGCAGGCTGTGCGGTTGCGCCTTCTGAAAAATATAAGAGTAGGCTTCTTCTTCCTCAATATCGGCTACAACATTAGCAAGGATGGTGTTTATTCTTTTTGCAAAACTCCCCTCCTCAGCTTGTTTAACGGAGACAATCCAGGTGAATTGCACATAAATCAGTGATAAAGTACATACGGCTATTGCACCCGCTAACGCCCATATCAATCGTTTATTCATGTGTTAGTCGCGCCGCCTTGGTTATAACAGCAAAGGTACTAAAATTTGGCAACACACACACTAATTAGCCTTAAATTTTTTTAAAAGGATTGAAGAATTGTGACCGCCAAAACCAAACGTGTTGCTTAATGTTACGTTTACTTCGCGTTTTTGCGCTTTGTTAAGGGTGAGGTTTAGTTTATAGTCGATTTCGGGATCTTCGTGTTCAAAATTGATGGTGGGCGGTATAACATTGCGTTGCATGGCGCAGATGCACGCTATTGCTTCCACTGCTCCGGCAGCGCCGAGCAGGTGGCCGGTCATGGATTTGGTAGAACTGATGTTCAATTTGTAGGCATGGTCGCCGAAAATGGCTTTAATCGCTTTAAGTTCGGCCACATCACCTATCGGTGTAGAAGTCCCGTGTACATTTACGTAATCGACTTCTTCGGGTTTCACGCCGGCTTCTTCCAGCGCCTGGCGCATAACATTGGTGGCGCCTGTTCCTTCGGGATGTGGCGCTGTGATGTGGTGCGCGTCGGCAGTGAGGCCGGAGCCCAACACTTCGGCGTAAATTTTTGCACCCCGCGCAACGGCATGTTCATATTCTTCGAACATAAGGCCGGCGCCGCCTTCACCCATTACAAACCCGTCGCGCGTTTTGTCGAACGGCCGCGATGCCGTGAGCGCTTGTTCGTTATTGGTTGAAAGGGCTTGTGCCGCGTTAAATCCGCCGATACTGGGCTCGCAAATTCCGGCTTCGGAGCCGCCGGTCACGATAAGGTCGGCCTTTCCGAGCCGGATGAGGTTAAAAGCGTCGCACATGGCGTTGGTTGACGAGGCGCAGGCCGATACGGTGGCATAGTTAGGCCCACGAAACCCGTATTTCATGGAAATTTGCCCGGCTGCGATGTCGGCAATCATTTTAGGGACAAGGAAAGGGCTGAAGCGCGGAATATAACCGCCTTCCACATAGTTTTTCACTTCTTGTGTAAGGGTGTCAATACCGCCGATGCCCGACGCCCAAATTACGCCAATACGATCGAGGTTTTCTTTTTCCAAATCGATCCCGCAATCTTTCACAACCTGATCGGCAGCGACCATGGCAAATTGTGCATAACGGTCGAGTTTACGCACTTCTTTACGGTCGATGCCGAACTGGGTGGGATCGAAATTTTTTACTTCACAAGCGAATTTTGTTTTAAAATGCGTGACGTCAAAAAGGGTAATGGGGCCTGCGCCACTCGTGCCTTTTTCCAAATTATTGAAAAATTCTTCAATGGTATGACCGAGCGGGTTGATGGTCCCTAAACCGGTTATTACTACGCGTTTTAATTGCATGATATGATAAAATTAGATACGAATTCGCCAGTAAAGTTTAATTACTTTGCGTGTTGTTCGATGTAAGAAATTACATCTCCAACGGTAACGATTTTTTCGGTATCACCATCGGGAATCGAGATACCGAATTCTTTTTCAAATTCCATAATCAATTCTACGGTATCCAACGAATCGGCGCCAAGGTCGTTAGTAAAACTGGCGGTGGGGGTGATTTCATTTTCGTCCACGCCTAATTTGTCAACGATAATGGCTTTTACTTTCGATGCTACGTCTGCCATAATAAAATGTTTTAAATTAATATTAAATTGTTTTTTTAATTAAAATTTCACAAAATAGACTGCAAAGGAAATACTTTTCTTGAAAATATGAAAATTTTTTTGCAAAATCCGATTTTTTCTTCTAATTTCGCTCTGTTAAAATATATATATATGGCGCTTACTCACAAAAGAATACTGTTAAAACTCAGCGGAGAGAGTTTAATGAACACCGGCGGATATGGCATTGATCCGGTGATTTTGTCGCAATATGCTGTGGATATTAGAGATGCGGTGTACGAAGGCGCTCAAGTGGGCGTAGTTATTGGCGGTGGGAATATTTTCCGTGGCTTGTCGGGTGTAAATAAAGGGTTTGACAGGGTGAAGGGCGATCAAATGGGTATGTTGGCCACGGTGGTTAATAGTTTGGCCTTACAGAGCGCACTGTTGGCCGTGACCGTGAAGGCGGTGGTGTTCACTTCGATAACCATAGAGTCGGTTGGTGAACGTTTTTCAAAAGATGCCGCGTTACAATATTTGCAGGACGGTGTGGTGTGTATTTTTTCAGGCGGCACGGGAAATCCGTTTTTTACCACCGACACGGCTGCCGCGCTGCGGGCGGCCGAAATAGAAGCCCACGTATTATTAAAAGGTACGCGGGTTGATGGCGTATATACCGCCGACCCCGAAAAAGACCCTAAAGCCATGAAATATGACCGTTTAACGTTTGAGGAAGCGTACGACAAAAATTTAAAAATTATGGACCTTACCGCATTCACCCTGTGTAAGGAAAATAATATCCCCATCGTCGTGTTCGACATGAATGGCTCCGGAAACCTGAAGCGGATCGTGCAGGGCGAACAGGTAGGGACAACAATAGGTTAAATCAGTACTAAAATTTAATATTATGGATATTTCAAAAGCAAAAGAAGTACAGGATACCACCAAGGGAAAAATGCAAAAAGCCTTGGAACATCTGGAAGCGGCCATGCTTACCGTGCGTGCCGGGAAAGCCAATCCGGCTATTTTCAATGCGGTGATGGTTGATTATTATGGCGCGCCTACGCCGTTGCCGCAGGTTTCGAGTATCACATCGCCCGATGCGAAAACCCTCTTTATCCAACCGTGGGATAAGAACATGATTGCACCCATTGAGAAAGCCATTATGGCGGCAAACCTTGGGTTTACGCCGCAGAACAATGGGGAGCACGTGCGGATCAATGTGCCGCCGCTGACGGAAGAACGGCGTAAGGAATTGGTGAAACAGGTGAGGGCCGAAGGCGAAACGGCGCGTATCAGTATCCGCAATGCCCGCCGCGATGGCGTTGATTTGGTGAAGAAATACCAGAAAGACGGCTTGCCGGAAGACGTGGCAAAAGACACGGAGGGCGAAATACAAAAATTGACCGACCAGTTTAACAAAAAAGCAGATGAAGTATTGGAACGGAAGGAAAAAGAAATAATGACGGTGTGAGGTTAATTGAGAATTTAATTTTAGAAAAATAGACTGCTCAATTTTTTTGAACAGCCTATTCTTTGTTTCAGGCCTGCGAGATGGCCTTTCGTAAGAAAGACACAGGGTTTGCAGGGAAACGTTTTTACAATCCAGTTTATTTATTGTTGTTGGGGCGACTCTCAGCGTCGCCCTTACTGAGAACCCTACCTCGTCCGTTCTCTCCTGCCCAGATAATCGGGGAGTCGCCCTTACCGAACTCCGCTTGCCGGGATTGCTCCGGTTAAGGTGGTAGTACTGCCAACTGCTACTTTCCGTTCTTCCTTTCGCCGTTCTCCTTTTTTCCGTTTTCCGTAATTAGTCACATTAACACATTAATATTGTTCATTGTTCATTTGTTTTACAGCCCCATCCTCCATGAGGCATGCGGCGGCAAGGCGTGGAGTAGTCATGTAAGAGAAAACGATATAGCGTTTTCTAATCCGCAATTAATCATGCACGCAGCGGATCGGCATTGCACTGCTCTTGTCCCAGGTGAAGTGCGTAACTCTACCGTCTAAGAGCAAAGCAAGACCAACAGTATTACTATATTGCGTAGTGGTCCAGTTGTGCACGCGGTTTCCCCAGGCAAAGGTATCAGAGCCGGTCCTATAACTGAAGGGCAGACTGCTGAAGCAACTGCTGGGATCGAGTGGAAAGGGGATTGCACGCAAGGCGGACGAGCATACACGATATGTACCATGAGCAGCTGTTGGTCCTGCATTGATAGTGTTCAACCTCAAATTTGTTACATCTTGGATGGATGGCATACGCCAACCCTCAGGGCACGGATTGTTGTCTACCAGCCAGTCGCTGTTTTCATCAATTTCAATTATAGTCCAAGTACAAGTACCTGTAGCCGGATAAGCAATTTTTCGATTAAATTGATAAAATTTTCCCAGCGCTTCGGGTGTAGCAGCAAAAGTGCCAGGTTCATCCACGTTATATTTTGCCCACATCAAACCGCCAAGGCATACCCCATCTATACCCTCTTTGTTTTTCACCTCCACCGTAAACGCATTTGAATTTTGCCAATCGGTGCATCCCGTTGTTTTGGCTTGACGGATATAGGTGTAAATGCCTACACTTTTTGTGGCCGGCACGGTATAGCTCGTTGCCGTTCCGGTTACCGTGCTCCCGTTTTCCAACCAGCGGTAAGTTAAGCCAGTGGCAGCTGTTGCCGCCACCGTGCTGTTTATTGTGTAAGATTGTCCGCACTGAAGCGTCACATCTACCGTCTGTGCCGCCACAGGCGCCGTTATGCAGCCAAAGGCTGCCAAGAATAAAAATTGTTTGCTCATTGTTGTTTTCATATTTTTGAAATTAAGAATTAAAAAATTACAATTAACAGTGTGATGCAACTAAAAATCCCATTA
>JAITIL010000060.1 GCA_031279475.1 Prevotellaceae bacterium | reverse complement strand
AACCGGCGTGTCCGCCCGCTCCCCGTCTCCCGACATGAAGGAAATTTGTTTTTTCTGAAAAATTTTGCTGTCATATTCTATAAAATTTTATTTTTACGTTTTTTGTTCCCAACAGGCGCGATAAATCGCGCGTCTACCATGGGCGAACACACAGGTTCGCCCCTACAGCGTTTCCCGTCTATGTCCTGTCTTTCACTAACCGTTAACCACTAATCACTAACCGTTAAAAAAAGGCCGCCGGTTTGCAACAGATGATAAAAAGAAGAAGAACTAATTACCAGCGAGCCCTTTATTAACTAAGAACTAAGAACTAAGAGTTAAGAACTAAGAATTTCATTAATCACGTTAATTAGTCACATTGGCACATTAAACAATTAATCACATTAATTAGTAATGTATATAAAGAATATAGAATAATAACAAAAGACCAAAGATTGCAGCACGAAGAGCAAACCACAAGGACTTCAACCTTCAATCTTTTGTTGCTATTCCCACCTTACAGAAGTCAAGTGATTAGGAGATTAAGTGATTAAGAAAACGCAAATATCTTAATCACTTAATCTCTCAGTCACTTAATCACTAAGAAACCCTTAGCTCTTAACTCAATAAGGGTAGCGCGAGCCCGTAGAACAATTTATTACTCCTAAAGTGGTCCTGAGAAACCAAAACTAGTAAATAAATTAGGCCCACACTTAATTTCTTTCCAACAACAAATATAACCGGATTGTAAAAAAGGAAATGTGGGCGCTAACCCTATTCCCCCACTAGTTTATTAATAGAAATTTCTCAGGTTTCTTTAAGAAGAGTACTAAAAGCGAGCGCCAACAAGTAATAAAAAGAACGGATTATTTTTCACGCACAAATGTAAATACAAATTTGGAATAATCAAACATAATTTTTGTTAAAGAATGTTGTAAATCACGTCAAATAAAAATAAATATTTGTCAAATAATTAGTAATCATCCATTTGAATTCTTAATAAATTTATGCTGTTACCTTAATTCCGTAGCCGGCTATGCCAAAAACCATAGCTAAAATAGAGTATAATGCCTGCCACAGTCCAAATAATCAGGCGGAGCCAGGTGTTCCACGGCAGCGACAGCATTTGCAATAAACAAATGGCTGCGCCCAGCAGGGGGACAAAGGGCGTCAACGGCACTTTGAACGGGCGTTTTAACGCGGGCTGCGTTTTGCGCAACACGATAATGGAAATGCACACAATAGTAAAAGCCAGCAGGGTGCCGATAGAAACCAGTTCGCCCAGTACGGTTAAGGGTAATATGCCGGCAATGGTTCCTGTGGCAATGCTCGCCAGCACGGTTGCGTTGCGCGGCACGCCGCTCTTAGCATGAATGCGGGAAAGCTCGGCCGGGAGCATTCCGTCGCTCGAGATGGCATAATAAATACGCGATTGTCCCAACATCATCACTAAAATCACGGAGCTAAGGCCTGCCAGGGCGCCGAGTTTGATGAAGGGCCCCAGCCAGGCCAGGCCCTTCCCTACGCTGTCAATGGCCAGCGCAATAGGCGCATCGACATGCAGGTTGGAGTAATGCACAACGCCCGTGAGCACGGCCGTAACCGCCACATACAGCAAGGCGCAAATACCCAGCGACAGTAGAATGCCCTTGGGCATGTCGCGTTGCGGGTTACGGGTTTCCTGCGCGGTGGTCGACAGCGCGTCAAAACCGATGTAGGCAAAAAAGACCACCGCGGCGCCGCGGAATATGCCACTCCAGCCGAAGTGCGAATGCCCGGCCGCGTCCGTTATCCTTTCGGGAATGTAAGGAATCCAATTTTCGACATTGATGTAGGAGAGCCCGAAACCGATAAACAGCAATATCACGCATACCTTAATAACTACAATCACATTGTTCACCCACGCCGACTGTTTAATGCCGGCAAAAAGGAAAGCGGTGACGATGGCTACCACACACACGGCCGGGAAATTAATAAGACCGTGCACCATCTCGCCATTAGCCATTTTGTGGTCGAAGATGGAGCATTGCAGGCTTTGCGGCAAAATAACGCCCAGGTCGCCCAGCAAGTTCTGCATGTAGCCCGACCACCCGACAGCCACCGTAGAGCAGGCGAAGAGGTATTCCAGGATAAGGTCCCAGCCGATGAACCACGCCAGGAACTCGCCCATGGTGGCATAGCTGTAGGAATACACGCTGCCCGACACGGGAATCATGGCGGCAAACTCGGCGTAGCACAAGCCGGCCAACACGCACCCAAGCGCCGAAATAAGGAATGAGATGGTCAGTGCGGGGCCAGCATGTTCGGCGGCCGCATGACCGGTAAGCACAAAAATGCCGGTGCCCACAATAGCCCCGACGCCCAATGTCACAAGGTTTGTGACGGTAAGCGTGCGTTTCAGCCCGCCGTTATCACGGGCGGCGGCGTCTATCATGGCTGCGGCGTCTTTTTTTCTAAAGAGTTTCTCAAGAAGTTTGGCCATAAGTAAAAAATTTATCCTGCAAGTTTAGTCATATTTTATAAATCGGCAAAATTTCCGGCAGTTAAAAATTTGTATCGTGAACTTTAATTCAGTATTTAGCCAACAATCTTCGAATAATTTTTTGAATAAACGGGAAAAACTTTTCAGCCAATTGATATACTTCAGTGGAAGCAACTGCTATTTTTCCATCTTTTTTACAATAATTTTTCTTTGCATTACATATAGCTTGCTCTATAAAAACAGGGTGTAACCTTGAATCAAAACCGCCATGAATAGATTTATCAACAAGAAGCTTCCAGTTAGCAGCCACATCCATTCCTGAAGAACTTGGGGCACTGTCATAAACATGATAGTATAACCAAACTTCAAAACACGGATTACTCTGTGCGACAAACCATCTTTGGTGTTTTTGACAATTACTCCGCAAATTATCTATTTTATCTTTCCAATCATCTGTATCCACCACAAACCAAGCCTCATCAACATCCGCAAAATCATACTTGGGAAATGGATTCTCCACGGTTCTCATCATAAACATGCATGCTTTCGCATACAGTCCCTCCGGACTATTATTTTCCACTTCGCCGGGAGCAATTATTTCCAATTTTATCCGGGAGTCGAGCGCGACAAAATACTTAAAATACTCCACTTCCCGGCGTTTGCCTTCGCAAAAAATATAGAACACCTTTGCCTCCCTTGTCGGCTCGGCCTTTTGATACAGTCTGTTTTTATTAATCATCATATGCGCGCCAATTTAAATCCTGAAAATTTCCCAAAAAAGGAATAGAACCGTAGCGCCCCATTAAATAACCTTTACGAATATCTTTAGTGTTGTGTTCCTTAAAATCACTCAGGGGATAAAGGTCAGTGCCCCCGTTATGATTTTTTTCTGCAAACCATATTTCATCCTGACGAAATATTTCCTGATCTAAAAGATTTGATTCGTGCGTAGTGAAGATTAATTGTCCTTTTGTTTTATTATCAGTTGAAAATTTACGCATCAGCTCTTTAATTAAAAGCGGATGAATGCTGCGCTCTACCTCATCTATAACATAAACGACTTCTCTAACCAGCAAATCTTTAAAAGCCGGCATAAAGTCCAATAAACGTACTGTACCTTCAGATTCTTCCTCTAAATTAAAAGAAACGGTTTTCCCATTTTTCCCTTCATGTTCAAGTACAAGTCGCTTAATGAAAAATTTGTCGTTTTCTTTAGTAATTATCATTTCTTGTTTTCCCCGGTATAAGCTTATCATCTTTTGCGGAGACGCTTCTACATCTTGCATTAACTGTACGACATCTTTGTTGGGGAAAAAATCAGATAATAATTCTTTTTTAGTTTCTAATTTACTAATTCCGACATGAAAGGCACACATAATATGTTGGGCATATTGCTGTAGATCTGTGTCAATGTCCATAACTTGAGACAAAGCACGTATTTTGGCGCCAGGAGATAGAATATGTAAAGTATTCTGAAACCAATTAAAAGCCTCTACCGCATGTTTTAATTCCGGATTATTCAATGTAGTCAGAAGTTTTAAAACCGGCTTATTGGGTCTTGCAAGATTTTTCTCTATTACCGTTTTAAGCAATGCGTTTTCTTTTTTCTTTTCAAAGTCTGAAAAAAAACGAATAGAAACAGTACCTTTTTCGTCCGTGTTCCTTTCAAATATTAAAACGTCATCTTTAAGTCCCAATCCCGATTCATATAGTTCTTCAGAAGTAATTATATTTTTATCTATTTTTATAGCGTAATAATAAGATTTACCCCGCTGAAAAAATTCCACCCCCAGTACTTGAGGAGTTTCTCTTTCCACAAACTTAAACTGGGTAGACATCTGATCATTACAAAGGCTCTCCCTCACAACAATATTTTTCAACATGGAAAGGGCATTTACAAAATTTGATTTCCCCGCAGCATTGGCGCCATACATAGAGGCCAACTTTAATACCCCTACTTCACCGGCAAGTTTATATTCGTGTTCTTTTAAGCGAGTCCTCTCACTACTTCTTTTACGTCCAGGAAGCATATTAAATTCTTTCTGTTCATCAAAAGAATAAACGTTACTTACAAAAAACCGGATTAACATAATTTTATCACGTTAAAATTTCACGTAAAGGTAAGTATATTTTTTATACATACAACAAAATAAGGTAAAAAAAACGAGCCCTTAAATAAGACTATTCAAAGGCTCCGGACAGATACGTTTGGAGGTACCAAGCAGATTCGAACTGCTGTACGCGGTTTTGCAGACCGCTGCCTAACCCCTCGGCCATGGTACCGGGTTATTCATGTATAAGCGTGCAAAGGTACATTTTTTTTTGGTTATTTCCTAATCGTTCCTCACATTTTAGTTTTTCCGGCGCTTCCGCTCGGTTTCGTCAAGGATAATTTTCCGCAACCGCATGAAATGAGGCGTGACTTCTACGTATTCGTCTTCCTGGATATACTCCAGCGCCTCCTCCAAACTGAACCTCACCGGCGGGGCAATCACCATCTTCTCGTCCGAGCCGGAGGCCCGCATGTTGGTTAATTTTTTCGTCTTGCAGAGGTTAATGCCGATATCCTCGGCGCGGGTGTTCTCGCCCACCACTTGCCCGGCGTAGATTTCCTCGCCCGGCGCCACGAAGAACTTACCCCTGTCCTGCAACTTGTCGATGGCATAGGCAATGGCCGCTCCGGTTTCCACCGCCACCAGCGAGCCGTTAATCCGTTGCTCTATTTCGCCCTTGTAGGGCTCGAAATCCTTAAACCGGTGCGCCACGATGGCCTCGCCCTGCGTAGCAGTGAGCAGGTTGCTGCGCAAACCAATCAGGCCGCGTGCGGGAATGTCGAAATCAAGATGCGTGCGGCCGGCGCGCGTCTCCATGTGCAGCAACATGCCCTTGCGCCGCGTAGTCATTTCTATGGCCCGGCCGGCGAACTCTTCAGGCACGTCGATAGTAAGGTGTTCCACCGGCTCGCAACGTATGCCGTTAATATTTTTGTCAATCACCTTGGGCTGCCCCACCTGCAACTCATAGCCCTCGCGCCGCATGGTTTCAATCAGCACGCTCAGGTGCAACACGCCGCGTCCGTACACAAAGAAGGAGTCGGCCGTGGGGCCGTCTTTCAGGCGCAGCGCCAGGTTTTTCTCCAGCTCGTGGTACAGGCGGTCTTTCAGGTGGCGCGAAGTAACATATTTGCCGTCGCGGCCATAAAACGGCGAGTCGTTAATGGTGAACAGCATGCTCATGGTGGGCTCATCAACGGCAATGGGGGGAAGGGCTTCGGGGTTTTCAAAATCGGCTATCGTATCGCCTATTTCAAAATCTTCAATCCCCACTAAGGCGCAGATGTCGCCGCATTTCACCTCGTCGCGCTTCGTTTTTCCCATGCCTTCGAAAGTCATCAGCTCCTTAATTCTCGTTTTGGTCATGGCGCCGTCGCGCTTCACCAGCGACACGTTCATGCCCGCCCGCAACGCTCCCCGCGTGATACGGCCAATAGCCACACGTCCAACATACGGCGAATACTCTAATGAAGTGATGAGCATTTGCGGCGTGCCCTCTACCATGCGTGGCGCAGGCACTTCATCCAATATCAAATCCAGCAACGGCGTAATATCCGTAGCGGGATGGCGCCAATCAAGCGACATCCAGCCCTGTTTGGCGCTGCCATAGATGGTCTTAAAGTCGAGCTGCTCCTCGCTGGCCTGCAAGCTAAACATCAAATCAAACACCTGCTCGTTCACTTCGTCGGGACGGCTGTTGGGCTTGTCCACTTTATTGATGACCACCACCGGTTTTTTATTCAACGCCAGCGCCTTTTGCAGCACAAAGCGGGTTTGCGGCATGGTGCCCTCAAACGCATCGACCAGCAGCAGCACGCCGTCGGCCATATTCAGCACGCGCTCCACCTCTCCGCCGAAATCGGCGTGCCCCGGGGTGTCAATAATGTTAATTTTATAATCCTTATAGATCACCGACACATTTTTGGCAAGGATGGTAATGCCGCGTTCGCGTTCCAGGTCGTTGTTGTCGAGAATAAGTTCGCCAGGCTTTTCCGAGTCGCGAAACACCTTCCCCTGTAAAATCATCCGGTCAACCAGGGTTGTTTTTCCGTGGTCGACGTGGGCAATGATAGCAATATTTCTAATTTTCTGCATAAATTCATAAAAGAAGCGGCAAAGATAAAATAAATTTGTGACTTATTGAAAATAATAGTAAGTTTGCATATTGTAATGTAGTCTAACTACCTCAGTAAATACTATGGAACGGCGTAATTTTTTAAAGACAGCGTTGTTCGGCGGAATAGCCGGCACTTTGTCGTTTAAGCCTTATACACTATCGGCAAAGCCCGCGGCGGCAGCGGCGTCCTACGATTTGGTGGCGGTCATGGGCGGTGAGCCCGCAGCGATGTATGCCAAAGCGATCGAGTCGTTTGGCGGCGTCTCTTCTTTTGTAAAAAAAGGACAGCGTGTGGTGGTGAAACCGAATATCGGATGGGACAAAACCCCGGAATACGCAGCCAACACCAACCCCGCCCTTGTTGCGGCTATCATTAAGGACTGCCTCAAGGCCGGCGCCAGCGAAGTGGTGGTTTTTGACCACACGTGCGACGACTGGAAAGCGTGCTACAAAAACAGCGGCATCGAAGACGCCGTAAAGGAGGCCGGGGGGAAGATGGCCTTTGCACATGAAGAAAAATATTACCGCGAAATAAAACTCCCCGGTGCGAAACGCCTTACCAGCACAAAGGTACACGAAGCCATTCTTAATGCCGACGTGTGGATCAATGTGCCCATTTTGAAAAATCATGGCGGCGCCAAGATGTCGATTGCCATGAAAAACAACATGGGCATCGTGTGGGACCGCCGCTTTATGCACGCCAACGACCTCCAGCAATGTATAGCCGACAGCGCACTGATTAAAAAGCGTCCCACCTTAAATATTGTAGACGCATACCGCATCATGACCCAAAACGGCCCGAAAGGGCGCAGTTTGGCTGATGTGCAAACACCCAAAGCCCTTTTTATGTCTACCGACATTGTGGCCATAGATACGGCTGCCGTGTCGTTCTTCAATCAATTCAAGAAAATGCCTTTGGCGAGTGTGGGGCACATCACCATTGGCCACGACATGAAAATAGGCACCACCAACATTGACACGCTCAAAGTACAACGCATTAAACTCTAAAACTTGTGTACAAATTCTTAAAAAAATCCAGGGTTATCCTATCTTTGGCGTTCTTTTTATCCCTGTTGATTTGTTTTATCGACACGTATCACTTCACCAACCAGTGGAGCGACGGACTGTTGAAATGGCAGTTTGTGCCGGCCTTGCTGGGCGCAGCTACCGGAAGTGCAATAATTCTTTTACTTCTTGTAGTGCTGACATTGCTGTTCGGACGGGTTTACTGTTCCACCCTGTGTCCGCTGGGCACTTACCAGGACATTGTACGCCGCGTAGCCAATTGGTTCAAAAGTAAAAAGAAAAGAAAATTAAAATACAGCAAACCCCATCATTTGGTGCGCTATCTCCTGCTTGGCGTTGTGGTCACAGGGTTTATACTGGGCAGCAGCACCCTGCTCTTGAAACTGGATCCTTACAGTAATTTCGGACGCATGGCCGCCAACCTGCTCAGGCCGGCAGTGATTTGGGGCGGCAACGCCTTGTCGAACTTCTTTTCCGCTATTCCTTTCCAGGATTACAAAGTATTTACAGCGAGCGCCTGCCTGTTTGCGGCAGCCGTTTTCATCGTGGTAACAACCCTCAGCGCCCTGCGCGGCCGCCTGTATTGCAACAGCATTTGTCCCGTAGGCTCCCTGCTCGGCATACTTTCAAAATATTCACTGTTCCGTCTTGCCTTGAATGCCGATACCTGCGCACGTTGCATGGCTTGTGTCAAGGATTGTAAAGGGCAATGCATCGACATAAAAAAGCAGGAAATTGACTGCACACGATGCGTGCAGTGTCATAACTGCACGTCGACATGCCGCACGCAGCAAAGCATCCGCTATCAATTTGCATACGGTAAAAAGAAAACCATGCCACAGCAACCGGCTGAGGCTACGCGCCGGCGTTTATTTTTAGGCGCCATAGGCGGAATAGCTGTAGCCGGCGCTGTACGCGCCTTTACGCCGGCATGGCGCACATCATCCACGCACGCCAAGGCCATCACGCCGCCGGGCTCGCGCGGACACGACCACTTCAAACAGCACTGCACCGCCTGCCACGCCTGTGTGGCCGGCTGCCCGTCGCGCGTGTTGCGGCCTGCCGTATCCGAATATGGCCTCGACGGGTTTATGATACCTGTGCTTGACTACAACAAATCATTTTGCAACTACGAGTGCAATGTATGTTCTACGATTTGCCCCAATGGCGCTATCGCGCCGCTGACCAGGGAAGAAAAAATATTGACCCAAATAGGAAGAGCAAACGTCATTCTCGACCGGTGCATTGTGGTTCGTGAAGAAACCGACTGCGGCGCCTGCGACGAGCATTGCCCCGTGAAAGCCATACGCATGGCGCCTTTCCGTGACGGGTTGCTCATTCCGCAATTAGACGCCTCTTTGTGCATAGGTTGCGGCGGATGCGAATATATTTGCCCCGCACGCCCCGACAAAGCTATACAAGTAATCGCGAATACCGAACATCAACAAGCAAGGCCTGTGGAAGAAGATATGCAGGAACAAGTCGAAATTGATGATTTCGGATTTTAATAAATATTATGAAGGTTGCCATTTTTCCAGGCTCGTTCGACCCGCCGCATAACGGACATTTGACGGTGGCCAGTTATCTTTGTGAACATGTAAATTTCGACGAAGTATGGTTCACCGTTACCCCGCACAACCCGTTGAAGGAAAAACGGGCGTTAAGTCCGGTGGCTACCCGGATAGCTATGGTACAATTGGCTATTGAACATTATCCGAAATTCCATATATGCGATATTGAATGCTCGCTACCGCAACCTTCCTATACCATTAACACCTTAACCACGTTGCAGGAACGTTATCCACAGCATGCCTTTACGCTGGTCATAGGCGCCGACAATTGGGCAAACCTGACATACTGGAAAGACTACCGGCGCATTGTAGACGAATTTAACATCATGATTTATCCCCGCAACGGTTACGACATTCACACAGCCCTCCGTTTTCCACGCGTAAAACTAATTCCGGCGCCGGAAGTTCAACTGTCTTCTACCCTTATCAGGGAAGCGGTAAAACAAGGCAAAGACATACGACATTTCGCGCCTGAAAATATTTATACTTACATTAAAAAACACAAACTATATGATGCATCTACCTGCTCGAATACACCTGGCGAACCTGCCTACACGGATTGACAAAATGCAAAACCTGTCCACCGAATTGGGTGTGCATATATATGTAAAACGCGATGACGAAACAGGAAGCGAACTCACAGGAAACAAAGTGCGGAAACTTGAGTTTGTGCTTCCTGATGCGTTGGCGCAAGGTTGTGACACCTTAATCACCTGTGGCGGAATACAGTCTAATCACGCCCGCGCCGTTACCGCAGCAGCCGTACGGTTGGGGCTCTCGGCGGTGCTGGTGCTGAAAACGGACAGTCCCCCACCCTGCCCCGACGGCAATTATTTAATGAATAAATTGCTGGGCGCCACATTCCGGTTTATCAGCGAGCAGGATTATGCCGACCATCGTGATGAAATTATGGAAGCGGTGAAGCAAGAACTGGCCGGAAAAGGTCGCAAGGCTTACATTATCCCCGAAGGAGCATCAAACGGATTGGGTTGCTTCGGATATTACCAATGCCTGCATGAAATCACCGGGCAGGAGAAGGAGATGGGTATAACCTTTGATACGATTGTTGTTCCGGTGGGGTCGGGCGGCACATACGGCGGATTATATATTGCAAATAAAGAATTAAATGCCGGAAAAAGGATAACAGGATTTAACGTATGCAACACGGCCGAATTATTCCGTGAACGCATTGCCGGCGAAATACATGAGGCATTGCAAACAGGCGGCGGGCAGTTGGCGTTCACCAAAGAGGACATCGACATTGTGGACGGATACGTAGGATCAGGTTATGCGCTAAGCCGGAAAGAAGAGCTCGATTTTATTGCCAAAACAGCCCGTACTGACGGTATTATTTTTGATCCCGTATATACAGGGAAAGCGCTCTACGGCTTGTATCACGAGATAAAGAAAAGCCGTTTCGCCACCAGCAAAAACATCCTTTTTATTCATACCGGCGGCTTCCCCGGCCTGCTTCCGAAACGGACAGCGTTTGGGTTTTAATTCAAATAAACCGCCAGCCTTTATTTATCGCAATAGATTTATCACAAAAATGTTCTCCCGGATTATGGGTAATAGAAATAAAGGCGTTGTCGTGGGGCATTTTGTGCGGTAAACTCTTAAACAGCGCATTCAATGCGGCCGCAGAAAGTTGATTGTGGCAACAATTTAATGCCGATAGTTTTTCATTTTTATCCACCACCAACTTTTTCAACTGATTGTACCGGCACCATAAGGTGGTTAATACGCGGTTATGACTCACATCCAAACTTTTCAACTGATTATTGCTACAATCTAACGACGTCAGTAACGTATTTTTACGCACATTTAACTTCTCTAAATGATTGTAGCAACAATCCAGTATCGTTAATTTTGTATTCTTACGCACACTTAGCTTTTTCAACTGATTAGACCAACAGTTTAAGACGGTTAACGCCGAATGTTTATGCACATCCAAACTTGCGAGTTGTTGTTTACTACAATCTAAAAAATTTCCTGTATCTTCCATAACGTTTGATTAGCTATTCCCACAATAAAAAAGCATGAACTTCATTATTAGCTTGCAGGTATCGTCAAACACCCATAGTCTCTATAAAAAAAGCCCATGCCAAAAACATGAACTTTCACTTAATTACTTGGAGACTACTCAAAATTGACGATTTCGCAAGCTACCTATAATAAAGCAAAAGCTTTAAATAATATGTAAATAATATGTCACCTTATTTCTCTAACTACTCAATATAAATATGTGGCAAATTTAAGACAAAAAAGTTGCATTTCAAATATATGATTAGTTCACGGGCTTATTTTTTGACAGCGTCATCCCGAAACACGCACAGGCACACCCATTTGCCTCACTTTTACGGCAATTTGCTCCAATTCATGCAACGGAATTTTCCGCAAACCCTGCACAGGCGTTTCCCTGTCGATGGTATAAATCATCACCTCCCTGGGGCGCAGCAGGGCTACCACTTCCAGCCACCGGGTTACCTCTTCGGGCGTGGTGTTATCAATAAACGACCCCTGACAGTCGCCCCGGAGAAACATGGTTTGCAAAATAAAATTATGATGAAAGCGTTGCATCGCGGCTACAACCTGTTCCACTGTATAATCGCCGACAGGGTTATTCATGCGTTTTGCCGTTGACGTCACCGCCGCATCGAGTTTCAATATGGGACAATCGGTCTTTTGCAGCGCCGCAAACACCTCTTCGCGCATCAGGGTGGTGGCATTGGAAAGCGCACAAACCCTGGCAGTGGGTGCAAAGCGGTTGCGCAACGCCACCACATCGTCCACAATACCCGCAAATTCGGGATGGATGGTGGGCTCCCCGTTGCCCGAAAAGGTAATGGCGTCCGGGAGTTTTTTCCCCGCCGCCAACATTTGCAACCTCGCTTCCAAAGCCCCACACACGTCTGCCCGCGAAGGGAGTTGTTTGTCGGCCAGCCCTTCCCTGTTCCATCCGCACTCACAATAAATACAATCGAAATTACACCACTTGCCATGCAACGGCAGCAGGTTAATACCCAACGAAACGCCTAATCGCCGGCTTTGTACGGGGCCAAATATAATATCAGAAAAATACATCGGTTATCTTTGTTTATTTTAAATCATGCGATCATTGTCCTGGATGTGGCGTCTGCGGTGAGCTTCAGTTGGTGTAAATCCAAATTTTCGATAAGCGCCAGTCCCGGCCGTTTGCCTGTTTCCAGAAGGCCCAGCTCCCGCTCTTTCCGCAGCGCCTGCGCGCCGCCATACGTAGCCCATTGCAACAACGTTTCCAACGGAATTTGCGGAAAATGTTGCGCCAACGTTTTTAATTCTTCCAACACCGACAATTGTGTGTTCGACGCCAAACTGTCGGTGCCGATAGCCACCTGCGCACCTTTTGAGAAGAACAGGCCTGCCGGAGGCAACATGCCTGTAATGTAACGGTTCGAATTGGGGCACAATACCCAGCTCACATTCCGGGTTGCCGCATGCACCGCCTCACAGTCGGCTTCGGAAGTCACGGTATTATGCACCAACAGCAGGCGTGTGGACTCATGCAGCAATGGTAAAATCCGGTGTACGGAAGTCAATCCGGTGGGGGGCGGCACCGTGAATCCCATGGAAGAAAACAACGTGTGCAACGCACCTTTACCCTGCAAAAATAACGCATTCTCTTCTCCGCTCTCCTGATTGTGTATCGACAATATACATTGACGTTGCGCCGCTTCCACAGCAAAAGCGAACAAGAATTCGTTCATGCTGTATGGGGCATGGGGCGTTACCGTAGCCGCCAATCCCGCCGCCCACGCGTCTTTCAATAACCCGGCGGCTGTGGCTTTCCGCGTTTCTGTTACCTGCCCGGAGAGGCCTGCCACTTCAATAAACGAATGATAGTAGATGGCGCTCTCCTGTTTCACGCCAAAACTTGCCGGTGTATTACAGACGTCGCCCACAGCCACAACGCCTTCCTTTCGCATTTGCTCGTCGGCAAGTTGCAAGGCGGAGACGCCGGCTGTTCCGGCAGATTGCTTCATCACAGTTTCCAAAAAGCCGGCCATGCCTGCTTGCGGCGCTACCACGCCTTTCAGGTGCGACAGTTCCAGATGACAATGGGCATTCACAAAGCCCGGCGCCAGCACGCCGTTATAAAATTCCGTATGCGCCGTTTCCCGTCCGTCCCACTGCCCCACTTCTATTACACGGTGCGCCTCGTTGAGCGTCACCATGCCATGCCGCAGTAACGGCGGTTTTCCCGTAAACAAATATTGTGCTGCAATACGACGCATTACGGTACAGGTTGGAAATGTTCGATGGCCTTTAAAACAAGAGGGGGCGGCGTATTTCGCGGCTTGTGCACCCGGAATTTTGACAAGTAAATATGTTGTTGCGCCGTAGAATCGGGTTCGTCCGTCAGCAGCCAAAAGCCCCTGATGTGCGTAACCAACGTGTCATCAACCGTAAAAGACAAGGTGTATGTTTTTGTTTCACCCCGCGCAAATTCCACTTCTTTTTCTTGCCGAACCGTGTCCGCCATATTACTCTTGACGACAAGGTCGCTATTCTTGATTATGGTGTGGTTATTCTTGACAGTGACGTCGTTCAATTTCGCTTTTTTCAAGTTCTTCTGTGGTTTCAAATCCTGCGTTAATTCCAACGCAGCCAATTCCCGATTCAATTGTTTTTTCTTACCCTGTATCGCATCTTTTTTTCGTATCGTGTCTTTCTCCCCAAATTTCCCCAACAAATAGCCTTTCATGCGCGGACGCCGCGTGGAATCATCCTCAAAATATTGTACAGAGAGAGATAAAGTATAAACACACAAGGTATCCACCGGTATAGAAAAAGCGTAGGAACGCGGTGGAATCCCTGTATTTTGAAACAGCGTGTCATACGGCGAAACCCACAAATTCCGCAGGCTGTCTTCCACTTGCAGCGCTTGCTCAAATTCCGCCTTGTAGCTTTCCAAACGCGCTTTCACCGCCTCATAAATTTCCTTCATTACTTTCGGTTTCTTGGCGTAACAGGCAATGGCTTGCTTATACTCTTCTTCCCTGCAACCATGTTTAACAAATACCGAGCGGTAAAAACTCACCGAGTCCGCCCCCTGTATACCTTTGGCAAATTCTTCATCATAGAGGTACATATCGGTTAGCAGGTCAACCAGGCGGTCTTTCGGCAATACTTGCCGGCAAGCCATGGTTAAACACACTGATATTAAAAGCAATAAAAAATATAATTTTCTCATAACCGGCTAATAACCACACAAAGATAGTTGAAATATTTCATATTTTTCACAGAAATACGATTAAATCTTCACAGTTCTTAACTACAAATATGTCTGTAGCCTGTGTGCTATCATCTATTATCTGTAAAAACCGGGCAAATCTGCAACCATGTGGGCGCTAACGCGGCATGAATTTAAAAGTTTATATTTTTTTGAAATAACGGTAATTTTTTCCTACATTTGCAGAAAAACCGCCCCTGTATGAAAAACCAACAGAAAAACAGACCGCTCCTCTCATTCGACTGGGCCGTAAAACGCCTACTGCGGAATAAGGCCAATTATGTGGTGCTGGAAGGGTTTTTAAGTGAACTGTTCAAACAGCAAGTTACGATAAAACAAATCCTGGACAGTGAGAGCAACAAAGAAACGCACTTTGACAAATCAAACCGCGTGGATATTCTTGTAGAAAATGAAGACAGGGAACTCATCATTATAGAACTGCAATTCACCAACGAATTCGACTATTTTCACCGCATGCTGTATGGCGCCAGCAAGGTCATTACACAGTTCATTGACCAGGGCAACGACTACGGTAAGGTACGGAAAGTGTATTCCATTAACATTGTGTATTTCAACCTGGGAAAAGGCGATGACTACGTATATCACGGGCGCACCACTTTCCGCGGCCTGCATACCGGCGACGAGTTGCAACTCACGCCCACACAGCGTAAGGAGTTCGGCAAGGTGGAAGCCGGCGACCTGTTTCCCGAATACTACATCCTGGAGGTAAAACGTTTTAACGACGAAGCCAAAGACACGCTCGACGAATGGATTTACTACCTGAAACACGACGCCATTCAGGACGACTTCAAGGCGCAAGGTCTGGCGCAGGCGCGTGAACTGTTGAACTATGACCGCTTGCCGGATGAAGAAAAGCAGGCGTATGACCGCGCCATAGATAACCGCCGGAGCGAATGGAGTTCCATCTACACTGCAAAAGCAGAAGGCGAGGCCATTGGCTTGAAAAAAGGTGAGACCATTGGCTTGAAAAAAGGTGAGACCATCGGCTTGAAAAAAGGTGAGGCTATTGGCTTGAAAAAAGGCGAAGCTATCGGCTTGAAAAAAGGCGAGACCATCGGCTTGAAAAAAGGCAAAGAGGAAGCCTTTAGGGAAATGGCGCTTAACGCGCAGTGTGAAGGGTTTACCATAGCGCAAATACAAGCCATCACCAGCCTGCCCGCAACGCAAATCGAAGAAATCCTGCGCCAAAGCATTTCCGCAACAACACAACAACCGGCTGACCGACAACCGGCTGACGGCAAGGAGTAAAAAATAAAATATTATAAATCAATAGATTATAAAAAATATCGTAAAAATATTTTGCAACACAAAAAATTAACATTACCTTTACAAAAAATTTAACCGGTTAATTAAAAAATTTCTTATGCTTAACCATATCATTATACCACGTAAGCACGGTTTAATCCTCCAACGTAACAATCACAAAAATGACACCGGCAAACAAGCGGTGGGCATTTTATTAGATAAAGCAGTATACAGGAAACCACATCGTCGAAAAACAGATGTTTTAACACATGATTTAATCGATCATGTGTCTTTATATAATAAAATTTAACCGGTTAAATAAAGATAGATTAACAGAGAATGTAAGTATTAAATTATTTATCTAACTAAAAATAATAACGTTATGAGAAAAGAACATCTAATTTATTTTTTAATTTGCGTGCCGATGTTATTCCTGTCGTGTGGAAAGGATAAAAATAACAGTTTGCCGGCACTGGATTACGAAGAGCTATTCCTTCTCAGAACAGAGATGGTGAACAGGCTGGACACAGTCGTTATCGGTATCGTTGATGGAACCTATCCGGAAGAAAGCTACAACGCATTGGAAGATGCCCTCAAAACGCTTGATTACGGTATTTCAAGAGCCAGGGCGGGAGATCTCATCCTGCAGTTCGAAGTAGATGGGTACATTTTGGCTGCTAAAAAAGCAATAAACCTATTTGACGATTCGCGTATTGTTGTTGTGACGCCGGGCACCCCTGCCGAACTTTTTGTAAATGGCATAGACCATCGCGGGCATATTGATTTTGGATCTTCGCAGGAATATTGCGGCGGCCAAAAATTTACCGTCGAAACGTGGGCAAAATTAGAAAACGGCTATATTGAATTCACCTTTGGGTCGTTTATATCCACGTTCGTCAGTCCTCTTCCGTATAAAGGATGGAGCCTTCATTACTGGGGTGTCACCGGAACCCTTCTCCGTTTTTGTATCGGAACAACTAAGGACGACTATTTACCTACTATTGCAACTTCGGCACCAAGCGATTATGGCAACTGGTTCCACATTGCAGCAGTGAGCAATTCAGATGCAAGAAGTATAGAACTCTACATTAATGGGGAATTAAAATTTTCTCAATCTGGTTTGGAGTATGATATGCTTCCCAACAGTACCGACGAGATGCGTATGTGGGCGTTTGTAGAGCCGATCGACAACAGCCGCTGTATGAGCGGTTATATGAAAAAATTCCGGATTTGGAATGATGCAAAAACCCAAGCGGAAATTAACCAACTAATGGCCACCGACGTGTCCGGGACAGAAGCGGGATTACTATGTGCCTGGGATTTCACCCAAAAACCGGTTGACGATGAAGCTATTCCCGATAAAACCGGCCGGCATACCGCCAAAATCGTTGGATTATACAAATGGAAAGCCCTGAATTAAACCTGTCATGCTTTACTAATGATTTATTTACAAACCTCCTTAATTTTTATTTATGATAAAAAAATTTGTTTTTACAGTTATATCCTGTTGCTTATTCGTCCTGCTAACAGGTAGTTTGGCGGCACAGCCAATTACTATTAAAGGAACGGTACAAGACAAGAGCGGTAGCCTGGCGGGAGTGAACATTCTCATCAAAGGCACCAATACGGCAACGAGCAGTGATGCTAACGGAAATTACACCATCGCAGTGCCTGACAACAATGCCACACTGGTTTTTTCTTTTATAGGATACCTTACGCAGGAAATACCGGTAGCAAATCAAACAACCATTAATGTTTCGCTGGAAGAGAATATCCTGCTCCTGTCGGAAATAGTCGCTATCGGATATGGCACCGTGCAACGAAAAGATCTCACTGGCTCTATCCAGACACTGTCAAACAAGGAACTCACAAAAGCCATGACGGTTAATATTACCGAAGCGCTCAACGGGCGGATAAGTGGGGTGTTGGTAACCAAAGCATCCAACCGTCCGGGCGCCGATATGAGCATACAAATTAGAGGGCTAAATTCATTTAACTACTCTAATGAGCCCTTATTTGTGATTAATGGCGTGCCTTCTTCATCGGGATTGCGCACCTTAAATCCTGAGGACATCGAATCTATTGATGTATTAAAAGACGCCTCGTCTTGCGCCATTTATGGTTCCAGAGGGTCGAACGGCGTTGTGATTGTAACTACCAAAGGCGCCAGCAAAGAAGAGGGATTTCATATAGAATATAGCGGCAGTATCGGGTTGAAAACGCCCACCCGTATTCCGGATATGATCGGGAACAAAGGGAATGGACTGGAATATGTTAATTTCCGGATTGCCCAATGGACGAATAAATTTGGAGAGTCATCCCTTTCCACACCGGCATTCCTCATAGACGATGAAAGGCGGCATGTTAAAAACGGAGAATACTATGACTGGCTCCGTGAATTTGCCAAAGACGGCTGGGTGAGCAACCATACCATAACGGCTTCCGGCAATTCAAAGAACACTTCCTATACGTTTGGCATGGGATATATGAACGATGAAGGGATAGCCGGCTCGGAAGAATTCTCGCGCACGACCTCTAATATCGGCATAGAGCAACGGCTGGGAGATAATATTAGAATGGGATTGAACGCCTACATATCCTACAACACCATTAACCATGGCAGTACTGATGCTTTATATAACGCTTATCTCATAGCGCCTATTGTGGGGCGTTTTAACCTGGACGGAACACCTACTTTTACACACCGGCCGGGAGGGCGTGTGAATCCGTTCGTACAAGACGCGAATACTAAAAACATCAGTGAGGGATGGGGAATAAATTCACTGGCATTCCTGGAATATAAACCTATTAGCAGCCTGGCCATCAAGACCCAGCTTGCCATGCAGTATGACGGCGCGGTTACCGGCGCATGGACAGGAAGCGACACACAGGCCGGACAGGGCGTAACAGAGCCTTCGGCAAGCCGGAGTGAAGGCCTCAACCGAAATTGGGTGTGGGACAATACCATTACGTATGACAAAACATTTGCCGATAAACATAAATTAAATGTAATTGCCCTGTTCAGCATGCAAAAAGACGACCATCAATCGTCTGGAATGACAGGAGAAGGAATACCATACAACGCAGATTGGCATGCTATTCAAACCGCCGAACAAATAACAAATGTAAACAGCAACTACTGGGAATCATCAATGGTGTCTTTAATGGGACGCGTAAACTATATTTTTCATGATAAATATTTGTTTACAACAACCGTTCGCTACGATGGCACCTCCCGTCTGTCTGGAGCAAACCGGTGGGGATTACTGCCGTCCGTAGCATTAGGATGGCAAATCAAAAACGAAGAATTTATGAAAAATATAGACTGGCTGAGCAATTTAAAACTGCGTGTCAGTTGGGGAAAAACCGGCAACAATAATGTAGGTCATGACGTAACGCTCACAAAACTCAGCATGAGCGTCTATTCGCTGGGCGGCAATGGACAGAAAGGGTTTGGCACCGGAAGTGCGTTGGGGAATAAAGACCTGAAATGGGAAATGACTTCGGAGTTCAATTACGGATTAGATTTCGGATTCCTGAATAGTAGAATTTCCGGATCGGTTGATGTATATTTCAGAACAACAAAAGACCTTATCTTTCAAAAACAGATTGCCCATGTGAATGGATACGAAAGCGTGCTTGAAAATGTCGGCAGCACCTCAAATCATGGCGTTGAACTGACCATCAATACCGAAAATATTTCGACCCGGGATTTTAGATGGAATACCAATTTGACTTTCTCATTGAACAAAAACAAAATCCTTGACCTGGACGGAACAAAAACGGACAACTTGGCTAACCGTTGGTTTATCGGACATCCCATGCAGGTTTATTATGATGTGGAACAGGCAGGCATTTGGCAACTGAATGAAGAGATGGAAGCCAAGGCATACAGCTCTGCACCCGGATGGATAAAAATTGTGGACCAGGATAAAAACGGCCTTATTGATGCTAATGATTATAAAATATTAGGCTCTCCAATGCCCGACTGGACAGCGGGGATGACGAATACGTTTACTTATAAGAACTGGGATTTGTCGGTATATGTGTATGCACGTGTAGGTGGACTTTATAACGACGAATTCATGTTTTGGTTCACAGGCATCAATAATCAGGACTGGAACAAGCTGGATGTGCCTTATTGGACACCGGAAAATGGCGGCGACAGATATCCGGGCATAGGATTGGAAACGCTCTGGACACAAGTTCTAGCGCAACAAAAAGGAACATTCCTGAAAATTCAAAACATTACGTTAGGGCACACCTTCAATTATAAACAATTGGAAAAAGTAAAAATAAAAGGACTGCGTGCGTATCTCGCTGTGCAAAACCCCTTTACTTTCAGCGCTTATAAAGGCTCCGACCCTGAAATAATCGGAGAAAATCTCTCCACGCAATTGTCGCTGTATCCCATAACTTTTACGTTCGGACTTAACGTTAAATTTTAAATCACCTTATCATGAAACTACAAGTAAAAAATACAATTACATATGCCGTATTAGCATTATGCATCATAAATTCAGGATGTAACGAGTTCCTGGACATTTATAACCCTTCGGCTAATACCATTGACTTTTATAACACCAAGGAAGGGCAGGAAAGACTCATTTTGAACTTGTACTCCCAGTATCGCAGTGTATTTGCAACCGGAACATTACAGTATTTTGGCACAGACATGTACATGGCCTGTGCCGATGACCCCACGTCAGCGCAATTCAACGGTTATAACGAAGACTTATCCGGTTTGTCGGATGTAATTAGCGGATATTGGTCTCTACTATACAAAATTGTACAGGAATCAAATATATTATTGAACCGTTGTACCCCTGAAACCGCCGGAAGCGATTATGAGGAAATGATTGCAGAAGCGACCTTCTTCCGTGCGATGGCCTATTATTATTTGGTTGAAACTTTTGGCAAAATCCCTTTACTGGTTGAAGAAAATACAGATATTACAAAAACGATTACCGTTGTGACGCAAGAACCGGAGTCGGCCATCTATGATTTTATCATCACGGAATTAGAAAAAATTAAAGGCATGCTGCCGGAAGTAGCCACTGTAGCCGGAAAACTATCTGATACGGCCGTTAAGCATTTTCTGGGTAAATTATATTTAACAAGAAGTTACCGGAGCTATACGGTTAGCGGAGACTTAACCAATGCCATCGGGCTCTTTGAGTCTGTAATAGCGTCATCGCATTACAAATTATTACCCCGTTTTGCCGATGTGTTTAGCGAAGACAACCAAAACAACGAAGAAATTATCTGGGCCATACAGTATGGCAGTGACAAAAACTTTAACGGCTCGGGTAATGCGCAACACACGTTATTCGGGTTCAATCTCACCACGCTTTATCCGGGAATGTTTGCACTCGACCAAAAAGAATATTCCGCCATGCAGCGGCAATATTGGGTGAACCCCGTTGTGCACGAATGGTTCAGGTATCCGGAAATAGACACCCGCTATGCCGTTACTTTTAAAAGAGAATTTTACATTAATGACATAACGCATCCCGATTATGGGAAGTTAGGTGTTTATTTGCCTTTATGGAATGATGCATCGGGCAATGACCAGGGCGCCGTTTACTATTACCCATTCAAAAATCCTGATAATTCTTACAAATGGTATCCGGCGAACCCTGCCATGGGATGGAGTACGGATTGCATGCCCATGTGCCAAAAATTCAAAGAAACCAAAATTGACTGGAACGGAAAAGGAACGCGTGAAGACATCGTATTCCGGATAGCCGACACTTATTTGCTTTGCGCAGAGGCCTACCTTAAAGACGGCCAGCAGGGCGAAGCGGTAAAAATAGTCAATGAAAAAATCTTACGAAGAGCCGTGGAATCGGACGCCGATTACAATACCATAAAGATTACAAATATAGGCGACCTAACGTTAGACCGCCTGCTGGAAGAAAGAGGATGCGAGCTATTCGGCGAACACGACAGATGGTTTGACCTTAAACGTACGGGCACATTGCTCACCCGCGCCTTGTCGAATCCTTATGTAGTAAGATACGACAACCTTTCCGATAAACATTTAGTTAGGCCTATTCCTTATAGCGAAAAAATAAAACTGGAAGGCCTTGATCAAAATCCGGGATACAATAACTAACCTTAATAACAAAAATATTATGTATAAAATGCTATATATTACTTGTATATTTGTCATATTAGCCGGTTGCGACCGCATGTATGACTCACCAATGAATGATGGCCGTGTAAATGCAGGAAAAGATGACGTCCGGCCGAAATTTTATCTGGAACAATATGATCCCATAAGCGATCAAGGGCAATATTGGCACCTTGACATGATGAAACGACTGCCGGTAAACGGTTCCCAGTACGAGCTGTATAATACAGGCCTGCCAAACAGGAACGACCCCAATGGCACACTTACGGCTCACGAGAGCTACGGCCTTCAATACCAACTGGCATGCCAGTCCTTATGCGGATTGAATGCTAAAGTTATTTCGGACGGCTCTACCGTATTCGGCACATGGATGGACGCCGGGAACAGCATCAAGGCATACCAGGATATCCGGCGATATTTGAAATTATCAGCAACAGCAATTGTATGGGCGGGCAATCCGTTACTGCTTTCCAATTACTGGGATTGGGACGGAGGTGTGGCCAACGAAGCCACAAACGGATACAAATATGTACTTACGGATATGGCCGGCAATCCTGAAAGCAGCGTAGTGGCGATTACCGCATCACATGTACACCGGGCAGTGATTGTGGATATAAAGAACAAACAAACCTTTGACGACGCCGGCTACACAATGGCGTATGATGCAAGAAGCAAAACTACGACAGACGCATGGAGAGAATTCAAGAACAGCTGTAATAACCGGGGGTTGGTCGTAATGCCTGTGCAAACAGGAGAGTTGGCCGATTTTGCCATTGCCAACGACCTGTTCGTTATCAACCTGAATAAACAGTACGGAACAGACGGCGGCGGACAAAATGATGCACTGTTTAGAGAAGTATTGGCATGGTTGCAGCCTAATTCGCCCGTGTATGGATGGGAAATCGGCGTTAGCGAGGATGTATTTGTAAAATCTGTGTCCCAAAGCGGCAACATGATGGTAGCTATTGGGGAATTTAATCTGCCTTACTTTTCTTACGACTACAAAAACCGGCAAACATCCATATTGGCAAACGTCATAAACCCACAAGACATAGCATATGACAAAGACAAAAAATTCGTTTCTTTTTATCTCTCTGACGGCGCCCATGCAGGGTGGATGATGAATAACTTTGTGGAAAAATACTATACCGACCCGAATGTGGAAACGGTAAAAATGAATTTCGGGATTACGACAAACATTAGCATGATTGACCCACTATCCTTTGAACGAATCATAGGCCTCCAAAATAAAAAATCGACATTAATAGAAAGTTTCGGGGGCGGCTATTATTATTCCGATGACTTTGGCGCTTTGGGTAACCGGCAAGCGCTCCTGGCCAGTTTGGCACAAAAAGTGGCCGCCCACATGCGGCAACACCGGATTAAAGTACTGGAACAAATAGCACATGATCCCAGGTCAGCAGCAGCAAAAGAGGCCTATCAGGCTTTTGTGAACGCCAACGACCAGTTGGAAGGAATTGTCGCCATACAATATGCCCCTTCTTATGCCGAATGTGGCGGAGACATTATGTGGGTGACAAATAAACAAGGTTATAATATCCCTGTTATCACGGTTAGTTACGCCATTTGGAATCATGGACAAAACCAGGAAAAAGACGGAACGCCGACCTTTGTCGCAAACCGGCTGAAAGAGTCAGGCGCAAAGTTTTCAAGTGTAATCATTCATGCGTGGAGTGATTTTACAGACACAGGAAACTCACAGGATGAGGTGGCCGAAAATGCGCCAGGTGGAAGCATTCGGGGCGCGTCTGCTGCCGAGATGTGCGCCCGGCGACTCGACCCCGGACAATTTGAGGTAATTAACATGCAAGAAATGATATGGCGGGTAAGGATGCACTACGAACCGGAACAAACGAAAAAATACCTCAGCGAATATTTCTAAAAGAAACGGCAAAATGCTATAAATCTACAGGGCTGGGCATAAAGTTAGGCTTACCCTGTAGATTTTCTTTTTAAAATATTTGTAATACAAAAAATTAACATTACCTTTACAAAAAAATTTGACCGGTTAACCGATTTTCTTCTTATGCCCACATCAATGAAAGATATTGCAGCGGCCTTGCA
>JAITIL010000029.1 GCA_031279475.1 Prevotellaceae bacterium | reverse complement strand
TGCCCATTAGCGGAATAATCTAATATGACTCCCTTTTTTTCTTCATCACTTTCGTAAACAGTTTCATTGCTGAATGAAACATAGAGTATATCCTGTTCTTTATCGTATTTTACCTTCATCTGCTCCTCCGCATGCTTTGAAAAAATAAATTCGTCCCTTATCGTAGTTTATCTTTAAGATTTTATTCCCCCGTTAAAAAACATTCGGCGTCTTTGGCGGCCATGCACCCCGAGGCGGCGGCGGTAATCGCCTGGCGGTAACGGGGATCGCTGACGTCGCCGGCGGCAAACACGCCGGGAATATTCGTTTGGGTAGTGCCGGGTTGGGTTTTAAGGTAGCCCAGCTCGTCGGTATGCAACGCCGGTGTAAACAACTCGGCGTTGGGATGGTGCCCGATAGCAAGGAAAAATCCCTGAACCGCTATCTTTCTTTGTTGGCCGGACTTGTCTACCAGCAACGCGCCGGTAACGCCGTTGGTTTCGCCTAAAATCTCGAGGGTTTGGTGTTCCCATAACATTTCAATGTTCGGATTTTTCAGCACCCGCTGTTGCATGGTTTTAGACGCCCGCAACACGTTGCGGCGCACAATCATGTACACCTTCCGGCAGAGGTTGGCGAGGTAAAGGGCCTCTTCGCAGGCGGTGTCGCCGCCGCCGACAATGGCCACGTCCTGTCCTTTGTAGAAGAAGCCGTCGCAGGTAGCGCAGGCCGACACGCCCTGTCCGCGGTAACGCTCTTCGGAAGGAAGGCCTAAATACCTGGCCGTGGCGCCGGTGGCGATGATGAGCGCTTCCGCCTCTACCACATGTTCCCCGTCAACAGTGAGGGTAAACGGACGCTTAAGCAGGTCGGCGTGCGATATGGTGCCGGGACGGATGTCCACGCCAAAGCGGGCGGCCTGTTTTTGCATCAGCGTCATGAGTCCGGGGCCTGAAATGCCCTCGGGAAAACCGGGGAAATTCTCCACCTCGGTAGTCGTAGTGAGCTGTCCGCCGGGTTGTATTCCTTCGTAAAGCACAGTTTGAATATTGGCGCGCGACGTGTAGATGCCGGCCGTATACCCTGCCGGGCCGCCGCCTATGATAAGGCATTTGACTTTTTCGGGCGTTGTATTCATAAATGATGATTTTTTAGAAACGGACACGAAGATACGTAAAATTATTGAAATTTCAATTTTTTACTGAGAATTTGTATCTTCGCATATTAAAACGTCCCGGTGAAAAATTGGCGAAAATACAGGTTATTGGGGCTATTCGCACTGTTGGGCGCAGGATACTGGTTCTCGTTACCCGCCAACTTGTTCCGCGACCCTGCATCCACCATAGTGGAAAGCGCCGACGGGCATTTGCTCGGCGCAAAAATAGCCGCCGACGGGCAATGGCGTTTCCCCGCCCAAAAAACAGGTTCAATAAAATATGCAATCTGCTTGATGGCCTACGAGGACAAGCATTTTATGCGACATAAAGGCGTCGACTTTGTGGCAACAGGCCGCGCTTTTTGGCATAACCTCCGGCAAGGGAAAATAGTGGAAGGCGGCAGCACCATTACGATGCAGGTGATTAGGCTGATGCGGAAAGGAAAGCCCCGCACGATAAAAGAAAAAATTATTGAATGGTTTTTGGCTACCCGCCTGGAATGGCGTTACACCAAGCGGGAAATACTGGAACTGTATATGGCGCATGCGCCGTTTGGCGGCAATGTGGTGGGCGTGGAGGCGGCGGCATGGCGCTACTTCGGACGCTCGTCCCAGCACCTGTCGTGGGCGGAAGCGGCCATGCTGGCGGTGTTGCCGAATGCGCCGGCGCTAATTCATCCGGGACGAAACCGCAGCACGTTGTTGAAAAAACGTAATACGTTGCTCGACAACCTCTGCCACCTGGGGTTGCTGAATGAAGAAGACAAACAATTGGCGCAGTTGGAGCCGTTGCCCGACAAGCCTTTTGCACTGCCCATGCTGGCGCCGCACCTCGTGGAACGTTTGGCTAAAACGAAGGAAGGCGAACGCGCCGTTACCACCATTGATTATTTCCTGCAGCAGCGCGCCACGCACGTGGTAAATGCCCATGCGGAGCAGCTGCGGGGAAACGGCGTGCACAACGCGGCGGCGCTGATTATTGACAACCGGAGCGGCGGCGTGCTGGCCTACACAGGAAATGTAACCGGCCGCAACAGCAAAGAATATGGGGAAGACGTGGACCTAATCATGGCGCCGCGCAGTACGGGGAGCATCCTGAAACCCTTCCTGTATGCGGGGCTGATAGACGAAGGCGACGTGCTCCCGAATACCCTGGTGCCCGATGTGCCGACCTTTCTTTCGGGATTTGCACCGCAGAATTTCAAGAAAAGTTTTGACGGCGCCGTGCCCGTACACGAGGCCCTGGAACGCTCGCTGAACGTTCCCTGGGTGCGCTTGCTGCAAGACTTCGGGCTGAACAGGTTTTATGAACTGTTGAAGAAAATGGGAATCGCTTCGCTGAAATTCCCTTCGGAACATTATGGCCTTTCGCTCATTTTGGGCGGTGCAGAAGCCTCGTTGTGGGATATCTGTTCGATATATGCTTCCATGTCGCGCACCTTAGATAACTTTACCGTACACCATTCGCAGTATGCGCCCAATGATTGGCGGAAGCCGGTATTGATACCGCAAGAAAACGTTCCGCCGGCGGCTGTGGGCGAGGACTGCCTGATAAGCGCGGCGGCCTGCTGGCTGGTGTTCGACGCCCTGTCGGAAGTACAGCGGCCGGAAGAAGAGGCGGAGTGGAAAACATTCCCTTCCTCGCGGCGGGTGGCGTGGAAAACGGGCACCAGCTACGGCAACCGCGATGCGTGGGCGGTAGGTGTTACGCCCCACTACACGGTGGGCGTGTGGGTGGGAAACGCCAGCGGCGAGGGACGTCCCATGCTCACGGGCGTGGGCAGCGCTGCACCGGTATTGTTCGATTTGTTTAACCTGTTGCCGCCCACCCCGTGGTACGCGCAACCCTTCGATGAAATGACCAGCATTGCGGTGTGCCGGCAAAGCGGGCACCGCGCCACCGCGCTATGCGAAGAAACCGACTCGATGTGGGTGGCCAGTAGCGGCCTCGACACGCCGCCCTGCCCTTATCACGTGTTGGTGCACCTCGACCGTCATGGGAAATACAGGGTAAATGCCGATTGTGAAGAGGCGCACCATATAATTTCGCGCGCCTGGTTTGTGCTGCCGCCGGTGCAGGAATGGTACTACAGGACTAAACACTACACCTACAAGCCACTGCCACCCGTCGACCCGCGCTGCACCACCGTAGCGCAGCAGCGCCCCATGGCGTTAATCTATCCCGACAACGGATTGGCCGTTGTATTAACCAAACAAATGAGCGGGGAGCTCGGGAAAATCGAATTGCAGGCCACGCACCGCCGCCGGAGCGCCATCATCTACTGGCACCTCGACGAAGTGTATTTGGGCGCCACGCAATATTTTCACAGCATGCCGGTAATTCCCTCCGCCGGGCTGCACGCCATCACCCTGGTCGACGACGAAGGCCTCAGCCTGACCAGCCGTTTCAGGGTAGAGGAAAAGTAGGGGCGAGCCTGCGTGTTCGCCCCTATGGGGAACGGGGAGCGGAGAACGGTGTTAATGTGCTAATGCGACTGTTTTTTAATGTGAGTAGTTTAAAAACAGACAATAGAACATGGATTTCTTGACAATAGACAAATTTATAACGCATAATTGGCAAAAAAAACGTCACTTAATCATCTAATCACCGTAGCCGGCTTTATTTTGTCGATGATATCATAGGCGGCGTTAAAGCCCTCTTTTATTACCGGCGCTTCTTTTTGGGCAACTCCACGTCTTTGAGTGTAAGATAGGCGTCAAGTGCGAGGAGTATGCCATTGTAGGCCGTTCCGCAGGCGGTGCGCACGTATTTCCGGTCGCAGTAGAAATTATCCTCCTTCTTCGCTTTCTGCAACGTTTCTTTGGCATTGCTCATTCGTATAAAAGCCTATTGTGCGCTCTGTGTAAGAAAAAATTTCACAGAGGTACACAGGGAAAACACAGAGAGCCACGGGGGTTTTTAATTAAGAGTTAAAAATTAAAATACATTGGCGCCCTGCCCTGGCTTTCCCTTTCCCCGACAATTAGTCACATTAGCACATTAACTTGCGATTTATTTATTAACGCACGCAACGTACGTACGCAGTGCAGGTCTTTGGGACCCAACCCGCCATTATTATGCGGGTGGAAGTACGGGCTCTCATTATAACGCGTTCGCTTCCCGCGTCGTTAGTGCAGCAACTCCATATGTTTGGCTCGTCATTATTCGAAGTGCCATCTATCCAGATTATCGGAGCTAAGGGGAACGGCATGTGTCTATACTGGTCGACAGGAGGCATCGATATAGGGCCAATCCACACCACGTTCTTTCCCTCAGCGATCGGGTCGCCATAAGACCAGTATCCTTGAGAGCCATCTGCGTTTAACGGTGTTGCTTTGACCAGAGACTGTATTTCAGCAATGGTCGGTAAGCGCCAACCAGTAGGACAAACAGTAGAATCAACAGACCATTCCATATCTGTATTACTAGGCAAGTCATAAATCAAATCGGGATTTGGGACCCATGGTTTTGTTCGATTAAACTGATATAATTTACCCGGATCACCTATGCTCTTCGTGAATGATCCCGGCACATCTACATTGTATTTGGCCCATGTAAGGCCGGAAATACAAATACCGTCGCTATGACTTACAACCGCCACCGTTAACGCATTTGAACTTTGCCAGTCGGGGCACGCTGCTGTTTGGGCTTGCCGGATATAGGTGTAACTTCCCGCATGCTTCGTGGCCGGCACAGTGTAGGTGGCCGCTGTTCCAGCTACCACACTGCCGTTTTCCAACCAGCGATAAGTAAGACCGGCTCCTGTCGTTGCCGGCGCTGTACTGTTTATCGTGTAGGTTTGTCCGCATTGCAGCGTCACATCCACCGTCTGCGCCGCCACAGGCGCCACTATGCAGCCAAAGGCTGCCAAGAATAAAAATTGTTTGCTCATTGTTGTTTTCATATTTTTGAAATTAAGAATTAAAAAATTACAATTAACAATGTGATGCAGCTAAAAATCCCATTAAGGATTTCCGCCCAGTAGAAAAACACGAAAAATTAACCCGCGCATGCCGTCGGGTATGCGTACAAATTCTACAAAGGTCGCATCCCAACAGGATGCCGTGAACTGTCAGCGACGAGGTTTTCCCACAATCACATAAAGAACGTTCATTTTAGTTAAGGTTAAGAACCAAGAATTTCATTAACCACATTAAACAATTAGTCACATTAATTAGTCACATTGTTTTTGTCTATCGTCTGAAAATTTATGTGCTATTGTCTGCCTTTTTGTTCCGCGCGGAACACTGTCATCTTCATTCACACCGTTTGTTCTCCGCGCGGGTTTTCCTGCGCACATGTCCACCCCGGGGGGCGGGCGTTGCATGCAACGCCCCTACATCGCTCCTTGCACGGGGTTATGCGTGTTGCGTCCCTCCGGGAAACGGACGCCGTTCTCCGTCTTTACCTGTGACCTGTTTTTCACTAACCGTTAACCACTAATCACTAATTTCATATATACAATAATATCCTGCATCGCAAAACCATTGCAACGTATATTTTAAATATAGAATGAAAACAAAAGATTAAAGACTACAACATGAAGAGCAAACAACAAGGACTATAACCTTTAATCTTTTGTCGCTATTCTAAACTAAAAAAGCACAAGCCTAAAATATCCTGAAAAAAGGTCTACGAAACCTAGAAATAAAGATAAATTATGAAGCTGTCTCAAAAGCGAGGCAGCCTTTTTTTAAGTTATGCAGCAAGTTTGAGATTTTCGGAGTAAAAATATTCTTGCCGGAGAGTGAATTCGTATTTTGCGTAACCAACTGCG
>JAITIL010000147.1 GCA_031279475.1 Prevotellaceae bacterium | reverse complement strand
GCTGGAGTGGTCGGATTCGCTCAAGGAAATGCAGCGCAACTGGATTGGCCGCAGCGAAGGCGCAGAGATACACCTCCCCCTGGCCCCCTCCGAATGAGGGGGGACAAGCGTTCCACGCTACCACACAACTGGAAAATTGTACTGGAATGCTAATATAGGACATGCACAAGCAATGAGAAAAAGTCCCACGCAAGCTGAAAACGTTTTATGGAAGATGTTGCGAGCAAAAAAGATGGGCTGTCGTTTTCGACGACAACATTTAATAGGTGATTTTATTGTAGATTTTGTTTGTCTCGAAAAGAAAATAGTTGTGGAAGCGGATGGCGGTTATCACGAATCGTCCGAACAAAAGGATTATGACGAGCAACGGACGCGGTTTTTAAACGAACATGGTTTTTACGTGTTGCGTTTTACAAACGAGGAAATTTTGATAGACACCACAACCGTTTTACAGAAAATAGCACAGTGCCTTAATCCCCCCCACTCTTTGGAGGTGGTCGTCTTCACCACCCGCGCCGACACCATTTTCGGCGTAACCTTCATGGTGCTGGCGCCCGAAAGCGAGTGGGTGGATGCGCTCACCACCGACGCACAAAGAGCCGAAGTGGAGCGCTACGTACAGGCCACCAGGAAAAAAACCGAACGCGAACGCATCGCCGACCGGCAGGTGTCGGGCGTGTTCTCCGGCGCGTATGTCGTGAATCCGCTTACGCAGGAAAAAATCCCGGTGTGGATTAGCGACTACGTGCTGGCCGGCTACGGCACCGGCGCCATCATGGCGGTGCCCGCACACGACAGCCGCGACTACGCTTTTGCGAAACATTTCAACCTGCCCATCATTCCTTTGATTGAGGGGTGCGACGTGTCGGAAGAAAGTTTCGACGCCAAAGAGGGCGTGATGGCCAATTCGCCGCGTCCCGGCGCAGTGGAAGGCGGACTGGTGCTGAACGGACTGGAAGTGAAAGAAGCCATTGCCAAAACAAAAACCTACATCGAAGCCAACGGACTGGGAAAAGTGAAAGTGAATTACCGCTTGCGCGACGCGGTGTTCAGCCGTCAGCGCTATTGGGGAGAGCCTGTTCCAGTGTATTACCGGGACGGCGTGGCGACGCCGCTTCCCTTTGAAGCCCTGCCGTTGCAGTTGCCGGAAGTGGACAAATTTTTACCCACCGAAACCGGCGAACCGCCCCTGGGACGTGCGAAAAACTGGACGTACGAAAGTTATCCGATAGAAAAAAGTACCATGCCCGGCTTCGCCGGAAGCAGCGCCTACTACCTGCGCTACATGGACCCGCATAACGACAGCGCACTGGTCGATAAAAGCGTGAACGAATACTGGCGCAACGTCGACCTCTACATCGGCGGCACGGAACACGCCACCGGACACCTTATTTACTCCCGCTTCTGGAATAAATTCCTGTTCGACTATGGATACGTTTGCGAGGACGAACCCTTTAAAAAACTCATCAACCAGGGCATGATACTTGGGCGGTCGAATTTCGTATATCGTGTAAAAAACAACAACACCTTTGTGTCCGTTGGCCTGAAAGACCGGTACGACACGCAGGAACTTCACGTAGACGTCAACATGGTAAACAACGACCGCCTGGATATCGAAAAGTTTAAGCAGTCGAACCCCGATTATGCGCAGGCCGGGTTTATATTGGAAAACGGGGAATACCTTTGCGGATGGGCGGTAGAGAAGATGTCGAAATCGTATTTTAACGTGGTGAACCCCGACACGGTGTGCGCGCAATATGGCGCCGACACATTGCGGCTGTACGAAATGTTTCTCGGCCCGCTGGAACAGTCGAAGCCGTGGGACATGAACGGCATCGACGGCGTACACAGGTTCCTGCGGAAATTCTGGCGGCTGTTTCATCCTGGAAACGACTTTTCCGTAACCGGCGAAACGCCGTCGGCACAGGAGCTGAAAGTGCTGCACAAGCTTATCAGGAAAGTGCAGGACGACATGGAGGACTTTTCGTTCAACACCACCGTGAGCGCGTTTATGATTAGCGTAAACGAGTTGGGCGAACTGAAATGCAACAAGCGCGCCATCCTGGAGCCCCTGACGATATTACTGTCGCCGTATGCGCCGCACATCGCCGAAGAATTGTGGGAAAAGCTCGGACACACCGGCAGCATTACCTCGGCGCAATTTCCGAACTACGAGGAAGCCTGTACGGTGGAGAACAGTTTTGCGTATCCCGTATCGTTTAACGGGAAACTGCGCTTCAAAAAAGAACTCGCCCTCAATTTGTCGCCTGCCGACATTGAGAAAGCTGTGCTGGCCGACGAACAGGCGGCGAAATATCTGGAAGGTAAACAACCAAAGAAAGTAGTGGTAGTGCCGGGGAAAATTGTGAACATAGTAGTGTGAGGAAAATTTAATTGATAAAATAATTGCAGAATGAGAAAAATAAATATTTTCGCAGAACTCCGGTCGTACGTAATCATGACGGCGGGGCTGTTTCTGTTCGCTTTTTCATGGACTACGTTTGTTATTCCGCAGGAAATAACAGGCGGCGGCGTCATTGGTTTATCGTCCGTAATCTTTTATGGCACGGGCTTCCCGGTTAGTTACAGCTATCTAATCATCAATACCATTTTATTAGTTGTCGGTTCCATCATCCTGGGACGGGGCTTCGGCGTCAAAACGTTGTTTGGCATCGGCATGTCCACCGTGCTGTTTCAGTTCTTGCCCGAACTCATTCCCTGGACTACGGAGATTAAAGACAACCTGCTGAACGCTATCATCGGCGGCACCATCAGCGGCGTGGGCATCGGGATGGTGTTCATGCAGGGCGGCAGCACCGGCGGCACGGACATTGTGGCACTGGTATTGTCGAAGTTCTACAACACCTCGCCGGGGCGCGTGTTCCTCTATTGCGACCTCATCATCATCGGGTCTATTTATTTCCTTCCGGGGAAAACGCTGGAAAACGTCATCTACGGATACGTGGAAATGGTGGCCTTCTCGTATGTGATTGACCTTATCATATCGGGAAACAAGCAGTCGGTGCAGATTATGGTGTTTTCAAAGCACTACGACGTGATTGCCGACCGCATTACCAAAGAACTGCAACGCGGCGTGACGGCGCTTGACTCCACCGGATGGTTTACCAAGCAGCATGGCAAAGTGCTGGTCATCCTCGTGCGGAAAAGCGAATCGAACATGTTTTACCGGATTATTAAGGAAACCGACCACAAGGCGTTTATTTCGGTGGCAAACGTGATGGGCGTTTACGGTGAAGGATTTGAACAAATTAAAACAGGGAAACCAACATGGGCAAAGGGAAAAAAATCATAAGAGCAGTAAAGTCGTACACTTTTATCACATTCGGCTTAGCCATTTATGTCATAGCATGGGTGGTTTTCCTGATGCCCAACCGCCTGGTAGGCGGCGGCGTGAGCGGTATCGGTGCGTTGGTAGAATATGCCACAGGGTTCAAGGTGAGCTACACGTATTTCATCATCAACATCGGTTTGTTGCTGCTTGCCCTGAAAATATTGGGGCGGAACTTCGGCGCCAAAACCGTGTATGCCATTTTCCTCACCACGTTTTTGTTCCAGCTGTTTCCCCACATCATCCCTGCCGATTTCATCCACGAGATTTCGATTGAAAACGGCAAACTCTTGTCGGCCATGATTGGCGGCGTGCTGGTGGGATCGGGCATCGGCATTACGTTCATGCAGGGCGGCAGCAGCGGCGGCATGGACATCGTGGCGCTCATCATCAATAAATACAAAAACATTTCGCCGGGGAAAATTATGCTCTCCATCGATATGGTTATTATTGCGTGTTCGTTTTTCGTATCGCCGGAAGTGACGATAGGGCAAAAGCTGGCGGCGGTGTTATACGGCTACATCGTGGTGGGGCTTACCGGCTACACGGTAGATATGTGGATGTCGGGCGCCCGACAGTCGTTGCAGTTCTTCATTTTCTCCCGGAAACATGAAGAAATCGCGGCGCGCATTACCAAGGAAATGAACCGGGGCGTAACGGTAATCCCGGCAGAGGGGTGGCACACCAAATCTGCACAAAAAGTGCTGATGGTCATTGCCCGGAAAACAGAATCGGGCATCATCTTCAATATTATTAAGGAAGAAGACCGCGACGCCTTCCTCTCGGTGGGCAGCGTCATGGGCGTGTACGGGAAAGGATTTACCAGCCTGTAGGCCGGAGCTGTCCGGTTCGATAACCTGTTTCCATTGTTGAGACTTTCGCCAAAATTCGGGAATTGGCGCAAACGGTGGCAGAGCGCTCTGCCGCACCCGAAGATGTTAAGCAAAAATCACTGATACAACAAGGCGGTGATTGAAACCAAATACGAAGTCAGTTTCGCTTTGCTCAAAATCACCCACACCGTCACGAAAACAAACAAAAAGAGTTAAGCGGTTTAAATCTTTGAGCCCTCCGCCCGACAGCTTCGCCGCCGCCCCGCATAGGGACGGAAGCAGGAAAAATACGGCCGGTACTTATTTTCAGACCAATCTACTAAACAGTCTCCCTCATCTGTCTACGCTTATTTGCCCAATAACCACCAATACCACTGAAAATGCATCTATTTTGCGTGTGTCATTAAAAGAAGGCATGGCCAAC
>JAITIL010000115.1 GCA_031279475.1 Prevotellaceae bacterium | reverse complement strand
AGGGTGGGAATGGCGTAAAAGCCCCTCTGTTCAAAATTGTGGCGCAGTTTTATCTCGGTGCCGAGGCTTAGGTTGAAGTCACTCGCCAATGTCGTAGAAGGTGTGGCGCGGGTCGTAGTGCAGTTGCACGTTTTGGGCGTTGGCCGCAGCGACGGTGCACAATGTAAGGAACAGGAGCAGGTGAGGTCGCATGGTTTTCACATTATTTTCGCGTTAAACTGTTTATTTGTTCTTCTATCGCTTTTATGCGCGCTTCGCCGTCGGCTTGCTTCTTGCGTTCAAGCGCCACGACTTGGGCGGGGGCGTTTTGCACGAATTTCCCGTTGCTTAGTTTTTGTGTGATGGCCGCCACAAATTTTTGCTGGTAAGCCAAATCATCGCGGAGTTTTTTCAGTTCTTCGCCGGTATTTATCAAGTCGCCGAGCGGGATGAAAAAGTCGGTCGTACCCAATAAAAACGACGCGCCGTTTTGTGTGTCCTGCTGTTCCTGATGATAAACGGCTTTGAGGTTTGTCATTTTTTGCAACAGCGGGAACAGGTCATCCTCAAAAGCGCCCTTCACGTAAAGTTCCAGCGGCTCTTTCAGCGGGATATTTTTATTTTGACGGATAGTGCGAATAGCCGTAATGGCATTTCGTGTCATCTCAAAACTGGAAAGATGCGCTTCGTCAAACCCGTTGGCCGGCGGCTGCAATTGCACCATAAGGCTTTCCCCGTCGTTCCGCGCCGCTAACTGTTGCCACAGTTCTTCGGAAATAAACGGCATGAACGGATGCAAAATATGCAGCAGTTTATCAAAAAACGACAGGGTGGCGCTTAGGGTGGTTTCGTCTATCGCTTGCCCCGCTTGCGGTTTAATGATTTCCAGGTACCATGCGCAAAAATCGTCCCAAAACAGTTTGTAGATTTTCATCAGCGCTTCCGAGAGGCGGTATTTTTCAAAATCGTCGTTAATTTCGGTGATGGTTTTGTTCAACGCATTATCAAACCACTTCACCGCTTGTGCGGCATGTGGCGGTTGCGTGGTGTGCGCGCCGGCTTGCCAGCCCTTAATCAGGCGGAAAGCGTTCCATATTTTATTGCAGAAATTGCGCCCCTGTTCGCACAGGCTTTCGTCAAAAGGCAGGTCGTTGCCGGCGGGCGAGGTGAGGAGCATGCCCATGCGTACGCCGTCGGCGCCGTAGTGGGCAATCAGCTTTAGCGGGTCGGGCGAGTTGCCGAGCGATTTGCTCATTTTCCGCCCCTGCTTGTCGCGCACAATACCGGTGAGGTACACATTGCGGAAAGGCGCTTTGCCCGTGAACTCGTGCCCGGCCATAATCATGCGCGCCACCCAGAAGAACAGGATTTCGGGTGCGGTAATCAGGTCGTTGGTCGGGTAGTAGTAGTGCAGGTCGGCATTGGGCGTGTGGCCGGGATTGCCGATAGCCTGCGGGTCAAATACGCTAACCGGCCACAGCCACGACGAAAACCACGTGTCCACCACATCCTCGTCTTGCCTCAAATCGGTTTTCTTCAGGGCGGGATTAACCTTTTGTGCGGCTTGCAGGGCCTCGTCTTCGTTGCCGGCCACTACAAACTCGCCGCCGGGCAAATACCATGCAGGAATACGCTGTCCCCACCACAATTGGCGCGAGATACACCAGTCGCACACATTCTCCATCCAGTGGCGGTAGGTGTTGCGGAATTTGTCGGGAATGAGTTTTATTTCATCATTCATGACGTATTGCAACGCCGGTTTCGCCATTTCTTTCATCTTCAAAAACCATTGCAGGGAGAGGCGCGGCTCGATAACGGCATTGGTGCGTTCCGAAAAACCAACCTGGTTTTTGTAGTCTTCCGTTTTCTCCAGATGGCCTGCATCTGCAAGCATTTTGGCAATTTTTCCGCGGGCGGCGAAACGGTCTTCGCCCACTAAAAGCTGCGCTTTTTCGTTGAGTTTTCCGTCGTCATCTAAAATATCGATGACCGGCAACTTGTGGCGCAGGCCTATCTCATAGTCGTTGACGTCGTGCGCCGGCGTCACTTTCAGGCATCCGGTGCCGAAGTCGGTAGCCACATAATCGTCTAAAATCACCGGGATTTCTTTATTGATGAGCGGTATCAGCGCCTTCTTGCCGTGCAGGTGTTTGTGGCGTTCGTCGTTCGGGTTGATGGCAACGGCCGTGTCGGCCATAATGGTTTCGGGGCGCGTGGTAGCGATGGTGAGGTAAGCGCCGGAGCCGTCGCTTATGTAGTAACGGATGTAATACAGCTTGCCTTGCTGTTCCTTATGAATAACCTCCTCGTCGCTCACGGCGGTTTTTCCCACAGGGTCCCAGTTCACCATGCGGACGCCACGGTAAATCCACCCTTTATTATAAAAGTGGACAAACGCCTTGGTTACGGCGTCGCTCAGCGCGGGCTCCATGGTAAAGCGCGTGCGCTCCCAGTCGCAGGAAGCGCCTAATTTCTTCAACTGTTCGAGGATAATACCGCCGTGCTTTTCCTTCCATTCCCAGGCGTGCGTCAGGAATTGCTCGCGAGTGAGGCCGGCTTTATTGACGCCCGCCTCTTTCAGTTTAGCCACCACTTTGGCCTCGGTGGCAATCGACGCATGGTCGGTGCCCGGCACCCAGCAGGCGTTCTTCCCTTGCATGCGGGCGCGGCGCACCAGCACATCCTGAATGGTAGTGTTGAGCATGTGTCCCATGTGCAGCACGCCGGTCACATTGGGTGGCGGAATCACGATGGTATAGGGCTCGCGCCTGTCGGGTTCGGAATGAAAAAAACGGTGTTTCAGCCAGTAGGCATACCACTTGTCTTCTACCTCTGCGGGATTGTATTTAGCCGCCAATTGCATGTTGTATCGGTTTTAAAATAAGAGGACAAAGGTACGAAAAATAATTATGAATTATGAGTTATGAATTATGAATTGGCACCACACACACAACAAACCGCCTGTTTTGCGAAATGTATTCATTTTACAGTTTTATTTCTTTATTCCATTTATCAATACAAATGGTATGCTTAGCTTAATCGCCCCAAATGTTTTTGCCTGTTCATTTAACTTTATTTCTATCCTTTTAAATATTTCTTCCACTTTGTTTGTTGGCAATACACCTGTCCATGAATCCATAAATGCCAGCTGTATAAAATAGTGGTCTAACATTGCCGTCCCGTCAACAAATTTATATTCAAATTGGTCGTATTCTATATCTTTTATGATAAAGTCCCGCTTTATTATTTTTAATATTGTATCAATTGATGGTCTTTTGTGCTCAATATGCTCCTGCATTAACGTTATTTCCGTCTTTAGATTTAATTCCAATAATGTTTTTTCCATTATATCATAAAATTCAAACATGGATTTATCCAAATTCATTGTTTGGATAAATTGACCATTCGGCTTTAATACCCTTAAACATTCCGCCAATGCTTTTCCCATATTGTCCACATTGTTTATGCAATTATTACTTGTTATCAGGTTTACGGAATTATTTTCCAATGGCATTGACGCTGCCGTGCCTTCGATGATTTTTATGTTTGAAATGCCATAAAAATTTATTTTTTCCTTTGCTCTTTCAATGGATTCTATCCATGGGTCAATTCCATATACAATTGAACTTTTACCCAGTCGCATTGCGATTTCAATTAAGGGGAAGCCGGTTCCAAACCCAATATCAAGCGCTGTAATGTTTGGTTTATAGTCAATATAATTTAACAGTTTTAAGCCGAAAGGGGCTGACCAAAGCGGCAACTCATCAATAAACTGAGCCCATTTTTTGAGGTCATACTTTTTATTCAGATAATTTTCCATATTTTTTTGTTAATTACTTTTTGTATGAAAAAGGGTCACTGCAAAGGTATAAAATTTCTTTTTATATAGATATTTTAACAAAGTTTAACAAAAAACACAAAAAAAAGAGACCCAATGTACAATGTGCATTTCGTTCCCCCACTGTGGGGCAGCCCAATGTAACATGCGCATCGGCATCTCCCACGGTGGGGCTGGTTATTTGGCCGAAAAAACCTATCTTTGCAAGTCATTTTTGAACAACTTTGGAACAACAACACATCCACGTAAAAGGCGCCCGGCTGCACAACCTCAAAAACATAGAGGTGATGATACCGCGTGAACGGCTGGTTGTTATTACCGGCCTGTCGGGTTCGGGCAAATCAACGCTGGCCTTTGATACTGTTTTTGCCGAAGGACAGCGCCGTTATGTGGAAAGCCTTTCGGCCTATGCCCGCCAATTTCTTGGGCGGGTGACCAAGCCCGACGTTGATTTCGTTACGGGTATTCCGCCGGCTATTGCCATTGAGCAGAAAGTGAATACCCGCAATCCGCGTTCTACGGTGGGCACCACCACAGAAATTTATGACTATCTGAAACTGTTGTACGCCCGCATCGGACGTACTATTTCGCCGATGTCGGGCGAAGAAGTGAAACGGCACAGCGTAACCGATGTGGTTGATTTTATTGCGGCACAGCCGGCGGGCACACGGCTTTATATCTTGTCGCCCATTGTGATGCCGGAGAAAATGGGCTGGATAGAAAAATTGACGCTACTGCAAAACGAAGGATTCACGCGCCTTGAAGCCAATGGAAAAGAATATCGCGTAGAAGAAATATTGCCGGAAATAGGGCGGCATAAGAAGAAAACTTTCCGCTTGCTGGTTGACCGGATAACGGCTTCGAATGATGCGGAAGCCATGAGCCGTGTGGCCGATTCGGTGCAAACGGCGCTGGAAGAAGGCAATGGGGTGTGCATGGTAGAAAGCCCGGACGGCAAAGTGAATCGTGAGTTTTCGCTGCATTTTGAAGCCGACGGAATGACCTTTGAGGAACCCACCGAACACCTGTTCAGCTTTAACAACCCCATCGGTGCATGCCCGCGCTGCGAAGGCTATGGCCGTGTGATTGGCATTGACGAAGACCTCGTGATTCCCGACCAAAGCCTGTCGATTTATAACGATGCGATTGCCTGCTGGCGGGGGGAAACCATGAAAGCCTACAAAGAAAAATTATTGCAGGTGTACGACAAGGTGAAGATACCGATACATAAACCCTATCGTGAACTGACGGCCGTGCAAAAACAAATGTTGTGGCAAGGAAGTGTTTACTTCACAGGGCTACACAGTTTTTTCAGCATGCTGGAAGCCAATAAATACAAAATACAATATCGTGTGATGCTAAGCCGCTATATGGGTAAAACCACTTGTCCGGATTGCCGCGGCTCGCGCCTGCGCAGGGAAGCGAGCTATGTGAAAATAGCAGGCAAAACAATTAGTGAATTGGTGTTGATGCCGGTAGAAGCGCTGCATGATTTTATGCTGAACCTTGAACTGGCGGCCCATGAGCAAGAGGTGGCCAGCCGCATCTTGGTTGAAATACGCAACCGTTTGCAATTCCTGTTGGACGTGGGACTGGGGTACCTTACGCTAAATCGTTTGTCAAACACGCTGAGCGGCGGAGAGAGCCAACGCATCAACTTGGCCACGTCGCTGGGCAGTAGCTTGGTGGGAGCGCTTTATATTCTCGACGAGCCGAGCATCGGCCTGCATCCGCGCGACACGCAACGATTGGTGAAAGTGCTGAAACAGCTGCGCGATGTGGGGAACACGGTACTGGTGGTGGAACACGAAGAGGAAATTATCCGTGCCGCCGACCTTATTATTGATATTGGCCCGCTGGCCGGCCGCCATGGCGGGGAAGTGGTGTACGCCGGGCCTCCCACCGGGAAAACCGGGGCAGGGCTCACGTTGGCCTACCTGAACGGGACGGAAAAAATCGACGTCCCGGAACGACGGCGTAAACTGCGGGATTATATTGAGATAACGGGCGCCCGCGAAAACAACTTGCAAAATATTACCGTGCGCTTTCCGCTCGAAGGATTGGTGGCCGTGACCGGCGTGAGCGGCTCGGGCAAATCGTCATTAGTGAAAGGCATTCTCTATCCGGCGCTAAGTAAGCTCATCAACCAATATGGCGAGAAGCCGGGACGTTACGACAAGCTGAAAGGAGAAGTGACGCGTATCAAACGGGTGGAAATGGTTGATCAGGACGCCATCGGGAAATCGTCGCGCTCCAATCCCATTACCTACATCAAGGCCTACGATGAAATACGGAAGTTGTTTTCCGAGCAGCCTTACGCGAAGTTGAACGGCTACGGACACTCGCATTTCTCATTTAATATCGACGGCGGGCGCTGTGAAGAATGTCAGGGCGAAGGCGTTATAAAAGTGGAAATGCAGTTCATGGCCGACGTCACGCTGGTATGCGAAGCCTGCGGCGGCAAACGCTTCAAACCCGATGTGCTGGAAGTGCGCTACAAAAACTATAATATTGCCGACGTGCTTGATTTCACGGTAAACCAGGCCATAGAATTTTTCTCGGGACAAAAAGAAACCACCGCGAAAAAAATCGCCGACAAGCTAAAACCCTTACAAGACGTGGGGTTGGGATATATCAAGTTGGGACAGGCAAGCAGCACGTTAAGCGGCGGCGAGAGCCAGCGTGTGAAATTGGCTTCGTTTCTCGGCAAAGACACCGGCGCCGAGCCCATTTTGTTTATATTCGACGAGCCGACTACCGGGTTGCACTTCCACGATATTAAACGTTTGTTGGATGTGTTCAATGCCCTTATTTCGCACGGGCACTCCATTGTAGTGGTGGAACACAACATGGAAATTATCAAGTGCGCCGACTGGGTAATCGACCTTGGCCCCGGCGGCGGCGAGCACGGCGGACAACTCGTGTGTGCCGGCACGCCGGAAGAGTTGGCGCGTTGCGCCGATTCTTATACCGGAAAAGCACTTTTGCTGTAAAAAAAACGAAATTAGCCTATCTTAACAAAATTCTGTTAGTACTCTCCCTTATTGAGTTAGGGATATTCAGTAAATTCGGACAAAGCTGTGTGTAGCGGGATAATTTTATAGGATTTTATACATTAACCGATTTTGCGTTTCGGTTATCTCTCACGTGGGACGCTTAAAAGCTGTTTTTGTGGCGTTTCAGGTCCGATAG
>JAITIL010000087.1 GCA_031279475.1 Prevotellaceae bacterium | reverse complement strand
GCCCCCTGTTCGGCGAGGCGTTGGAAAACCGTTTTGTGTATTTCGTCCACAGCTATTATGTGCCGTTAAACCCTTGCACAGTGGCCGCCACCGACTATATCCTTCCGTTCAGCGCGGCGCTGCACAAGGATAATTTCTACGCCGTGCAGTTCCATCCTGAAAAATCGGGCGCGGCAGGGGAGGCCATCCTGAAGAACTTCCTCTGTCTTTGAACGGGAAACAGTGGTAGAGAGACGCGGTAAGATTTAAAATGTAGTCTTGGAATTTTAGAATTATGAAATAAAAATACGATTAATAAAGTGGCGCCGCTGTGCGACTGCGACTACCTGCTGCTACTTTCCGTTCTCCTTTTCACCCTTTCACCGTTCTCTGTTGTCAAGGATTTTTTGTAACTTCGCGCACTGAATAATATAGAGAACGGTTTGTTATGAGTATTGTAGCTATTGTAGGACGCCCGAATGTAGGGAAATCAACCTTGTTTAACCGCCTGGTGGGCATGCGGCAGGCCATTGTGGATGAGGTGGCTGGCGTTACGCGCGACCGCCATTACGGCCGCTCCGACTGGAACGGCCGCGAATTTTCGGTTATCGACACCGGCGGTTATGCCGTGAACACCGACGACGTGTTTGAAGAAGAAATCCGCAAACAAGTGCTGCTGGCTATCGACGAGTCCGACCTTATTCTGTTCATGGTTGACGTCACCACGGGCGTCACGGATTTTGACGCTGTCATGGCCGGCATCCTGCGGCGCAGCAAAAAACCGGTACTGCCCATTGTAAATAAAGTGGACAACCTTGAACGCTCTTATGACGTTCATGAATTTCATTCGTTGGGGCTTGGCGCGCCATGGGCTGTTTCGTCGATGAGCGGCTCCGGCACCGGCGACCTCATGGATGAAATAATGAAACATCTGCCGGAAGATAAAATACCGGATGTGGAAAAACAATTGCCGCACATCGCCATTGTGGGAAAGCCTAACGTGGGCAAGTCGTCGTTAACCAATGCCCTGCTGGGCGAGGAGCGGCACATCGTAACGCCGGTGGCTGGCACCACACGCGATGCAGTGAGTGCGTATTACAACAAGTTCGGCTATGAATTTATGCTGGTCGATACGGCCGGCTTGCGCAAGAAAACAAAGGTGAAGGAAAACCTCGAATTTTATTCGGTGATGCGCTCCGTGCGCGCCATTGAAAACGCAGATATATGTGTGCTGATGCTCGACGCCACGCAGGGCGTAGAAGCGCAGGACATGAGCATCTTTAATTTAATTTACAGGAATAAGAAGGGATGCGTCGTGGTGATGAACAAATGGGATTTGGTAGAAAAAGAAACCAACACCATGAAGGAACACCGGGAAGCGGTGTTGGAGCGCTTGGCGCCCTTCACCGACGTGCCTGTGATTTTCACTTCCGTTACTGGCAAGCAGCGTATTTTTGACGTGTTGCAAACGGCGGCAAAAGTGTATGAAAACCGTGTACGCCGCATTCCCACTTCGCAGTTGAACGAGGCCATCTTGCAGGAGATTGAAAATTATCCGCCGCCGTCAATCAAAGGGAAATACGTCCGCATAAAATATGCGACGCAATTGCCCACGCCGTCGCCCTCTTTTGCGTTTTTCTGCAACCTCCCGCAATATGTGCGGGAAGACTACAAGCGTTTTCTCGAGAATAAACTCCGGCAACATTTTGAATTTACCGGCTGCCCCATGCAAATATTTATGCGAAAAAAATAGGCAGCAATGTGCCGGCAATTGTAGCGCTATTCCGCCTTATGTAAACAAATGGTGAAGCAGGCCCCGCCCAACGTTGACGGACTGTAATTGATACTGCCGCCGTAGTTTTCCATAATATTACGGCAGATAAAAAGACCTAAACCGCTACCACAACTCTTCGTAGTGAAATTCGGCGTAAACAATTTCACTTGCTCCTCTTTACTTATACCGCATCCGTTGTCTTCCACCATTATACAATACCGGTCGTCCTGTTCATAAATCGTCATGATAATTTGTCCGTTTTCTTTCTTGTCTATCGCTTGTATGGCGTTGGTCAGGATATTCATAAATACCCTGTTGAGTTGCTCGGGGCGCATTTCCACATTAGCCGGCGCCACTTGTGATTGAGTGGTGAACGTGATGTTCGGGTAATTATTAAACAGCGACATTTGCTCTTTTATCACGGTGTTTAAATCAATAATGATCGTGGATTCTTGCTGGCCGATTGTAGCGAATGATGAGAACTCGGAAGCTGTTTTCGACAAAGTTTCTATTTGCTCCAGCCATGTATTTAACACTTCTTCGAAATGCATTTGCCATCCCGGCGCATTATTGTGTTTCATGCGTATAAGATGCTGTATGCTGAGCCGCATAGGCGTGAGCGGGTTTTTAATTTCATGGGCAATTTGTTGTGCCATATCTCTCCATGCGCCTTCACGTTCGGCTTGCGCAAGTTTCCGGTTATTATTATCAAGTATCGTAATCATTTCGTTGTACGAACGAATCAAATCGCCTACCTCATCGGGCGAACTGTATTCTATCGGTTCGAGCTTTCCGCTACGCTCGAAACTCTTCATATTATGGCGAATGATACTGAGCGGCCGCGTAATTTGGTTTGAAAGCGTCATACTTAGGATAAGCGCAATAATAATAAGGAGAATGTAAACATTGGCATAAGAAGTAATAATCGTTGAAATGTCTTCCGTCATTTCTTTTTGGTTGATGAAATAAGGCAAATTGATATAGGCATTGAGTTGTCCACCCCGATTGTAATGACATACATATACCGACATGTAGTCCAGCTCTCCGATCCGCTCCCGGAGAATAACCTGCGAAGTCTCTCCTTTCTCAAGCGCCCGCATGGCCTCAGAGTTCATGCGGATACTTTTCATGCGCTTGTTGAAAAATTCCGGTATCGATGAAATGAGTAATTTCCCTTGTGTGTCGTACATGTTGATGTCAATATCAAAACTGTTGGAAATGCGTATCAGTATATCCGACAATTCGGGCATGTTTTGAGTATTGCACAGTTGCAAAGTGTTTAATTCATGATTAAGAATGGCCAACGTTGATTTAATGCGCCCGGTAATCTGCCGGCTATTGATGGTCTTATACTGTGCAATATTGTAAATCAAACTTCCGGTACAAACCGCCACCAGTGAGAAAATAACAAGACCGAGTAATGACAGGGTGATTTTACGCCGTAGCGCATTGTTACTCCACACCCACTGCAGCCGCCATCCCGCAAAATGCAAGAACGTATAGAACAAAAGGCTAAAAAACAGGAACAAATAAGAGTACGCCGCCGCATAATTTATCAACGTATCTTCTTTGTGACTGAGTATAACATTATATTTGTCGTTAACTTTATATACATAATGAACATATTCGTTCTGTTTAAATATTTCTGTAAACCTGTTAATATCCCATTGCTCGCCAAGGTTCCAATAGTAGTTGAAACTGCCACTCGATTGTGACAGCGTTTTATTAAAAAACAGGGCATAAGAATAATTGGACGGTAAAGAAAAGTTTGGATTTATTTTTCCCTCATCGTGCTGTATGGCCAACTTGTATGCCCATATGGCATTCCGCTGCTGGTCGAACTGCATGGTGTATTTATCAACGAAATAGGAGGTGTAAATCGAAAGCAACAATATATAAAGAATGGCTAAGGTTTGTTTTTTCCATGCATTTAACCATGTAGGGAAACAGCAACGCAGGAAAATATGTACCATGAGAAAGAAAGTACTAAACATAATCGCCAGAGTAAAGTAGGCAATTAAGGAATAGAAATTGAGTTCTGTAAGGTGTTGTGGCTTGAGGTTGATAATAGAATGAAATACAAGCGAACGCAAGACATAATGAATGGCTAAAGCGGAAATCACAATAACGACTATTGCCCCGATAATCCAGCATCTTTTTTTCAAGCGGGTTGTCCTGCTTAAATATATTTCCCATATTTTCCGGGGTTTGTAGATAATCGTGATGATTAAAAATGCAAAAATAGCGTGTAGCAACAATCCTCCCAAGGAGCTTAGAAAGTAAGAGTCGGCATAAATATATGGAGAAAAAATTTCTAATTTATACTTTAAGAAATTGCCGGAGAAGAACAGTAACCCCCGTAAACCTAAAAGCAAAAATATAAAGAGCGCCACTGTTTTGTAGCGTCTGAAATAGTGAAAAAGCAGGAATATACTAATTAATAAAAATAAGACAGACATCCATCGCAACAGGAGGACAATGTCCTGCCTGACATCTTGATCGTAGGTGTACAGGTTCATGACGGGATATCCTTCGATGCCGTAAACGATGATGCCATGATCGTCAGACGGAGGCCCGATAATGATGTTGTCGGCAATGTTGAATGTTTCATTAATATTGTTCTTGTTTGGCAGATCAACATACACCCGGTCATGTTTTATCGCCACAGTAACCACAATACGATAATTGGCTTTATTGAAACTGCGGGTAATATACCAATTATGATTTAACTTTACAAAACGGGTAATAGTGTCTATTTGCAATAATTGCCGCTCATCAATGGGCGCATCGTGTATCCAATGAAGTAACTTCTCATTTTTAAAAATGAAAAAAGCCATATTATTACCAATATTGGAAGGCAATAGCAGCGTATGGATGTCCTGAGGATTGAAACGTGCAATAATATCGTAGATATCCTTTTGTTGCTTGTGGAGTTTCTGGGTATAACGGGTTACATCATATTTGTTAATTTCCAACAATTTAAAATTGGCTAACGACACACAAAAAGTGAGTAGGGCTGCCATCAGAAACCCAAGCGCACTAAACAATAAATAATGTTTTTTTCTCATAGAATGTTAAGGATGATGATAGGATTCACCTTTAATAATGGTACACGCACGGTAGAGTTGTTCTGCAAAAATAAGCCTGGCCATTTGATGTGAAAAAGTCATGCGTGACAGGGATATTTTGCCGGTAGCCCGCTGAACAATATCCTCGGAAAATCCAAAAGCGCCGCCTACAGCAAATACTAATGAGCGGGTGGTGTAACATAATTTCTTCCCAAGGTAACCGGCCCATTCTTCAGATGAAAATTGCGAACCGTTTTCATCTAAAAGCAGTAAATCGTCATTGGGGCCAAGTTGCCGGAGAATAAGCCGCCCCTCTTGTGCTTTTAATTCTGCATGGGTTAAACTCCCCGCATTTCGCACATCGGGAATCTCTTTAATCTCAAAAGAAATGTAATGCTGAAGCCGTTTTGTATATATGGCGATGCCTTCACGCAAATAAGCATCAGTGGTTTTCCCTATGACAAGCATAATAACTTTCATAATTTATACAAAGTTAGAAAACTATTTTCTTTTTTGAAAAAGATTTACGAACTTTGTAATGTATTATTTTTTAGTAAAAGATGAAAACTTTTTTCTGGTTATTTTTAATTTTTCCAGTAATTGCAACAGCGGAAACACCGCAAATTCCATGTAAAAATTTATTTAACCCAATAATAAAAATATTGCAGGACAACAACGCCGAAGTTTTTTCCAACTACTTTGCAGACGCTGTGGAATTTGATGTTTTTGGTGAAGATAAAATCTATAGTAAACTGCAAGCCGAACAAGTTGTTAAAACTTTTTTTACACGTAAGTCGATAAAACAAATTACGATGAAGCATTGTAGTGGAAAAGAGTACCTGAAATATGCGGTTACTGAAATAACCGATGCGGAAGACTTGCTGTATCGGGTTACGATTTTTATGCGTATAGAAAATGATGGAAATGCCGTGATTCAGGAAGTCCGGCTGGAAAAAGAAGAATAGATGGATATACAAAATTATATTGACGATTTGCTTACACTGGCAATCGCAGAAGACATAGGTAATGGCGACCATACATCTCTGGCAGTTATTTCCCCGGAAGCGGAAGGAAAAATGAAGCTATTGGTGAAAGAAAAAGGTGTGATTGCGGGTATTGAAATTGCAAAGCAACTGTTCAAGCGGATAGACCGGCGTTTGGAAATGGAACAGTTGCTGAAAGATGGCGCCCAGGTGCAAAAGGGCGATATCGCGTTTTATGTAACGGGACGGGAACGTGCACTGTTGCAGGCAGAACGCTTGGTGTTAAATATAATGCAACGGATGAGTGGGGTGGCCACGCAGACCGCCACTTACGTGAAAGAGTTGAAGGGCTTGAAAACACAGGTGCTCGACACGCGAAAAACTACGCCGGGCATGCGCGTATTAGATAAGTTGGCAGTAAAAACAGGGGGAGGAGGTAACCACCGGATGGGTTTGTTTGATATGATCCTGTTAAAGGATAATCACGTGGATTTTGCAGGGGGCATTGAACAGGCTATTGTGAAAACCCGGGAATATTTGCAGCGTACGGGGCTCAATTTGGCTGTCGAAATAGAAGTGCGTTCACTGGAAGATCTGAAAACAGTGCTGCGTGTGGGTGGTGTACAACGAATCATGTTCGATAATTTCGATTTGCCAACAACAAAAGAAGCAGTAGTATTAGTGGCCGGGCGCTATGAAACCGAATCCTCAGGCGGGATTACACTCGAAAACTTGCGCGCTTATGCCGAATGTGGCGTTGATTTTATTTCTGTGGGCGCTTTGACACACCAAATCAAAAGCCTTGATTTGAGCCTGAAGGCAGTTTAATATAAAAATCCGAAAAGCCATAGCGGAATATGATTGAGGAACCCATACTCAATGTCGTCAATACCCAAAAAGGCATTTTTCACATGCTGAATCTGTTGCCCTGTCTTGTTTCTTCCACCTACTTCAATGGTGAACTTTCCGTCAATAAGAAAATCCCCTTTGTCGGAATAATTTATTTTATGTTTTTTACTCAATTGATTTAAAAAAAAGGTTTCGCGTAAATTTCCGATATTGGGCTTTTCCATAGATAGCGCATACACCAGGTTGGGGTTATCGAGAAAAAGTTTGTCGGGCTTCTGCAACAGGCTGATGCCAACCGCTTGTTTAAAAATATTTTTAGTCAGCTCGGCCTGTCCCATATAATGAAGGTAAGTGAGTAGCGTATTACGATTTACGCCAATACGTTCACTAAGTTTGGTGACATTGGGAATAAAAGGCACAGCCTGCGCAATAATGAAGAGCAATTGTTTTAACTTATTGGTGTATGCTACTTCCACATTGCGCAAGAGTGGCAGCTCTAACTCAATGATCATATTTACAATTTCCTGAATGCGGCTGTGATACGTGATTTCCGATTCTTTAAAGAAAGGATAATATCCTTTGTTAAGATAAATTTCAAAATATTTTATAGGCGCTATGCGATGAACAATATCTTTGGCTATTTGTACATGTTTCTTTAAAATATCATCAAGACTTAGCAACTGGAAATCGGTGTTTTGCGTCATGTTCAGGTATTCGCGGAAGGAGAGCCCTTGCATATTATACGACACGGCCCTGCGACTTAGATCGGCGCGCTGGTTAAGAATTTGAAGCAACGAAGAACCGGTGAATATGACTTTTAATTCAGGGTAATCGTCATAAATATTTTTTATCTCCTGTGACCAATTGGGATATTTGTGCACTTCGTCGATGAGCAAATGCGTCCCGCCACGTTTGGCAAAGCGGTCGGCAAGATCCACGAGATTATTTTCGCTGAACCAAATATTGTCAAGGCTGACATAGAGTGTGCTGTCTTTTGGCAAGTGTTTTTTGGCATATTGTAACAAAAGGGTGGTTTTCCCAATGCCGCGGGCGCCTTTAATTCCAATGAGGCGCATTTCCCATGGAATAACATCCATGTCACCACGAATAAAATCAAGATTTGTATCCTGCATTTTTTTTTGATGTACTTCTATTAACCGTTCCATGGCATTTTTGCTTATTATAATAAGCAAAAGTACATCTTTTTATTTAATATGCAAAACATTTTTATAAATTTTTGCTTATTATATTAATTATTTTTTATAAAAATTGCTTAATGCGTTAAGCAAAATTGGAAAATTTTTTACTAACTAATTTGCATTCAACAAATTGATATGTAAAAAAGGGCGTATTTTTGGAATGAGGGTTTTATTCGCCTTTACCGTGGCAGTTTTTATATTTCTTACCGCTGCCGCAGGGGCACGGTTCGTTACGTCCCACTTTCTTTTCAACATGTACAGGCGCTTGTGATTTAGGCTGACTGCTGTTGGCCAAGAGTTCGGGCCGGCTGGTTTGCATGCGACTGTGGTCGGCGCGGCGTTGTTCGACTTGTTTGATGTTTTGTGGATCACGCAAGGGAATGTGAGCGCGAAGGAGGAAAGACAACACATCGCGATTAACTTTCTCGAGCATGGAACTGAATAACTCGTAACTTTCGAACTTGTAAATCAAAAGAGGATCTTTCTGCTCATACACAGCCGATTGTACTGATTGCTTGAGGTCATCCATTTCGCGGAGATGTTCTTTCCAATGCCCGTCAATCATCATAAGTGTGATGGTTTTGCTTAACGTATGCGAAACTTCTTTGCCTTCGTTTTCCACAGCCTTCTTAAGATTTACGGCAATTTGCATCATTTTTTGCCCATCACTGAAAGGCACGGCTATGTTTTCATAAGTGGCGCCTTGCGTTTCATATACTTGTTTGATAATGGGTAATGCCTGTTTAGCCATAAAATCGGCGCGACGCTGGTATTCGGTAATAAGTTGTTCCGACAACAGTTCGCCAAGCGCCGAAGCCGACGTCTCACGATAGGTTTGCTCGTCAATGGCAGGTTGAATAGATAATTGACGGAGGATGTCAAATGAAAATTCCTCGTAACTCTTATCGTTTTCTGCTTGTTGTACCAATGATGCGCTGTAATCGTGCATCATATTTTGCACATCAACATCAATGCGTTCACCAAACAATGCATTGCGACGGCGGGTGTAAATGACTTCCCGCTGCGAATTCATCACGTCATCATATTCAAGAAGGCGTTTGCGGATACCGAAATTGTTTTCTTCTACTTTGCGTTGTGCGCGTTCAATAGATCTTGAAAGCATGGAATGTTGAAGCACCTCGCCTTCTTTCATCCCCATACGATCAACAATAGCAGCGATACGTCCCGAGCCGAAAAGACGCATGAGGTTATCTTCGAGCGACACATAGAAGTTGGATGTTCCGGGGTCGCCTTGTCGTCCGGCGCGACCACGTAGCTGACGGTCAACGCGGCGACTGTCATGGCGCTCTGTGCCGATGATGGCCAGCCCGCCAGCTTCTTTTACGCCGGCGCCGAGTTTAATGTCGGTACCCCGTCCGGCCATGTTGGTGGCAATGGTAACGGCGCTTGCCTGGCCGGCTTCAGCGATAATTTCAGCTTCGCGGGCATGTTGTTTCGCATTTAAAACATTATGCCTGATACCGCGTAATTTCAACATGCGGCTCAACAACTCGGAAACTTCCACAGAAGTTGTTCCCACAAGTACAGGCCGGCCGGCTTTGGAAAGTTCTACAATTTTGTCGATAACGGCATTGTACTTTTCACGTTTGGTTTTGTAAATTAAATCGTCATAATCTTTTCGTATGATGGGACGGTTGGTAGGAATTACCACCACGTCTAATTTGTAAATGTTCCACAACTCGCCGGCTTCGGTTTCGGCAGTACCGGTCATCCCCGAAAGTTTGTGGTACATTCTGAAATAATTCTGTAAAGTAATGGTGGCAAACGTTTGTGTGGCGGCTTCCACTTTTACCCGCTCTTTGGCCTCAATAGCCTGATGCAGTCCGTCGGAATAGCGGCGCCCTTCCAGTATACGGCCGGTCTGTTCGTCCACAATTTTAATTTTATTATCCATTACCACATATTCCACATCCTTTTCAAACATAGAATAAGCCTTGAGCAGTTGATTGACGGTGTGTACACGTTCAGACTTGAGTGCATAATCCGATAGCATGGCGTCTTTCTTCTGGAGTTTTTCGTCCACCTTCAAATCACTTTTTTCGAGCTCTGCAATTTCGGAACCGATGTCGGGTAATACAAAAAACTTGTTGTCGCTGACACTTTGCGAAATAAGATCAATCCCTTTGTCTGTAAGCTCTACAGAGTGTTGTTTCTCATCAATTACGAAAAATAAATCGTCGGTAACGAGGTGCATTTGCTTACTGTTGTCCTGCATGTAGAAGTTCTCGGTCTTGAGCAAAAGTTGCTTGTGTCCGGCTTCGCTTAAGAATTTAATCAGCGGCGTATATTTCGGTAATCCTTTGTGGGCGCGAAGAAGAAGCTTGCCTCCTTCGTCGTTTTTTCCTTCATTGATGAGTTTGCGGGCATCGTTAAGCAACTGCGTGACAAGATTGCGTTGAGCGTTGTACACCTTTTCAACGTTAGGTTTAAATTCATTAAACTGCTGGTCATCGCCTTTGTCAACAGGCCCTGAAATGATTAGCGGCGTTCGTGCGTCATCAATCAAAACGGAGTCCACTTCATCCACAATGGCGAAGTGATGCTTGCGTTGCACCAAATCACTGATGTTGATGGCCATGTTGTCGCGTAAATAGTCAAAGCCAAATTCGTTATTAGTGCCGAAAGTAATATCGGAGCGATAGGCTTTGCGACGTGCGTCGGAGTTAGGTTGATGTTTATCAATACAATCTACCGACAAGCCATGGAATTCGTAAATAGGCCCCATCCATTCCGAGTCGCGTTTCGAGAGATAGTCATTGACCGTTACCACGTGTACACCTTTTCCTGCAAGGGCATTGAGGAATACGGGCAGGGTAGCCACTAATGTTTTTCCTTCGCCGGTAGCCATTTCGGCGATTTTCCCCTGATGCAATACAACACCGCCGAAAAGTTGTACATCATAATGCACCATATCCCACGTAATCATATTGCCGCCGGCCATCCATTGGTTTTTCCAGATTGCTTTATCACCTTTGATAGTAACATTGTCCTTCTGCGTGGCGATATTGCGGTCGAAATCGGTAGCGGTCACTTCGAGTTCGGCATTTTCTTTAAAGCGGCGTGCCGTTGATTTGACGATAGCAAAGGCCTCCGGTAATATTTCCATGAGTACCGCCTCTATTTCTTCGTCAATATTTTTAGTGAGTTTGTCAATCTCGGTAGCGATGGCCTCTTTTTCGGCAACCTCAACGTTTGCCTTGCGGAGTTGCTCCCGCAATTCTGCTTTATTGGTTGTCAAAGCGGCTAGTCGTGTAGCAATTGTCTCTTTGAGCCGGTTTGTTTCGGCGCGCAGTTCGTCGTTCGATAACTTGTCATAAGTTGCATAAACTTCGTTGATTTTATCAACGTAAGGCATGATCATCTTCAAGTCACGGTCGGATTTTGTGCCGAATAATTTTTTGAGAACAGAGCCAAAAATAGCCATGGTATTATTATGTTATAGAACGTACAAAGATGGGCATTTATTTGTGATTTTGCAAATAATGCCAACTACTGTCAAAAATCGAGGAAATTTGACAGTAGTAATTTCTTCTGTCAAATGTTGACAGAAAAAATGCCAATTGTCAAAAATCGGGAAAATTTGACATTTTCCATTTTTTTCTGTCAAAATGAATTTCAGCGCTACATTTCGGACAACAAATTGAACAAGTCAACGTTCAGGTATATAATTTCTTTGCTTATTTTTTTCGGAATCATAATACCCAGTGTTTCCATTTGCCGGAGGTATTTTTTTGCCGTGTTTAAACTTTTAATCCGTTCATCTAAGAGTCGTTTTGGGCTGATATAGGGCTGTTCGAATATTTTTTCTACGGATTCTTTTGGGATGTGGGGTAGTTTTTTCGCAATAAGTTTTGTGGTATTAGCAAATAACCGGTTGATTTCATTTATTTTTTGAATAGTGAGCGATGCCGTTTCTTCTATGGCTTTCAGCATGTATAGCATCCATTTTCGCCAGTCTTGGCGGGCGGTTACTGCATTCAGATAGGCGTAATAATCGTCTTTATTGTTGATGATGTAGGCGCTTAGGTAGAGCATCGGGATGTCTAACAATTTCTTTTGGATCAGCAGTAATATGTTGATTATCCTGCCGCACCGGCCGTTCCCGTCCCTGAAAGGATGGATGGCCTCAAACTGGTAGTGGGCTACCGCCAGTTTTATGAGCGGATCGTAGTCATATTTTTTATCGTCATTCAAGTAGGCGATTAAATTGTTTAGTTTCTGTTCAAGTATTTTTGCCCCCTTCGGGGGCGTGTAGATTACTGTACCACCCAAGTTGCCGCTGCCTCGTTTTTTAATTACTATTTCGGTTTGTGGCGGGCGTATGCCGTCGGCTGTTTGTTGCACTTTTTGATAGACTTCGACGATTAGCTGGGTGGAAAATTCGCTTTTTTTCTTTAACCGGTTGTATCCTTTCCATAAAGCCTCGCGGTAATGCAACACTTCCTTTGCGCCGCCTTTCAATTCGCTGTCATCTTTTATGTTATCCGACAGGGATTTATATAGCTCGTCGTCTGTTGTGAAGATGTTTTCAATTTCGGTACTGGCTTTGGCCTCACGCAATGCCAGAGTATTAATCAGCACCGACTGGTTAGGCAACTTTTGTGCAATGCCTTTTAATTCCGCCAATGCCCGGTTGGCCCTGTTCAAGGCTTTCATAATCTCGATGGTTAAAATTTTCTCATCGGGAGGGGGAAGTAGCGGTAATTGATTGTAGGGGATGTTGCGGTCGTATGGTTTTGTGGTCATTGACAGAAAATTTAATTTTTGGCAAATTTAAGTATTTTTTGACAAAAAAACAAATTAATATCAAATTTAACAAAAATTTGATATTAATGATTTTTGCTGTCAACAGGTGACAGTTAAAGTGACAACTGTCAAAAATAGCTAAAATTTGACAGTTGCTATTTTTTCTGTCAAATCGGAAAAACTTGCATTGGGGATGTATTTTCGTTGAAAGTCGCTATATTTGTGTGATGAAGCGACAATTTATAATCACTGATGATGGTTCGCATACGCTGTTTGTGCCGGAATTGAATGAAACGTATCATTCTACACGTGGAGCCCTGCAAGAATCGCTGCATGTGTTTCTACAAACAGGTTTTCGTTATGCCATGTCTTGTTTGGCAGGACAGCCGTTACGGGTGTTGGATGTGGGTTTTGGTACGGGCTTGAATGCCTTATTAACGTGGCAGGAAGCGGAATATTCGGGCGTTTTGGTTTATTATGAAGCCGTGGAAAAATATCCATTAGGTGAAAAAGAAGCGGCCGCGTTGAATTATCCCGGGCAAGAAAAATTGGCGCGTCTGCATGGATGCCAGTGGGAAACACCAATGGCGCTATCGTCTTGTTTTACATTGTATAAAACAAATATTGATTTATTGGAATACGTGCCAACGGGGCATTTTGAGGTGATTTATTTTGATGCTTTTGCCCCGGATGTGCAGCCGGAATTGTGGGGTAAGGATGTGTTTCTCAAATTATATGAGGCTTTAAACCCCGGTGGAATATTGGTTACTTATTCGGCAAAAGGCACGGTGAAAACAGCATTGCGTGACACAGGTTTTGAGGTGCAACGGTTGGCTGGAGCGGTGGGGAAGCGACACATGATACGGGCAATAAAACGTTAAAGTTCTACGCTACGTGTCAAATATTCCGAATAATTTTTGATGCGAGGCACATAATCTTCGCTTGTCAGTAAAGGCGAAGAGATGAGATAATCTGCGGTAGAACGGTTGTAAGCCGATGGAATATTATAAAGCGTAGAGATGCGTAACAGGGCTTTTACGTCCACATCATGTGGTTGTGACTGCATGGGGTCCCATAAGAAAATCAGGAGGTCGATTTTGCCTTCTGCAAT
>JAITIL010000047.1 GCA_031279475.1 Prevotellaceae bacterium | reverse complement strand
AATACGGTGAGCAGCCCGTCCACGCCCATTGCCCTCACAGAAGCCGCCCAGGGGAAGAGCAGCACGGTTTCTACATCGAATAGCAGAAATAAAATGGCAAACAGGTAATACCCCGCATGGAATTGCATCCATGAACGGCCGCGCGTAGGAATACCACATTCGTAGGCTTCCGCTTTCTGCCTGTTGTAGGAACGCGGGGAAATGAGCCGCGCAATGAGCATGGCAGCGACTACCAACGCTATGGCTGTTAGTAAAACCACTAAAAATAAAGATAAATTCATATTGGAGAAATATATATTTTGGGCGCAAAGGTAATTGTTTTTTTATAGATTGACAAGGATTCCTGTGCGTGGATACCAAACATTACAATTTCCGGCGCCATGTACTTCCTAAAGAACGTCTTTATAAAACATTATTTATAAGCGTATTAAAAAATAGATCATTAATTTAACAGTATATTTGTTTTGCTAATATCAAAAAAAAGTTATAACTTTGGTCGCTTTATGAAAATCGCATAAAATCTAACTTTTATAAAAACAAGAAAAATTTAATATCATGAAAAAAACTGAAAATCAAAAAGGAAAAAATGCAAAAAAGAGAATAGGAGTTTCCGCTTTCCCTATTATTATTCTCTGCTTTTTATTGGCGCTCATCGTATATGAGTTTGTGTACGGTAACCCGGAGAATTTCATGAATGGTGACCCGAATAACCATCCGTTACCCGGAAACCTGTTGGGGACTATTTATAAAGGCGGCGTTATTGTACCCGTTATCCAAACCCTTTTGTTTACCGTGTTGGTATTAAGTATTGAACGTTTTATTGCCATAACTAAATCCAAAGGCAAGAAAAACCTGCAACAATTTGTAACCAAAGTGAAAAATGCATTAGACGCCAATAATGTGGACGAAGCCAACTCACTTTGTGATGCACAAAAAGGAAGCGTAGCCAATGTAGTAAAAAGCTCTTTGAGAACCTACGTAGAAGTAACTGCAAACCCGCAATTGACAAAAGAAGAAAGGCAATTGGCGCTTCGTAAAGACCTTGAAGAAGCAACCATGCTGGAACTTCCTTCCATGGAACAAAATTTACCGGTTATTGCCACTATTACCACATTGGGAACATTGATGGGGCTGTTGGGTACCGTTATCGGGATGATCAGGTCATTTGCCGCTTTGGCAGGCGCCGGCGGAACAGACTCTATCGCCCTTTCCACAGGTATTTCGGAAGCATTGGTTAATACGGCATTCGGTATCGCCACAGGTGCGTGTGCGGTAATTTCCTACAACTTCTTCACCACAAAAATTGATGGTATTACCCACAGTATTGACGAAATAGGTGCGTATCTGGTACAAACTTTCTCCGGAAACAAATAATTTGCGCCCATTAAATTATCGGTTATGAGTAAAAAAATCAAGAAGAAGTCTACCTTTATTGATATGACTGCCATGAGTGACGTGACAGTGCTGTTGTTGACTTTCTTTATGTTGACCTCGACTTTCGTGCAGAAAGAGCCGGTGCAGGTGAATCCGCCGCAATCCGTGTCTGAGATCAAAATACCGGAAACCAACATCGTATCAATATTGATAGAGCCCAACGGCAGGGTGTTCATGTCGCTCGACAAACAGCCCGACCGGTGGGAAATATTAAAAAGGATGGGTGAAAGCTACAGCATTGATTTCACTGAAGAGGAGCTGAAGAAATTCAGCCTGGCTCCTTCTTTCGGCGTACCTATTCAGGGCATGAAGCAATTTCTTGGCCTGCCGTCGGAAGAGCAAGATAAAATAATTATGGATCTCGGTATCCCCTGCGACAGCACCAACAATCAATTCAGAGAGTGGATGCGGCTCGCACGGGAAGTAAATAAAAATTTAGTGATCGCTATCAAAGCCGACCAGAACACGCCGTATCCTATGATAAGAGACATCATGAACACACTTCAGGATTTAAGGGAAAATCGGTATAACCTGATTACTTCCTTGAAAAATATGCCTGAAATATAAAATGAATTAAATTATGGCAGAAATTCAACAAAAAGATGATGGTGGCGGCAAAAAGGGTAAGCAGAAGAAATTCAATATCCACGTGGATTTCACGCCTATGGTGGATATGAACATGTTGCTCATCACTTTTTTCATGCTCTGTACGACAATGAGCAAACCGCAAACTATGGAAATCAGCATGCCGAGAAAGGACGTGGTCAGTGAAGAAGAACAGGAAAAAATAAAGGCGTCAAACGCTATCACGGTTTTGCTGGGAAAGGACGATAAAGTATATTATTACTTTGGCGAACCCACTTATGACAATCCCGACTTGCTTAAAGAAACAGACTTCTCGGGAGAAGGATTACGTGCGATACTGTTAGGGCGCAATCAGGAAGTGGTTCAACAAATGAAGGCACTAAAAGAGAAAAGAGAAAAACTGGAAGTGACGCTCGAACAATATAAGGAACAATCCATAGAGATTAAGAAAAACAAAAATTCTCCTGTGGTATTGATAAAGGCTTCCGACTTTTCGACTTACAAAAACCTGATTGATGCACTGGATGAAATGCAAATATGCAATATCGGACGGTATGCCATTGTGGACATTGCGGCCGGCGACCTGCGCCTGTTGCAAGACTTGACGCATGAAGGCTATGCCCCTGAATTGAAAGAAGAAATAATATATAAAGAAAAACAATAAGAAGATATGGCAAAGGATATTAACATAACCAGTAGAGAGTGGTGCGAGTTAGTCTTTGTGGGAAAAAACAAAGGCTATGGCGCATACGCACTTCGTAAGGATTCATCCAAACGCCATATTATAGCATACATTGCAATTATTGCCTTTATTATATTTGTGATGCTTGCTCCTACTTTGGTAGAACTCCTGACTCCTGTGAAACACGATGAAGGAATTACCGAAGTAACGGCGTTATCGGATATTAAAATAGAATTACCCGATGAAAATAAAATAGAACAAGTGAACGTGCCTCCTCCTCCGGCATTGAAAACGACTATTAAGTTTACGGCGCCTGTCATTAAAAAAGACGAAGAAGTGCCGGAAGAAGACATCAAGACCCAGGAGGAATTGTTTGAAGCCAAAGCCGCCATTTCAATAGCCGACGTAAAAGGGAACGATGAAGAGACCGGGAAGGATATTGCCGACCTTGACGAACACCGGCTCATTGTAGAGCAAAAGGATGAGGTATTCTTAGTGGGGTCGGTAGAGCAAAACCCCGAATTCCCGGGCGGGCAGGAAGCCATGATGAAATGGATTTATAACGAATTGAAATATCCGGTTATCGCAATGGAAATGGGTATTGGAGGTCGTGTCACCGTGTCGTTCGTAGTGGGAAAAGACGGCTCAATACGCGATATAGCCATCATGCGCGGGGTTGACCCCTCGCTGGACAAGGAAGCGGTGCGCGTAGTGTCGAAAATGCCCAAATGGATTCCCGGACGACAAGGAGGAAACCCTGTATCTGTTAAATTTATGTTGCCTATTGTATTCCAAATGCGGCAACGGTAATTTATAACGTATGACTGTGCGGTATTATCAGATAAGCTGTCTTTTAATTTGCTTGTTGTTGGTTGCATGCCGTGGGAAAAAACCGGGAACGCCTGATGACACGCTGTTTAGCGGTGTAATCAGGATAGCCGCTGATGAAACATTATCTCCTTTTGTACAAGAGGAGATAAATGTTTTTGAAATGCAATACCCGATGGCCGGTATCGTCCCACACTACACCAACGAAGTAGAGGCAATGAATTTATTGTTGCAGGATAGCGTACGTCTGGTTGTTGCCACGCGACCTTTAACTCCTGAAGAAATTACCACTTTTCAAAACCGGAAGTTTTTTCCAAAATCCATAAAAATTGCTACAGACGGCATTGCGTTGATTACGCACAAACAAAACCCCGATTCTATCATCAACGTGGCCGGACTGCAACAAATATTTTCCGGACAAGTATTGCGGTGGGAACAATTGTTTCCTGCATCCAAATCCCGTCCCCTACACATTGTGTATGACCATCCGAACTCAAGCACGGTGCGCTATGTGCTGGATTCCATTTGTCCGGGACAATCACTATCCAACCAGTCATACGCCGCCGGAACAAACCGGAAAGTCATAGAGCACGTGGCACAAAACCCAAATGCCTTGGGCGTTATCGGTGTAAACTGGATCAGCGAAGAATACGACTCGTTGAGCAGGGAGTTCCTATCCGAAGTCCAAGTCATGCGGATAAGCCGCGAGGAAAAACCTACACGGAAAAACAGTTTCCAGCCCTATCAATACTATCTTTACACCGGGCAATATCCATTGACGCGAAATATATACATCAATTTAAACGATCCCCGAAGCGGATTACCAACCGGATTAACATCTTTTATCACTGCTTCAAGAGGACAGCGGATTATCCTCAAGGCGGGATTATTACCGGCCACAATGCCTGTAAATATAGTAAACATAAGAAATGAATTTTAAAATTAAAATATAGTTATGAAGACATTAAAAATAATAAGTTGCGCCTGCTTTGTATTGGCAAGTTTGACGTGTATGGCGGATAACCGTACCGGTATTAATTTATACGAATCGGGAATGTACCGCGCTGCAAAAGTATTTTTTCTAAAGCAGTGGAACAATGGGAATGCCTCGCCGGAAGAAAAAGCAGAAACATGTTATTATTTGGGTGAAGTTTATTTGAAGTTAAATCAACCCGATTCGGCTTCTTTCTATTATAACAAAGGCCTTGAAGCGTCTGCCACCGACCCGTTCAACAAAATCGGAACTTCAAAATTAACCTTGAAAGAACTTTCTTCAAAAGGGACATTGACAAAAGAAATGAAAAAACCAATAGAAGAGTCTTTCAGCAGTGCCATTAAAACAAATAAAAAAGACGTGAGGATTTTATTGGCTGTAGCGGAAGCATACGCCTATGCAGGAGACTACGACAAAGCCGCCGAATATATCAAACAGGCGAAAAAAGCAAACGCCAAAAGCGGATTACCCTATATGCTGGAAGGTGACATTGTGCTCTATAAAAATCAAGAAAACCGCGGAGACGCCGGCACCAAATACGACAATGCCATCTACTTCTCCCCCGACCTTATAGGCGCCTACGTAAAGAGCGCCCGTATTTACATGCCGGTGAACAGCGCGACGTCATTAGAAAAATTAACCGCTATACAAAATATAGATCCAACTTTTAACGGACATTACCAACTGCTCAGTGAACTGTACGAAAGGCAAGGCAACATGAAACTTGCCGTACAATATTATACCAAGTTTATTGACGACAAAAATTATGACGAAGAACATTCTCTCAAATATGCCGGCCTGCTTTACTTCAATAAACAATATGACAAAGTATTGCCGGTAGTGACCTCCATATTGAAAAGACATCCCGACAATTTGGTGGCCAAACGCCTGCATGCCTATGCCCTGTCGAAAACACAATCGGGAGAGCAAAGTGTAAATGCCATCAAACGTTTTATGCAAACGGCGCCCAAAGACAGGTTGATTTCATTAGACTACCAGACCTATGCAGAACAATTGGAAGCCAATAAACAATATGCCGAAGCGGCTATAAATTACACGAAAGTCATACAATTAGACGATACAAAAAAAGACTTGTTAAAAGACATCGGCAATATGTATGAAAAAAATCACCAATCCGATTCTGCCATTTTTTACTATACGCTTTATTTGGATTTCATCGGGCAACCCGATCCCGCCATTTATTTCAACATAGGACGCAATTATTACTACATGGGAACGGATTCGCTGAATACGCCGGAAAACAGGCTGGCGGCGCTCTACAAAGCCGATTCTACATTTACCAAAATTAAGGAACTTGCGCCGACGAGCTTTTTGGGACACTTCTGGCTCGCACGCACCAACTCCATGATTGACCCGGAAGCCTCGCAGGGATTGGCTAAACCCTATTATGAAAAGGTTATCGAAATTTTGCTGGACCAGGCCGACCGCTACAAAAAAGAACTGATCGAAAGCTACAAATATCTGGGTTATTATTACTATATGCAAGCCGATGCGATTATGAAGAAAAATAAGAATAATCCCGATAAAGCAAGAAATGAATTTCTCACAGCAAAAGATTTCTTTTCAAAAGTACTGGAGCTCAATCCTGACGACACTGTCGCAAAAGACGCCATTGAAGGTATTAAAATAAAATAAGCGTAGCTGCAAAAGTATGGGATGGAAAAAGCACGATTAGTTACTCCCGACTATTGTTTCATTTTAGCAGCAAACTTCCTCTTATATTTCGGTTTTTACCTGCTGTTGCCGGTATTGCCGTTTTATCTGATCGACGTCTTTCATACCGCTAAATCGGAGGCGGGAATTATTTTGTCGTGTTATGTCGTTGCAGCCCTTATGATCCGCCCCTTTTCCGGTTATTTGCTCGACACGTTTGCCCGAAAGCCGTTTTACCTTTTGGCTTTTCTCCTTTTTACCGCAGTGTTTGCAGGCTATTTGGCCGCCGGCACACTCGTCCTCTTTATTATATTGCGCATATTTCACGGGTTTTCATTCGGCGCCGTGTCGGTGGCCGGAAACACGATTGTGATTGACATTACACCCTCGTCGCGAAGGGGCGAAGCATTGGGCTACTACGGACTGTCTAACAACATCGCCATGGCCGTAGGCCCCATGACAGGCCTGTTCCTGCACGATTACTACACTTTTGATGTGATATTCCTGTGTTCGCTCATTTCCTGCACGCTCGGCTTTTTCATGGCCATGAAAGTGAAAACGCCGGCAAAGCAACCCGCAAAAAGAGAACCATTATCGCTCGACCGTTTTATTTTACTAAAAGGTATTCCTGTCAGTGTGGTTTTGATTTTACTATCCATTCCTTATGGAATGACGAGCACCTACATCGCCATGTATGGCCGTTCTATTGGTATTGAAGGCGGCATCGGGATTTTCTTTACCCTACTGGCTGTGGGAACCGCCATTTCCCGCCTGTTTTCAGGGAAACAGGTAGACCGGGGCCGCATACCGCAAGTCATCACCTTCGGCATGATCATGGTTTGCCTTTGTTTCTTCATCCTCTCCGGCTGCGCATGGCTGATGAAACAAAATCCGGCAACAGGAAAAAATGTTTTTTTCAGCACGGCGCTCTTTTTCGGATTAGGCTTCGGGAGCATGTTCCCCGCATTCAATACCATGTTTGTAAATCTTGCTCCCAACAACCAGCGGGGCACCGCCACTTCCACCTACCTCACCTCGTGGGACGTAGGCGTGGGATTGGGGCTTGCGGCGGGCGGCTATATTGCCGAAATAAGCACCTTGCAACATGCCTATTGCTTCAGCGGATGCCTGGTTATACTATCCACCCTTATTTTCACATGGAAAATCACGCCTTTCTATACAAAGAATAAGTTGATAGCGGATACTGGAATTTAACTGCCTCCGGTGAAACCATACCCTTAAAGCTGTTTTAACTTCAACGGATTGTATGACACTTGCTCGTCATACACATCGCTATTGTCCACACGCTTGATGTATTTCACCACCCGGATGGTCACGGGAAGCGCCAGCACTTCATACGCCGTCTTCATGCCGGCCTGAGTGGCAATGAGCGCCAGTAGCGTGTTGAACGGAACGGCACCGGCAAAGGCAATGGGAAAGAAAATGATGGAATCGGCCAATTCGCCTACAACAGTGGAAGCAATGGCGCGCAAAGAAAAATGCCGCCCTTTGGAACGTATTTTCATACGGCTCATCACATAGGCATTGAGAAACGACCCCACAAGAAAGGCCGTGAAACTGGCTATGGCGATGCGGGGCGTGGCGGCGAACACCTGCACAAACGCCTCCTGGTGTTCCCAGCCGGAAGCAGGCGGCAGCAGGCCGGCAAGCTGGATAAAACCAACCGTGAGGAAGTTCATGGCAAACCCCGTCCATATCACAAGGCGGGCCTTCCGGTAGCCCCACACCTCGGCAATGCAGTCGTTGAGGATGTAGGAAATGGGAAACAGCATCAACCCGCCCGTGGCCACCACCGGCCCGATGGCGACAAGTTTTACTTCCAAAATGTTCGATACGATAAGGCACACGTTGAAGAGAATGCCAAGCAGCAGAAAGGCCAAAGAGAATGTTTTTTTCATTATTCTTGTTTTTTACGTGGTGTTCAAGCACACGGTAACGTTCACAAATATTTTAGCGTACAAAGATAAATGAAAAAACTTGCATTCCCCACAAACAGGTAAAAAAAAATATGCGCTTATAGAATAAGTCATCTGAGCGTAATAATTTATGAAAAAAGACTATCTTTGCTTTCAGGCATGAGAATAAATTTAACAATAAAACAAACTATGAAGTACAAATTTCTCGCAGGATTTTTTTTCCTGTACACGATGATGGCATGCACCGGTGCGCTTTCCGAGAAGGAGCAATATGCCGGAAGAGTAAAAACAGCTTTCCTGAAAGGATGGAACGCTTACAAAACGTATGCTTGGGGGTATGACGCTGTAAACCCCATTGCCCAAACCGGACACAACTGGTACTCCGAATCCCTCTTGATGACGCCGGTGGACGCTTTCAGCACACTATGCATCATGGGGCTGGAAAAAGAAAAAGAGGAGGCGAAAGACATTATTTTTAACCGGTTAAATTTCGATAAGGACATGAATGTACAACAATTCGAAATCGCCATCCGTATGCTGGGCGGACTATTGTCGGCTTACCAGTTGGATGGAGACGCCCGCTTCCTGACCTTAGCGGAAGACCTGGGCGCCCGGATGCTTCCTGTTTTCGACTCCCCAACTGGAATGCCTTACCGGTTCGTAAACCTGCATACCGGCGCGGTGAGCGGCGAAACCACATGCCCCTGTGAAATAGGTTCCATGCTGTTGGAATATGGAATGCTAAGCAGGCTGACCGGTAATTCGGAGTATTACGAAAAGTGCAAACGCGGTATTGTGGCGCTTTTCAACCGCCGGGCGGAAAAAACAGGATTAGTCGGTTCCACCATCCATGTGGAAACCGGTGAATGGCTCGACAAGGAGGCGCACATCAGCGGCCGTATTGACGCTTATTATGAATATCTCCTGAAAGGGTGGCTACTGTTTGACGACCTCGAACTGAAACACATGTGGGAGGTTAGCAAAAAAGGCATCGACAACTACCTTGCCGATGAATGCGCCACAGGATTTTGGTATGGACACGCCGACATGGAAACCGGGCAAAGAACCAAGACATGGTTTGGCGCGCTGGACTGTTTTTTCGGCGCAACGCTTTGTTTGGACAATGACCTGGAAAGCGCCACAAAATTGCAGACATCCATTTTCAATATGTGGAACATGTATGGGCTGGAGCCGGAAATGATTGACTACACCACGATGAAAATCCTTTCGCCTCAATACATCGTGCGCCCAGAAGCCATAGAAGCCACCTACTATTTATGGCATTTCACCAAAGACGAACGGTATTACCAAATGGGGAAAACCATGTTCGAATCTATTGAAAAATATTGCCAGGCGGAGAATGGATATGTGCAGATAAAAGACGTGACCACTATGGAAAAATGGGACGCCCTCGAAAGTTTCTTTTTTGCGGAAACCATGAAGTACTGTTACCTCTTCTTTGCGCCCGACAATGCTTTCAATCTTGATAAATGCGTATTAAATACGGAAGCGCATCCTTTTTTTAAACAAAACACCCAAACAAATCAATAATAAATAACTAAATATTCGAGCACAAAACCTGTCTTAACAAATGGACTCTTCGGCCCGGCCGGCTGTAAAACGTACAGCCATCCGGCTAAAATGAAAACGACGCCTTAGCCAAAACCGACACAGGACGCAATACAAACGTATTATACATTTCGGTTAAACTGCCGATAGCGGCATACTGGTAACTGCGCGTGTCGAAAATATTTTTACAGTCTAATGCAAACTCCACGTTCCTCAATACGTACCTTTCTCCTGCTCAATTAGCGCAGGATTGGCATACTGTTTTAAGTGGCCTTTCATGTTTTCCGCAGTATGGGAAGTTTCGCTTGTTTTAATCACAGGTAATACGATAACTTCTACACGGA
>JAITIL010000129.1 GCA_031279475.1 Prevotellaceae bacterium | reverse complement strand
GCGGAAGCGTATTTTCCCGAAATCAATATCGTCCATCGCCGACTTCATGTAGGTATAAGCCCTCTCCACCTCTCCCGACTCGTAGTAACTCATAGCAAGACTTTGCAGCGCCGCATGGTCTTTTGTGGCGTTTTGAATATCGGTAATGGCGGCCAGGGCAAAGTATTTTCTTTGTAATTCGATTTTTGCCTGTTTGCCATACACCATCCCCAACAGGTAGGAAATCATGGCGTAGTCGGGACTGCCCTCCGGCACTTCGTTAAAAAGCACCAGCAGGTACGGCTCTACCGTTTCCGGACTTCCGCTATGAAGTAACTTCACAGCATTGTGGATTTTGTATGGCCGCGAAGTGGTATCGAGTACAGCCAGCAGGGAGTCACGGTATGCGATGTTCAAATGCCGGTTAATCGTTTGGTCATTGCTCTGTGCGTAATAACCGTAAAAATCGCTGCAAATCTCGAAATAGAGCGGCAGCAACGCCTGGGGAAGTTTCGTCCGGTTGACGTCATTCAGAATACTTTTCGACTCCACATATATGCCGGCCGACGAATACAGCAGGGACAAGTGCAGGCTGGACGCCACAAGCAAGTCAGGCCTGTTCATGGCCTGCGCTATTTTTATATTTTTCTGCACATAATAAATGGCGCTGTCTATGATATATTTCCTGTATTTCTGTCCCAGTTTATCATTAAGGTCATATTCCTGTAATGGTTGCAAGGGCGTGATATGCAACAGCCGCCGCAGGTCCTGTATTTCGCGCTCTTTTTGCTGTTCATAAAAATGTTTGTGGGCTATTTCCCTGTCGAGTTGCAACAGTAACGTTTCAAGCTCCCCTTTTGCAAACAGGAAACATGCCGGCAGTAGCAGAAAAAATGTGAAAACAGTGAATTTTTTCATAGGATGAAACGATTTTCCACTTTAAATCGGTGGTACGAAGGTATAAATAAAAAATATCATTCTCAAAAAAATAATATCAATTTTGATAAATTCTTCCGTGGCGTTGCCGTACTTGGCATGTCTTTTCTTGCGTGACCCCGGAGGGATTCAAACCCCCGACCTTCAGAACCGGAAACTTGCCAATTGTATATATATGTCAATATATTGCATGAATTTTATTATTTCTGGCACCCATTTCGGCACCCATTATCAATTTTTTTCCCATATCTTTAAAGCAAATATAAGCATTCACACCACAATGGAAGCTTTTTCTTTAAAACCTCATCCCTATCTTCCCCCCTATATACCGCTCATTCCCGAACATATTTTGCCCTAATTCGGCAGAAAAACCATATTTTCCAATAAATATACCGCCCTCAACGGTGACGTATCCGGCAGAATTACCACCAACAAATAGAAGCGGCGCCCACCGTTCCTTTATTACCTTCGTTGTTGTCACAATGCGTTGAATAGGCGTATAATCAAGCGAGATATTTTGCAGACGGTTATATTGGACGATAGCGGTATAGTCAATTGTGCCTGTACTGTCTTCTATTAACCGGTCGGCATACTCGCGCTTCATCGTCCAGTCCGCGAGGATGGCCGCGGTGTCAATAATTTGGCGTTGCACGGTGTCGGTGCGCCAGATGAAATGCGGCACGTCCGGGACAGTAAAGCGGCGCGGCGCCGGCGACACCGATACACTTATGGTGGGCATAGCATAATATTCTACGACAGTGGTTTCCGCCACTTTTATCAAGTGCTGGCCAAACCAATACCCAATACATAGGGCCAACACAATGGCCAGTAAGATGCCTGCGGTTTTCATAAGTGCAAAATTTGCTTTCTATTCACGCCATTGCGTTTTATACTTACATGTATCCACGTATATTCACTTTCATCAATAAGTTGGTCAAATACGTGCCCTTCTGCAATTATCTTAAACAACTTTTGGTTGTTCTCTTTACTGCCTGCTGTGATGTCGGCGGCTTCACCTCTGAGGTGTTGCGAGGTCGTGGCACCGCCTACGGCAAGATTGACGGAAATGCTGCGGTAGCCCGAATTTACGCGGATAGGTCTGCCCCACTGTTCACGCACCGGGTCGAGCAACCTATCAACCAAATTTATTAAGTTCTTTTCTTCTTCTGTACCCGGTCGGTTAGGCATGCCTGTATCCGTTACAGTCAACTCTTTTAAGGTAAAATGTTTCATAATTTTGTTTCCTCCTTTTCAATTTCGATTATGTCTATTTTTCTTTTAAATATCTTAAAAATATCAACTTTAAACTTCTTTCCCCGCGCCTCGAAATAATTTGAATAACATGAATTTATTTCAAATCCATATACAACCAATAAGACAATAGCCGGTAACAGCGGCATGTCAAAATGTGGCACTATTGCTTTATTTACAGCTGCCGCAAGGAATATCCAACAAATATAATCAACCATCTTGTTTATCGTACGCCGACCGGCCCGCGATAATCGGATTTTTTCCCCTCGCGCTTTAGCCGCCCTAACACCAAACCGTAAATCGGCCACTATCAGCACCAGCCCCAACAGTGCAAACCATTTTAGCGGTGCAAGAAAATCAAGCATCCCGCTTAACAAAACGCTCGTTGCCGCCCCTATTACATTTCTTTCCTGTTCCATAACTTACATGTGTATATCCCACGCGCCCACAATAGACATGTGTTCCGTTTTATCGATTGCCTCACGTGTTTTGCGCGAAAACAACCGCCCGTCCGCAGTGAGTAATCCAAATTCACGTATAGGCATCCCCACCGCAACGCCGTAATCAATCATAAAGTTAAACCGGACGGTTGCCGGCGCCGGATATTCAACGTTGGTTATGTTGACCACTTCGGCGCCGGTTATTTCCGTATCGGTTGCTTGTGGCGCTGTGCCGTTAGCGCCTACGGCTATTTTCTGAATACGCGCACCCTCAACGCCGGCCAGTGCTTCTGCCGTTGCGTTATATCCGGTTGCCACAATCAGGTTATGCGCGGTGTCGCTCCACAATTCGACACCGTGCGCATCGTATGCCGTTAAATGTAGCGTGCCGGAAATTCGTTTAATTTTATCAACTACTTTCATTTTTTCATATATTTTAAAAAGTAAAACGGCCTGCGGGTATCTAAGTAAAGCAGGTCATCCTGATTTGCGTAGGCTTCGCGCTCAAAGCTGATATTCCGGTAGGCATTGCTGCGCAGGAATAACCGCACTACCCATTCAATGAGATACCACAGATAAAAGCCAACCACCAGCAGTTCCCACATCTGCCGCGCGTGGATACTCTCGTGTCGCACTGTCCGTGCTGTAACCTTGCCCGCATCCCGCGTAAACAGGAAGCCAAACAGCATTATCGCACTGTAACCCTTAAAGGGAATAAACCTGTTTTCTACTATCTTCATAACTTGTAGTTCTTAATTCTTAACTCTCGACTAACTCCTGTTCCACCCGCCCGCAGCAGTATCAGCAACGGGGTCAGTCGTCCCGCTGGCGTGCATGTAACAACTGGAGTATGTTGCAGAGGTGCTCGCTGTGCTGCCCGGTTTGCAAAACATCATGATGCGGCAACCATTGAAGCCGTAGCCGCCGCCGGTGCTGCTGCTGCGGGCGGTGCCGGTGCCGGAGCAGTTCGTCAGATATGTGCAATTGCTGAAGCCGTAGCCGTAGCCGGAGCCGGTGGCGTTATCGCTGGTGCCGGTGCCGGAGCCGGTGCAGTTCGTCAGATATGTGCAATTGTAGAAGCCGTAGCCGTAGGTGCTGCCGGTGCCGGTGCCGGTGCAGTTCGTCAGATATGTGCAATTGCTGAAGCCGTAGCCGGAGCCGGAGCCGGTGGCGTTATCGCTGGTGCCGGTGCCGGAGCAGTTCGTCAGATATGTGCAATTGCTGAAGCCGTAGCCGTAGGTGCTGCCGGATATGTTGACGGTGACGCCAAACATCCAATAATCAGCAGTAGTTGGTTTAGAATTATATCTCAACCCATACGATGAAGTAAAACTCAACGAACTACCCGCTTGTCCCACAACCACCTTCGTTCCCGCAGTGGTTAAATTCACCTCTTTGCTGCTCGTCCACGTCCCCGCCTTAATCAACACGTGACTGTAGTCGTTGCCTTCAGTGTTGTTCGCCCACGCCGCCAGCGCATCATTGCTATCTACGATAAATGTGACAGTAGTTATATCATTAAACGTTATTTCTAATTTTCCTTCTTCATTCACCGGGACATCATTGCCATTTAACGTAGCGCCATTCACAAACGTATCAATCAATACATCGTTAAACGCCCTATGTTCAGAGGGCTCTATTTCGCCCTGGTCGTTGTCGAAAAACGTGTTATTTGATAACGTTTTCAACTGTGCTTTTGTTAATGCTGCCATAATTTTATTTTTTTTAAATTTTATTTATATGCCTCATCGTATCCTATTGAATAAGCCCGCGAGCGCGGCTGCTGCGACACTGTGAGCATGCCGAGCGTGGCGCCGCCGGTGCTTTTCAGTACAATATTTTTTATTCGCGCGGTTAAAAAATTATTGGGATCACAGGCAACTGTCATTTGACTGCTGCCTACGTTGCCGGAAAAAGTGACAGTGATTTTGTCACTCGTCCCGTCGCCCCAATATATCTGTGCCGTGGCCATGCGCTATTCTACCGTCCAGTTCGTATTAGACGTTACCGTTACGGATACGGGCGTGCCAGCTGCCGTCAGCGTGATGCTTGCAGGAGATACGCTCAGTGTCGGGTCGCCGGCTGCTTGTGAGAGCGTCGATTGCGCCGACTGACCACCGGTGGCGGTTACGGTCAAGGTCTGTGAGCGCGCGGCGGTAGTAGTGTTGGCCGCCGCGGTGAGCGTAATACTAAAGTTGTATTCCGCAGTAGTACCTGGGTCACCGGTAATGGCTACGTCGTTGGCCGTGCTGGCACCGCCCGCCGAATAATTCGTAGGCAGGGTAGCCACAACCGCGCCTGTTCCGAGCGTAAATTTCAACTTCGACGAATTTGATTTGCCGGTTACGGTTACACTCCCGCCGCCTTTGCCCACACTGATGTTGTCTATACTCACATACTCCGCTTTCGCCTCCTGCGTAACAGCCTGCGAAATATCCGTTACACCGCTCGCCTTATAGGTGAGCGAGGTTTGACGCTGCGAGCGCCCGGTATGCGTTGAGGCGCCCACGTTTACTGTCCCATTTCCTGACCCACTTGATGGCGTGGTCGATGCCCATGATGCTTTTGCCATAATTTTATATTTTAAATTGTTAATTTCATTCAATAATCCAATCAGTATTTGATTTTACTTGTACTTGTACCTCTTCCGGGTTATCCTGCTGAAGCCATATCGCTTCTGGAGAAACTCGTAATACCGGATAGGTGTTATAGGCACTGCTATACGCGCGGCTGTATGCATTATACCACTTGCTACGCTGCAAAACAGTGAGCTGGCCGTATAATTGTCCGCTCGCTGTTTTTATTTCAATTGTTTTTGTGCGATTTTCAGGAATGCCGTAGGCTCTTGAATAGGCGACGCTATACGCACGGTCGCGGGCATTATAGGGGTCAGAGCGCACTTTTATTTCACCATTTCCCGCTGCGCCGGTAAACTCAAGCGTAATTTTATCCCCGCTACCGTCGTCCCAAGTATAAATGGTTTGGTCAATTATCCATGCCATGCCCGCCATTACTAAGGCTTTTTTCATTGCCCCGCCACGGCTCAATATAACAGGGTTGGGTATGATGACAAGCGTAGACACATCAAGTGTTTCATGTGCGATAATTTCATCGCGAAATAGCTTATCTGAAAATGATTGATAGAAGCCAAGCGTAACAAGGTGCGACCTTGCCGGTTTATAAAACTCCACGAATGTACGCAGCTTCCGGGCTTCTTCTTCGGTAATGTGCCGCGTTATATCCGCCTCTATCAATATACGGAAACGCGCCCAATCTATAGTGGGGTTTTCGGGCGCAGATGGTACGCCTTCCTCCAGTATAATTACCGGGAACCCGACCGTGCGGCACGCCTCGCGTATAGACCATGTTGTACCTATGTACTTGTGTAAGGCTATGGAGCGCTTGATAAGGTTTCGCTGCTGTTGCTCGTTGACTGCCACACTAAAACCTTGCAGCCCGGCAATGTCAAATTGTTCCGCAAGGTAAGGGAGGGCCGCCGGTGCGCAGATGTCAACAAGATAAGCCAAAAAGGGTGACAAATCCCAATTGTCCCACCGCTCTGCCACCAACTCCGAAAGGGCTTTTGCCAGCTCGTTATCGGTTAAGCTACTTGCTATGACATGTTTGTTATCCATTATTTTTCCCTGTAATATTTACCATGACACCAGTGCAACTGGCAAATTCATCATCTGCAATAACCAAATTTTCTGCCGGCGTGTTTACTGTCACATCGTACACTTCAGCGATACGGCACATCTGTGCAATGTGCGACCTGATAATGTCCTTTCCCAGTTTCTTTCGTTTTTCTTCAGCAAATTTTGTCAATATGGCAAGCACGGCGGCTTGTGTCGTGTCTGCGTCAGCGCTTTCATAAAGTATTAAATCAACATCTATCGTATAATTTACTTCCGACGGCGAGGATACGACAACCGTATCGGTGAGCGGGCGTACATTCTCCGCGTTGCACGCCTCGTTGATGTTGCGTATAACTTCTTCCGGCGCCTGTCCTGTTTCAGTTAGCGGGACAATCAGCACTACACCGGGCGTAGGAGAAGTGACGGAAATATCAATAATTGTAGAATTGGCACTACGCGCATGATATTCATAGCTTGCCCGCGAGCCGGCTGTGGAAAATTGAGAGGGCGCCAATCTTATGCGTTCACGTAGTTGCGCATCGGTTTCATCGTCAGAGCCGCCGGCGGTGGCGGTGATGTTTTCTACCGTTGACACAAAAGCAAGTGGGTCGAGTATTTTGTTTACCGTTCCGGGCAAATACCCGTTTCCGTTTTTTCCCGCTTCTTCGGCGACTACCTCCACATCCACGCTATTTTCAGAGGGGGTTATAATAATATCGTCGGCCACGCTAAAAATCACGGCACTGTCCGAGGTGGCTACACGTGTGCCGCCCGGTATTAGTACATGTCCATGTCCGGGAACTAAATGGAACCGGGCAGTACACCCCGCTTCCGCTGCTGATAAACGTTCCACAGCCACCAGCCCGGCAATGTAATCCAATACCGGCGCTGTGCTGAACTGGTAAAGCATTTGCGTCATCCCGGCGTTAAAGCGGTTGGTAAGCAACACTTCCCGATACACTATGAACTGCAACATCAACTGTTCTACTTGTGCGGGCTGCAATTCCCGCCCAAGTAACTCCTGTAATTTAGCCTTGCTTTCGGCCATAATCACATCGGGGTCGCGCTCTACAAATACAGGCGTTTCGTTTGCCATAGTCGTTAAACGTTTATTGTTATTGTAATTTGTGCAGCCGATGCTATAACTTCCGCTTCAATATGTATGTTGCTTCCTGCCGTTGCATTTGGAGCAATATTACACTTGTGCACGGTAATACGGCTTTCCCACGCTTCCAATGCCGAAATAATCTCATAGGCAAGGAGTGATTGTATTTCATTTACCGGCCTGTCAAGATATTTTATTATATCGCTTCCGAAATCTGTGCGTAGCGGGTCGCTGCCTTTTATCGTGGTAAGGATGGTATAAACGCATTGCGCTATATCCTCAACACCCTCTACAATTACACCGGGGTCGTTAATGCTTACTTGCCAATTTAGTGTATCTTTCATGACGCAGCGGCTGTTATAGTTATACTTCCCGATACAGGGCCATTGGGCGCCGCGAGTACTGGCACTACCTCGGCTGTGTTTATTCCCTGTACAATTTGTGTGGCCACCGCTTTTGCAATGGCCTCAGAGATGCGGTCAATAGAGCCGAATTGGTCGTCGGTTTTGTCTTTCTCGGCGTCAAACGCCGCTTTAATTGCTGTTTTTAGTGTGCTTATTGATACTGACATGGCGATATTGTTATTATGGTGTGGGAACTCCCGATACGCCCGCCGGCGTGGGATGCTTATGTTGTGTCAACTTAATTTGCATTTCACCGGCCGTAACTTCTTTTGTGGCGGTTATATCTCCGGTAACGTCCACATCTCCGGTAATACTTAATTTTTTGCATGTGAAATTTAATTCCGCATCGGGCGCCTGAAGGGTCAGTTTATGTGCGACGGCATCGTAATATACTTCCGCACTGTCGGCAAACCGTATCCCGATTGTGTCTTTGCTTGCCCATCCCGGCGGGGTGTCGATATCGCTCCACAACACGGCCACAATACAACCCTGTTCGCACCACTCATCCATCAAACAGGCAACCTGTGAATTTACTTCAACCGGTATCCAGTGTTTCACGGTTTTGGTATTCGTAGAAGGCAAAGGCAACCATCCCGACACGAGGTTATTTTCATCGAATGATACCCGTGCGAAACCCAAATTTTCGCTTTCACCCATTTCCGATATGATGCCTAATCGTAACATATAGCTACGAATGTACTAAGGTGTGTGCGATTATAAAAATGGTTTTTGAAAATATGGTAAGAACTTACCACGTTTAAAAAAAATATGGTAAAAACTTTCTATATTTAGAAAAATACTTAACTTTGTAATATAAATTTAGACCATGAACGGGAAAAAAATTAGAGAGAAATTAGGCGATTTTTTCGTGGATATTGCGAAGTTGGTATTTGGCGGCGTGGTCTTAAGTGTGATTTTAGACTTTGAAATGAATAAAACAGTAGTGTTATTAAGTGGAATAGTCGCTACTGCTGCAATAGCTTATATAGGGTTTAAATTGTATAAAGGAGGATAAAGATGGTGGCAAATTATTTTTTTATAGGATTGGCGGTTGTATCTGTATTAGGTGCTATTTTCATATCAATATATGACCGTGTTAGCGGTAAGAAACGAAATATCGCCTAAATTACTCCATAATTTTTCTTACCTCCACACTTGTGGTATAGCCCCCTGATGGTTCTACTGTGTGGCTGCTTGATATAATATGCCATTTGCCCGAAAATTTACCAATGCCGGTTAAATCAATGTTCACACCGGCCACAAGTTTGGTGTTTCCAAATATCGTGAAAGAGCCCTTTATTTTATCCTTATTGGCGTTCTTTAGTGAGCCTTTGGCCACTGCTCCGGCCTGGTCGTCACTCTCTACGTTCGCGTTCACAACAAGCGTACCTAATTTCTCATCCTGTCCGTCCGGCTGCTTAATCTCCCATTTTTTAACAATGTTATTTCGTGCATTGCGATGTAATATTATGGCGCTGGAATATATTTGCGACGTCTTATCCACAAAACGAGCTGTACTCATCTGGTTACGGTTGATGGTTAATATGCTGCGGCGCTCGTCTAATTCGTCAATGGTGTTAAAAACCAAACAATCCCCATGTACGGCAAAAATAATCCCATATTCTTTTGCAAGTGTGGCTAAAAATGATATATCTGTTTGGTTTTCCTGCGTTTTCCGTTCAATTTTAATGCCCTCCAATAATTTGATGTTTTTCATTATCGCATCTTGTTCCCCAAAATATTTTCCGAATATTTTCAGATTATGCTTCCCGGCAAAGTATTTGGTAATGTCGTACAAGGATTGGTTTTCAAATGCCTTGTTGTTTTTCGTCCGCAGGTCTTTTGTGATACCCGCGCCGATGGCTTTTACATTTAACGTGTCTGGGGGAAAATTCAATTCAATCTCATCAATTTCAAATAAGCCGCAGTCGAGGAAATGGCCGGGCCTGCCAATTTTAACACGGAGGGTATCGCCCTGCGTTGGGTACCATGCGCTTTTCCACTTTCCGGCGGTATCTTCAAATACCAATGAAAGGTCATCACTTTCGGCCTCTTCTTTGTCGGTGTAGGTGATTTGAGAGAGGTAACGGCTCACATCGGCCGTTATGTTTTTCCCTGCAATGCTGATTTCCACTATATTTTTTGCTACTGTTTCCATGGCGGCAGGTCGCTTTTGTCTTCCATTACACTGTCATCAATCACGGGAATAATCAGTATAGTGCCGAGCGGGTAAACCGCCGTAATGGGCACGCCGGGGTTGGCGTCAAGAATGATGTTTATGCCGTAATTGCCGCCATAAAACTTTGCAGCCAACGTGTCGACACGGTCACCCTCAACAGTGGTATAATTAAAACTTTTCATTTCTTTTCCTTTGGCGGCGGGAAAGTGTAGCTGCCTAAAAACAGGGCTATCTCTGCCGGTGTGATTGTTGTCTTTTTATTGTTTTCGTCTGTACAAAGTATAATACTTGTACCTTGCTCCTTATCGGGTTCTCCTATTCGTTTAACGTATAAATTCCGCCCGTCTGTCGTTACAATCTTCATATTTCTTATTTTTCCCGTGTGGCTGAAAATGCAATGACCCGTGCCGAAGCATCTTTAACCTTGTCGGCACTTTCCGAAAGTTGGTTAACATTGTTCTGTAATACCGATGTGTCGGTCAGGTTGTCTACCCTTGATAAATTCTCCGCATAACTGATGGTTTCATCCAGCGAGCCGGGCAAGTCGGAAAGCCGTTCGGCAAGTTTAACGGTATTCTCTACTTTGTTTTTAACGGTAGTGTAGAGTTGTTTTGCGCTGTTGGCCACTTTCCGCACTTCGTGCACCGCCTGCGCCGCCGTATTTATTCCTTTTTTTGCGTCAGCGGCTATTTTTTTCGCTTTTGCCACCAATTTCGCACCTTTTGAAAGGTCTTTTGCAATTTCATTGGCAGGGCTTAGCACCGCCACCGCCGGCGGTTCAATCACAGGGCTTGCACTCTCCAGCGCCATGCCTGTTTGTTGTTCCGACAGTTCGGGCATGGGCTCAATTGCAGGCGCAGCAGTCGTCGCGGACGTGTTCGCCCTGTTTTTTACCACTTTTATTTTTTTCCCGTAGGCATATTCCAATAATTTAAGCGACACGGTAGCCGCTTCCATTTGTCCTGTTGGTGAAAACTTTTCATTGGTCACCTCAATACCGGTAATTACAAAATTTCCAATCACAGTGCCATCGCCGCCAATAAACGGTAGGATTTTTGATAGCTTCATAGATTGTTTTAGCGCGGTAATTTCTTCCGCGGGGTCGCAAAACTCTACCGAATAGCGCAGGGAAAGGTCTATTTCCGACAAGTCCTCACCGGTGTACTGGATAATATCTTTGCCATTGATTAGCGATATTTTACCATACCGGGCGGCATTTGTTTCACCCCATGCGTGGGGCGCTTTCAGCCCTTGAAATATATGTTTTCCAAGTTGTGCAAACATAGTTTTACGTATATGATAGTCTTGTTTTATTCTCTGTTGCGCGTTGTATGATATCCACAATTTCCCTATAGTGGTCACGGAGTAACTTTGTAAAATCCTGCTTCGTGCTTTCGCTCACGCCAGCGCCTATATTGATTGTTGGAGAATAGTTGAACGAACCTCCCGAGCCGCCCATATTGCCCGCCACACCGGCCGGTACGGTTTGCGCTTGCACAGCTTGCCCATAGCCGGTTACAGCTTGCATGGCCAGCCCGCCGGTGGCACCCTCAACATCATCACCGCCGCGGTCAATGCCAACTACAAGCCCCTGTGTAATATTCATGCCATATCTTGCAAACACAGTTGACGGCGAATTTATACCCAGTATTTTAGAAAAGAAACCGCCTATTTTTTTACCGATATTTTTGATAGTTTCCCACAGCTTGGTAACTGCTGACAAGATGCCAGCGATAAGTCCATTGATTAGGTTGCGGCCAAACTCTGTAAATTTTTCGGGTATGCTTGAAAACCATGCAATAATACCGTTCCAAGCATTGGCAAATACATTTTTCACGCCGTCCCACAACCGGCCAAACCACGCAGAAATTGCCTCCCAATGTTTGATGATTAGGCCATGCGGCGTATAATTTAGAAACATCTTCTTTATCCATTCCCATACAGATGAGAAAATATTCTTTATCCCATCCCAAATGCCTTTGAAAAAGTCCACAATACCATCCCAGTATTTTACCATTAAGACTACTGCCGCAATAACCGCCATAATGGCCGCAATAATCCACACCACAGGACAACCGTATAACGAGGCATTGAACAGCCATTGGGCGGCAGTAACAATGCCTTGCCACACGGCCAAAGCGCCCATCTTTATTCCGGTAAGGATTATGCCGCTGGTAAAGAAAGCCATAATAGCCCGACCGGCTGTTACGGCGCCGTTCCACAGCCATTGGGCGGCAGTAGAAAGCGCCTGACCGGTGCGGTAGGCGAGCGATGTGGTTACACCGGCTTTCTGTGATACAATATATGCGCGGGTTGCTGCGTTGGATGCAACGGTCGCCTTACGCGCTCCGGCTATGGCTACCTGTAAAAAACCGAACACCCGTTGCGCCGTCCCCACTACAAATAGACATACCCTCTTTATGGCGGTATAGACTTTGGTTAATTTTGTTAGCTGCGCGATTATATACGATACAGCCCCAATAGTAACCGCGAGTGCACCAAAGCCAAATAACAGGCCACCGATAACCGTTACTGTGCCGGAAATAACTTTTGTAATTATAGGGTGTTCTTTTGCAAAGCCTGTGACAGATTTTATTACACCAGTAACTATATTTATCAAGTTTTCAAACACAGGAATAAGAGCCGTACCTATTTGAATTTTTAAGCCTAACGTGGCTTTATTAACCCTTTCTAAATTATCATTAAAATTCTCACAGGCCTTTGCAGCTTCTTCCGATAGGGCAAGTCCCATATCTTCGGCTTCTTTCCCCATTTTTTTTAACCCTTCTGCACCACTATTAAGTAGCGGGATAAGCTGTGCGCCGGATTTACCAAATAATTCTTGTGCTAATGCGCTTTTTTCTGCGCTATCCTTTACACCTGCAAATACATTAGACACATCTGACAGTATATCCTGCGGAGCGCGGAGTTTACCGGATGCATCTTTAAGATTAATTCCTAAATTTTTAAACGCCTGTGCAGCGCTTCCTGTTCCTTTCGACGCTTCTACCAAAACTCTGTCAAATTTAGCCATTCCCGATGCCAGTTGCTCATTTCCCACGCCTGCAAATTCGGCGGCATAGGCTAATTTTTGCCATTCCCCAACTTGCATCCCCACTCTTTGGGCGGTTTTAATAGCGCTATCGCCATAATCGGTGGCAGTTCTAACTATATTTAACATTCCGCCGCCTATTTGGTTTCCAAGTGTCATAAAATGACCGCCTATTTGCATAGCCTTAGCGCCGACTTCTGCCGCTTTCTTTTGAAAACCATCTAACCCACCGGCCGCTTTTTCGAGTACATTACTCATTTGGTCGGTAGCTGATAATAAAAATGCTAATTTTACCGCTTTATCGCCTGTCATTTGTTATTTTTAAAAATTATTTGCACGTTTTAATTTTTTTTACTATATTTGTGATAAGATAATAATTTAAAATTTACTACTATGTCAAACTTAATTATTTGTCCACCGATGTCTGACAATAGGCCGGTAAAACCAGACAGAAGTTTTGAAGGTTTAACCATGCGTGATACATTGATTGGCATAGCTACCTTTACAGGATTAGTTGCTGCCATAACAGCATTTGTATTCTATTTTTTCGGTTAATTTATTTTTCAAACCCTGCCACTGCTACCCGTTTTGGCGCTTTCATTTCTGTTTTGTAGAGTTCTAACGCTGCCTCTAAGTATTGAAAATAATCTTCCATATCCAAATCCAACACGTCGTTAATCCCGCCACCGGTAAAGTGTGCTAAAAACACCACATCGGTGTGAGATATTACCCGTTTTTTTTTACATCCTCATCCGGCACATCGTTGGCAAACTGTACAATTTCGTTAATCTCGGTGTCGGTAAACCCGTCCAGCAGGTCGTCATACACTATTTTTTTGCCATTTACCAATACTTTTTCAGCGGTAATGTGCATGCCCCGTTCTATGTCAGTCAGACGCTTGTTATTTACAATTTCCATCATTTTACGGGCGGTAATACCTGTAACGTCAATGGTTGTACCGTCATCCAGTTTCATGGATTTTTTAACGGCCAAATTCGGTTTTCTGTTTAATGCTTCCATTTTTTAAAGTTTAAAAATTCAAAATTTAAGGCTTAGGTCCGTTGCCAACTTTAAACCTTAAACTTGAAATTATTTTATATACCCAAGTTTTGGCGGCGTTCGGCAAGCAAATCTTCACCACCCACTTTGTAGATGTTGTTCAGTACGTCGAGTTCCACAATGGTATCGCCGTCGATTTCCTGTTTAAAGTACAAAACAGAAAAGGTGCTTTCTACTTCGGTGTCTTCTTTTGGTTTGAAAGAGCCGCCGGGATGTTTTTTTGAATATCCGCGCAAGTAAATCACTACCGGTACTTCTTCTTTGATGCCTTCACCATCATATTCGGCTTTGCTCGACCGTACCATTAGGTCGACCGGTTTCAGAAAATTGGCCAGCGCCTTCATTATATCGCTTTCCGGGTACGTCCATTTGATAGTGGCTTCCATCTTGTCGAACCCGTTAAAAAATTCGGCGCTTCCAACCATGCCCAACGATTTGTAATCGGTCATCACCGCGGCGATGTCGGGGCATGTTACTTCCGATGCTTGTCCGTGTACGCTGCCATCATTGACATAGATGTTTGCGTCATATACTTTTGTTATTTTCATATTTACAAAGTTTTACGAATTATACGAATTGTTACGAATTACGCTGCGAGGGTTTCCAAGGCAGTAAGGTCGATTTTGTAGGTGAACGTGAGCCGTTGCATTGGGAGCGCGGGCGTAAATTCAATATCAAACGTCAAATGTCC
>JAITIL010000112.1 GCA_031279475.1 Prevotellaceae bacterium | reverse complement strand
GCCTGCACAAATCTTTGATGTCCGGGAGTGGCCAAACGGAGCATAATCTCCCCAAATGTAACTACTTTCTTCATATCTATGTTTTGTTACTGTAATTTATCGGCGGTGAAGGCGTCCATTGGCAAGGGGACTATTTCGTTCTGTATAATCTGGTTCATGGTGCGTTGTTTTCATACTATTATTTTGTGTAACGATTTCCGGCGTCTTGCAAGGCCCGCCCTTTGTTTTTGATTTGCTAAGGTTGTAGTTAGTCGACTGCGCTACGCCCCGAATTTTTCGGGTTTAAGGTACAAATATATATAAATTTTTGTTACTTTGCATAAAATAACCACCACAATCCGTATCGGTAGCACCCTGTGGGTGGGGAATGTGGAAGTCCGTTTCCGCGCATCGGATTAGAAGCGGCACGCGCGCCGGCGCATTGCACAGTTGATTAAAAATTATCTAAAATAGGAATCCAGGCTTTTACCCATATAATACTTACAAAACCACAACTCGAAAGCCGGATCCAGGAAGATTGCCTTTTTATTTACCTTTTCTATGAAATCATCTCTTTCTAAAATTTTCATATTTTTAGACACATTCCGCGGCGTTCCTATTTGGTACTCCTGTATCGTTTTTAACGCAGTCAACTGAGCAACCTCATTAGCAATGGCTTTAAGCAAATTAACCTGCGTATTACTCAACGCTTCTACCTCAGTTTGATACATAGCAAAATTGATTTCCAACATACGCACTGTAGCCTCTTTCAAAATAGTGGATGTGGCTGTTTTCGGCGTATTCTCCCATACATAATGCGACAACTGCTGTACATAGTAGGGATGATTTTTCATCAATGTCACAATTTTTTCCGCCAACACCGGCGTAATGGCTTTCTTCGTCTGCTCGAACTTCCCTACAATAAACGGAATCCAATGCCCGGTATCTATCTTATCCAACATCATCACATCGCCAAACCGGTAAAAAGCGCGGTTTTTCTTGTTGAAAATTTCCGCCATCAACGTCCGTTTGCTGCCATACAGGCAATAACTCACATGCTGATGGTGTTGCCAATAGGAACGCAATATTTTCTCAAAACTTTCCGCTTCCGGGAAATAATGAATGTTTTGAAATTCATCAATGCAAATGACTAATTGCACCTGTTGTTTTTTAGCTATTCGTTCCGGCAAATTTAAGATTTCATCTTTATGCTTCTCTACCTCTTTCCAATCAAAGCTTACAGAAAACTCATGCACCGGATCGACGCCTACAGTAATCTTCGGCAATATCTGTTTAAAAAACGTTTTTGCCCCTTTTACCCAGTCTTCCCATTTTGACGAGGTGGCTTTAAGGAGTACCCGGCTGAATTGTGCATAAAAATCCGCCTCGTCACGCACCGCAAACATATCGAAAAAGCACCATTTCACACGTTTGTCACGGCGTTTCAAAAACGCGGTTTGCGTAACCAGCGACGATTTACCCCAGCGACGAGGTGATATCAATACGGTATTAATGCCACTTTGCATATTCAGCCACAAGTGCTCAATGTCTTTTTTGCGGTTAATAAAGGTGTTGTCCGACACCGTTTTTCCGAACAAAAAAGGAGAAGAATTTCGCTGTAAATTGCTCATAATAAAATATTTATTAATTATACCATTTGGTATAATACCATTTGGTATAATGCAAAGTTACAACTTTTTTCGAGAACACAAATAAAACGCACAAAATAGCAGATAAATAACACATCCGAGAATCTCATTCTTCATTTCTTATGTTCTTTTTGTTCCAGTAGATGGGTCAATTCCTGTTCTACTTCTTCGATGGTTGGCAATGCCGATTTCAACTCGTCAGGGATAGCTTTGCTTAATTGGTAATCGCTTACACCAATCGGTTGATTATATCCTTCTAATGCATATTGAGCCATAATTTCATCTTTGCCGCGGCAAAGTAATAAACCGATAGTCTTATTGTCATGTTCTCCTTTTAATTTGTCATTGACCACATTGATATAAAAATTCAACTGTCCGGCATATTCCGGTTTGAAAGGTGACGCTTTTAATTCTACGACGACATAAGCGCGAAGTTTGATATTGTACAGAATCAAATCGGCGTAAAAATCCCTGTTTCCGATTTGAAAATGCTTTTGACGGGCGACGAATGCAAAACCGGTTCCCATTTCCAAAAGGTACTTGGTAACATGGTCTACTAATTGTTCTTCTATATTTCGCTCGTCGGCTTGTTCCCTCACGCCTGCAAGATCGAATATGTAAGGGTCTTTCAAAAGATAATTGGCTAAATCGCTTTGCGGCATGGGAAGTGTCGCTGTGAAGTTATTTATCTTCTGTTTTTCGATTTGCCGTTGAAACAGTCCGCTTTCAATCTGTAAATCAAGAATATTTCGGCTCCAGCCAAATTCCACACTTTGTTTCATATACCAATAACGTATTCCCAAAGGAAGATTGCTGTTCATCAGGATAACATGAGATGCCCAATTAATTTTGGAAACTGGTGAATTTGCAAATGTCATTTCAATTTGGGCAAGGGGCATTTGCGAAATTGCAACTAAGGCTTCAGAAATATTTTGAATTTGGGCAACAAGTTGTTGCCCGATTATATCTCCTTTTGAATTAATTATTTGTATTTGGACAGGAGCCTCCTGCCCGGGTTCGGATTCATTCAAAGATTTTGCTACATTCAAAACCTTTACAATAGTGGGCATTTCCAGTTCCTTATCCGCCAGAAGCAAGTTTTCCAATGTTTTGACAGGATACAACTTAGCGAATTGGCACATATATTTCAGGTTTCTTGGCGAATAGCCTTTCTTTTCGGGATATTTATCTCGAATGGCTTTCGATATTTTATCAATCACTTTGCTTCCCCAGCCTAATTGCTTTTGATTGGACAAAATAAAATGTCCGATTTTCCAATAGTGCAAAAGCATTTGTACATTGGCTGCGGAAATGAGTTTTACTTGCGCCTGTTCGATTTCCGAACCTATCGCATTTATAAACAATTCAAACTCTTTTCGCTGTACTTTTCTGTCTGATATTTCCATACAACAAATTCATATTTGTTTGAATAACAAAGATAATCATATTATTTCTAAATGATTTCCTGTAATAGTGGTATAAATGAGCGTTCCGTTTGTGGTATATGCAAAGTTACAACTTTTTTCGAGAACACAAATAAAACGCACAAAATAGCAGATAAGTAACACATCCGAGGATTACCCACAAAGAGCCTGTTTGTGAGCCGATTGCTTTGGCGAGCGCACCCATCAACGGTGGAATAACTGCTCCGCCCGACACGCCCATGATCATCAGCCCCGATATTTCGTTAGCTTTTCCAGGAACATGTTGCAGGGCCAATGACAAGACAATAGAAAACACATTGGCAATGCACAAGCCCATTACGGCAATCATGGTTAAAATATGAAAGTAACTTTGCGCAAAGAATATCAGGCAGAACATGGCCAGCATGCTTAACAGCATGGTGGCAACAAAAAATTTCTGCGGTAAAAATTTGGCCAAAATAAATGCACCGAAGAAAGCGCCGACAGTACGGAAAAGGAAGTAGCAGCTTGTTCCCCATCCCGCATCGGCTACGGAAAGGCTACAGCGCTCCACCAACAGTTTCGGCGTAACGGTATTAATGCCCACATCCACGCCCACGACAAATACAATACCCAAAAAAAACAACAATATGGTTTTATCTTTCAGCAGGCCGAAGGAGGCGGCAAAGGACACGCTTTTTCCCGTTTGTTGTTCTTCCGTAATGGGTGTACACATCAACCATACCGTAGAACACACGGTGATGGCCGCAAAAACCGGGAACATGTAATGCCAGCTGCCCAGGCTCACAGCTGCCCAGCCCGCAATGAGCGGACCGCAAAAGGAAGATATGGCTTTGATAAATTGGCCTGCCGTCAGGCTGCTTGTCAATTGCCCGCCTTTTACCACATCGGTGAGGAGCGGATTTAGCGACACTTGCAAAATCGTATTGCCGATACCCAGCAAGGCAAATGAAACGTAGCACCACAACGCTTTCCCGGGAATAACCAGCAACAGCATCGCTAACAAGGTAACCAGCATACTGAGCAGCACTGTTTTTTTGCGTCCCAGGCGATTCATGAACAGGCCCACAGGCACCGAAAATACCAGGAACCACAAAAACACCATTGACGGCAGGAAGTTGGCTGCCGGCTCACTCAGGCCATATTCCGCAGCCGCATAGCTGGTAGAAATCCCCACCAGGTCGCAAAACCCCATGATGAAAAACCCGAATAAGACCGGCAGTATTTTAGAAATAGACGACTGTTGCAT
>JAITIL010000006.1 GCA_031279475.1 Prevotellaceae bacterium | reverse complement strand
TGTTTACGCTTCGCCGCAGTAGCGGCTCGGGGTTTCGTTCGCCTAGGTCATTCCGCTACGCTTCATTCCCACGGCTCACTACACCCACATTTTGTCGGCCCTGGAAACGCTCCGCGTTTGCTTATTCGGGCCGCCAAACCGTCGTAAACAGCCGGAACGTTATGTGCCATTTGCCCTAAAATTTTTCGGAGATTATTGAATAAAAGAGATTGACAAAAAATAAACAATAAAGCATAATAAAAAAACATGGGAAGAATATGATATAAGGAGTAAAACTATTAAAAAGGTGGTAAATATGGATTTAATTTTTATAGTACGCATCATCATTATAATACTTATACTTATACTTGTCATTTTGGCAATAATATGTTTGGTGTCTTTTATCAAAACAAAACAAGTAAGATTTATCCTTGGATTTATTGGATTCATTGGTGCAGTAATACCTGTTGTAATAATACTTTTTATAATAAAGGTAATCGGGGTTTTTGATTCGGGAATTATGAGGTATACATCGTTAATTCGGATACAATATAGTTACACGGTTCATGATTTTCAGTATAAAACAAGGGATACGGGACCGAATCACGGCGATGGTGTATCAATGAAAGTAGAAAATTTATGCGAGATGAGGTACTCTCTCGGTAGTAGTAATATTGACTCAAAGATCATTAACAACAGCGGTGAACTGACAGCTATTGCGGGACCGCCGTATGCATTTGTTGTAGAAATAGAAAAATTGAATGAAAAAGTATTGACAATTAAGTATAATTCCATGATACTGGAAACAAAAAGTGGTGATTTTGATATGTTTAACGCAAAAATATCTTCTGAAGCACAGTATGGTCATTATTGGGAAAGGTTAAGCGACCGATGGTTCTTTGCGGGAAACTTTAAAAAAACAAGAACCTTGGAAATATCTCCGTTAAGAAAAGGAATGGAGAAAAGACTGCGAAAAACAGCCAGACGGGAATTAAACGGGATTATGCCTGATGATGATGAGATTAATCAAAGGTTGGATGAATATAATATTTCTTGCACGGTTTCTTTTTATCGTATGCCTATAAAAGTATATGAGAATGAAAATGTTAAAGTGAAAGTAGATATTTCATTTATAATGGATGATGGAACGGAAGAACATGTTACTTTTGAAAAAGTATTTGATAAATATTATTATGAAATAAAAACCAGGAGTCCAGTTCCTCTTGAGGAAGCGCCGGAACTTGATGATTATTATTATAAATAACATGGTATACGGGCAAACGGCACATAACAGGACTGTTTACGCTTCGCCGCAGTAGCGGCTCGGGGTTCCGTTCGCCTAGGTCGGCTACGCCTCCCACGGCTCACTCCACCCACAGTTTGTCGGCCCTGGAAATGCTGCGCATTTCCTTATCCGGGCCGCCAAACCGTCGTAAACAGCCGGAACGTTATGCGCAATTTTTTTGCCCCAAATTTATCGTCGCAGGCACCATCCGTGGCGCCTGAAATTTGTTGTTTTTTTAGAATATATAGACAAAGAAAACGATCTTGTATAAAGTTATTTTGCTAAATAATTATTGGAGGATTATGTTATGAAGAAAATGGTTTTTTGCATTATTCCCTTAATAATGATTCTTATGGGGTGTGCAAGCAGCGGAACAGCGGTAGTGGAAACAAACAGCAATACCGATGGAACCGGCGCGGCGGCAAAACTGGCGGCGGACATCAACGCAATCAAAGCGAGCGGTGGCACGGTAACGCTCACCGGCTGGGCATCTCTCAACACTGTCTTCACCGTGCCCGAAGGGGTTGCGCTTGACCTGACGGCGGACGGAGCGGCCCTCGAATTGCAGGACGGCGCGATCCTCACCGTGGACGGCACGGTGAACGCCACAGGGCACGGCGATCACGGCAAGGGCTGGGTTGAGGGGAGCCTCCGCATGGGGGACGGCACGGCGGTCATTGCCGGAACGGGGACCATCAACCTGAAAAGCAAGGGCAGCCTTCTCAACATCGGGAGCGACAAGGCTCTTCGTCGCCTTACCCTTGACGGCGTTACGCTGGTTGGATTGCCGGACAACGACCAGACATTGGTCAATGTGCATAACGGTGGCGAGCTGGTCCTGAAAAGCGGCGCGGTTACAGGCAATACCCGCGTTGGGGACGAACGGATTAGCGGCGGCGGTGTCGGCGTGTGGGAGGGCGGCTCTTTTATCATGGAAGGCGGCGAGATTTCGGGCAATAGCGTATCAAGCGTTAAAGTGGGTACCGGAGGCGGCGTGAATGTGGACAAGGGAACATTTGCCATGTCCGGCGGCAAGATTGCGGACAATAACGCATCAGGCAAAGAACAGGGTAAAGGCGGCGGCGTGCGCGTTACCGGTGGTTCAACCTTCACCATGACCGGCGGCACGATTTCAGGCAATAACGCATTGGGTGGTTCAGTCGGGAATGACAGCGGCGGCGTACTCATCGATGGGTCAGCCTTTATCATGTCTGGAGGTGTGATTACAGGAAACACTGCTACCGGCGGCAACGCAAGGGCCGGTGGTGTGCGCGTCACCAGCCCTGGTTCAATCTTTACCATGACCGGCGGCACGATTGCGGGTAACTCAGCTGACAGAAGCGCCGGCGGCGTAGAAGCAGGCTACGGAGGCGTGTTCATCATGGAAGGCGGTACGATTTACGGTAAAGCCGACAGCCTTCCCGCCGGGACGGACGCGAGCCTCGCCAACAGTGCGCCGCAGGGCGCATCGTTGATTGTGCAAAACTATAAGAATGATCCTCTATCCACAGCGAAGTGGGGTATAGGTGGCACTTATACTAAGGGCGGTGTACCCCAGACTGGCGGTGGCGATATTGTCCGCAACGACTACGAGGGTACGAAGGGTACGGACGACACGCTGATTGCGGCGCCGAGGCAGTAACGGTGGACGCAGGGAGCGCGGAAGAGTGCAACGCTCCCTATTAATTGGCTATTTTGGTAATTTAATTGGCTCAAAACCTAATTTAATTGCCAAAATACCAAATTCAGCCTGTTTTTTAGGCAATTTAATTGGCTCAAAACATAATTAAAATAGCTCCAGACCTCATTTAATTACCTCAAAACATATTTTAACGGGCTTTTTACCTCATGTAATTACCTTAAAACACCGTTGAATTGGCTTGAAACCTGCCTGAATTGGGATATACACGGCATCCACCGGCCTGTACCCCGGCGTTTTGCCTTATTCGGCGGGTTTGGAGGGTTTTCTGCCCCGGTTTTGGAAGCGTTTTCCCAGTTCGTCGGCCACGATCTTGGCGTTGGGCACGTCCCGCCCGGCGGCTTGCTTGGCGGAATGGTAGAAATCGAGCATCCAGTGGTAGGCTTCGTGTCCCGCCACGTACTGGATGTTGTAAATGGCTTCGTGCACCTGGTCGGCGAGGTTTTTGATGGGGGTAATGTTGTGCACATCGTCAAAATCAACGGCAAAATCGGCCTTGTCGCTCCACGCCGGAACGAGGTCGGGGTAAAGGTCGGTAAATTCCTTGCCTTTTTCGAGGAAGGCCAGGGTCTTGTCCCCGATAATGGCCATTTCCCTGCGCTCCTCCGCCGTGAGGGGTGTCCGGTAGGGTTCCAGTTTGGCAAGAATCTGTTGAAAGAGGCCCTCAATCTCGGTAAGGACGGCGGAGGGTATGGAAACCTTATGTTCATTGTGCATGATCTGCTCCTTTTGGGCTCGCGCCCGTAGTTTAATGGTTTTGTTATACTATAAAAGAATGGTTTGGGCAACGGGGGCGGATTGGGCGGGTATTGGTTAAATATGGATATGAAACATAATTGGGATAAAATATTTTTTGAAATGTATTTTTATATAAAGCATAAAAGCGGTAATAGTATTGTTGAATGTAGTGGAAATAATAACAAAACAAATTGTATAAAAGATTGTCGTAACGCCCCGCGCCGTCCATGGCGCAGGGCGGTCGGCGAAGGGGCTAAAAAACGTCGTATAACAGGTCTGTTTACGCTTCGCCGCAGTAGCGGCTCGGCCTCCGCAACGGCTAGGTCATTCCGCTACGCTCCATTCCCACGCCGTTGCTCCGGCACAGTTTGTCGGCCCTGGTCTTTGCTACGCAAAGCCCTTATTCGGGCCGCCAAACCGTCGTAAACAGCCGGAACGTTATGCGCAATGCCCATTGAATTATTTTTAAATATATTGACATAATTAAAAATATCGTATAATATCTAAATAGATATT
>JAITIL010000012.1 GCA_031279475.1 Prevotellaceae bacterium | reverse complement strand
GGCTAATCGCCGATAAACTTAATCCACCCTCTTGCAACTCCTCTACTACCTTTTGCTTAAAGCAAACACTATACCGATAGCTTTTCTTTGTACATTTTGTCATCTTGTGTCCTCCTTTTAGTGTCAACCTATATCAGGACATGACAATTTCATGTAACCACTAACCGTTAACCACTAATCACTACCCAGTAATCCGCCGTCGTGGAATACGTCGCGCTGTTAGTGCCCACATTCGTGCCGGCGTCCGTGCCGGTTTTCCACCACTGGTAGGACAAGGTACTGCCACTGCCCGGCTGTGCCGTTACCGTTAACGTAATGTCACCCGTTACGTCACAAAATACCCGCGACTGCGGCTGCGCGGTAATCGAAGGAAGCGCGTTCACCGTCGCCGACTGCGTCGCCTCCGCGCTGAAACACGTCGGCGCATTGGTGTACGTCTGCGACGTTTGGACTTTCACGGTCTTTGTCCCGACAGATGAACTACCAAAGGTTACACTAAGTTCGTTTACCATCCCGTCTTCGACCGATACCCACGTCAACGACCCGGAATACTGAGTAACCGTAAACACCAAATCCCCGCCATTCAAACACACATCACCGGCGGAAATTAGCGGCGCCTGTGGCAACGGATTCGATGTAATGGCATGCGACCCGGTCATCGCAACCTCACAATACGCCCCCTCCTGTACCGAACGCGCCGTATAAAGCCCCCCTACGTTAAACAACTCGCTAAACGTTGCCGCAGAACCCGTGCCGGACAACGCAGCACCCACAGACGTACCATCCCTGTATAATTGGTACTTCCGGCCATACTCCGTACCCGACAATGAAAACCCAGCACCGGCAGCATTGCCCGCACAGAAACCCGATGTCGACGCCAACAAAGTATACGTCGCCGGCTGACCTTTTGAAACTTCGGGCGGCGCCCACTTAAAATTAATACCCCCGCTCATCGGCATACACTTGATTATCCCCGGCGCACCCGTCCTGTCTGTGAATGACTTTAACGTATAATCCGGCGGAATAGTAAACACTCTCCCCGACTCCCGCGTGTCCGTTTTTCCTCCGGCATCTTCTATCACAATATCATACATCGGCGTACCGGTAAACGAAAGCTGCGAGGACGTGGTATATTCCCCCACCGGCGGGTAATTCGAAGCGTAGGCGCACGCGCCAACAACAGTGGCGGTGGCAGCAAGCAGTTGAACGGTAGCCGAGAAACTGCCATTGCTCCTGGCATTACCAACCACCCACACGCCCTGGACATTATTTGCCGCGTATTCCACGCGCCCCACACCCGGCGTTGACGTAGCGGTCAACGTAGCGCCCGGCAACAACGGCAACCGTTCCATCTTGCCCGCGTTGTTGTAATCCACAAACACCCACACCGAGTCGCTCCATAAGGATACCGGCATAGTCGTTTTATTCCAACTCACGTTGAAAGTCACCGTCCCGGCATCCACATTAAGCCCCGACACGGTCACGCCGTTAGATTGCGCTGCCAGCGCCAAAGGGCAAAACAATAACAGCAGGAGGCCGTAGCAGTAAGCAGTAGGGGCAAACCTGCGCATTTGCCCATTCACCATTGGATGTGACGCGATTAATCGCGTCTTTATTTGCCTATTCCCCGCTGGATGAGACACGATTAATCACCTCTTTACATTGATGTTTCTAAAGATTTTGGTTTTCATGTTTTTAAAATTAAGAATTAACAAATTTAAAAAGGCCACTTGTACACGACAGATGATAAATAAGAAGAAGAACTAATTTTACAAGCAGCCCTTATCAATGAACAATTAACAATGAATAATGAACATTTTTTTCGCTTAACGCTTAACCCTGTATTTCATTAGTCACATTAGCACATGTGCCTTTTCACTAACCACTAATTACTAACAGTTAATCACTAATTTAATATATACAATAATATCTCATATCGCAAAATTATTGTAACGTATATTTGAAATATAAGACATTAGATAACAGATATTAGATTATAGACTAAAACGCTATCCAACAACTTCCATTTGTTTTCTAAAGCAGGTGTAAACTAAAAAGCACGAACCTAAATTATCTTAAATAGAGGTTCGACAAAACCCACAGAATAGATAGATTAGGCTCGTGCTTTAACACGAGCGCTAACTCAAAGACTCTATTCTGTATAAAAATTGTCGATTTCTATTTAAGAGTACTCAAAGCTAACACTTATATTATGCAAAGAACATAAAACTTTACAGTGCAAATAGTAAATACATTTTCTAAATATCCAAGCATGAAATTATTAAAATATGTTATAGGGGTTTAATTTTCATTCGCCGGAGTGGATTATTTTATTCACTTCTTCTTCAGAGAGACCGCTGGTGATGGTTTGGATTTGCACTATGGAAAGCCCGCTACGCTTAGCGTTCAACACTACGTTTCGCAATTCTTCTGCCCTGCCTTTTTCTATCCCGATAGCTTTGCCCTCTGCCCTGCCTTTTTCTATCCCAATGGCTTCGCCTTCTGCAAGGCCTTTTTCCCTGCCTTTTTCTATCCCAATGGCTTCGCCTTCTGCAAGGCCTTTTTCCCTGCCCTTTTTTGTCCCAATGGCTTCGCCTTCTGCAAGACCTTTTTCCCTGCCCTTTTTTGTCCCAATGGCTTCGCCTTCTGCAAGGCCCTTATCCAAGGCATCAAGGTAGTACATGCGTTCTTTGCGGATGACGTCCCAATACCGGTCGTATGTGTCAAGTTCTCCCCTACTGTAGGAATAGCGCTCCAAATGGTGCAACGCCTCTTTGGTTACGCCCTCTTCAAACAATACCGGCGGCACTTCTTCCTCCCCCTCATTGATTTGTGTCAGGAACGTTAACCACAGGTCATACAACTTCTTCTCAGCCCGGTTGGTGGGCCGGAATTTAGGCAATTCTATAAATACAAATTCCAACCCTTCAATTCGCTTTTCCCTGTTCTCTATGTTGACAATCTTGTAGTGGTGGTAGTACACCGACGGGTCGCGGTCAAAGGGCTCATTGACGAAACTTAACGCATACACCGGTTGCAGGAGCTTGTACTCTTTGCCCGCGTCCAATTGCCTTACATACGCTTTGGAGGCGTTGAATAGCACACGGCTTCTGAAACTGTCGGTCCAGTACATCTGCATTTCCACAATAAATTGCCGGCCGAAATTATCTTTGCAATGCACGTCCACAATGGAATCTTTCAGTCCAGGGATTTCCGGCACCAGTTCGGGCTGTTGATACTCCAGCGCCACAATTTGCTGCGACGCATCCAAAGGCAATATGCTATTGAGCAAACTCATGCATAAATGCTCGTGTTCGCCAAAGATGCGTCTAAAAATTAAGTCGTTTTTCGGATCAAGATAATGTGCCATAATGAGTAGTGCCTTTAAGGTATGCGACAAAGGTAAGAAAAAATTTCATAATTCCTAATTTAATTTGAAAAAATCTCCTTAGTAAACAAAACTTTTCGTATCTTTGTTCACTCTATCAATACCAACTTTTATGAAAAATCTAAACCGTCGTAACTTTCTGCGCCTGACGGCCGCCGGTAGTGCAGGGCTGTTCATTCCTTCAAAACTTCCGGCTGTGACAAACCGGGTCAGTCAACCGGAAGAGGGAAAAATCAACATGGAATATCGCACATTGGGACGTACAGGCATCAAAGTTCCTGTCTTGAGCATGGGCGTCATGCGCGCCGATAATCCAAACCTGGTGAAGGCCGCCATACGGTCGGGTATTGTACATTTCGACACCGCACACGGCTATCAGGAAGGAAAAAATGAACTGATGCTGGGCAAGATTTTTAAAGACGTGCCGCGTGAATCGTTTGTAGTAGCTACAAAAATAAAAGTTGATCAGCGCAAAGGTATTTTCAGCAAAGATGCGCCGGAGCAATTCATGGAAAAGTTTAACCTCAGTATGCAACGGTTAGGGCTGGATTACGTGGACATCCTCTATTTCCACGCCATCGACAGCCGGGAAGCCACCCTGCATGAGCCTATTCTGAAAGTGATGCAGGATTTGAAAGCGCAAGGCCGCACAAAAAACATTGGGGTATCGACACATTCCAATGAACCGGAGGTCATCAATGCCGCTGTGGACAGCGGCGTGTATGATGTGGTGCTGACCGCATACAATTTCAAACAAAAACACCTGCCCGAACTAAACGCCGCCATTGACCGCGCCGCCGCCGCCGGATTGGGCGTAGTGGCAATGAAAACAATGGCAGGCGCAAAAGACATCAACATCCCCGCCGCCCTGAAGTGGGTGTTCCAAAACAAGAATATACACACGACAATTCCCGGTTTCACGGCATTCGACGAACTGGACGTGTGTTTGGCCTGCGCCACTGATCCGCAATTGACCGGCGATGAAAAAAATTACCTGGCGCAAGCCGACGTAGCGCCGTCGCTCTATTGCCAACAATGCAACAGTTGCACGACACAATGCGCCAAACACCTCCCTATCCCCGATTTGATGCGGGCTTACATGTATAACTACGGGTACCGCTACCCGGCAGAAGCAAGAACATTGGTGACTTCACTGCATTTATCAAGCAATCCGTGCTCCTCTTGCACATTGTGCAAAGTGAAATGCACCAACGGATTTGCAGTGGCTGAAAAAGTGCGCGATATTGCCCGTATTGCCGCCGTACCACGAGAATTTTTAACCTAAACGAAGCGCAATGAAACAATTACTTTATCTTCTCTTCCTGTTGCCGGCAGCCGCAGCAACCGCACAAACACCCGCACAATTGCGCTCCTACCTGCCCGAAGTGGAAGGCTGGACTGTTGCAGACAAGATAGAGTCATTCACGCCTGAAAATTTATATGACCGCATCAACGGTGCGGCCGACGCTTTTTTAGCCTGTAATTTTGCGGAAATGACGCAGCTCAGCTACAATCGTGTAAACAGCGATACGTACATCACCATACAATGTTATCGCCACGACACGCCGCCCGACGCCTACTGCATTTATGCCGGCGAACGTTTCCCCGATGCGGAATTTTTGACCATCGGCGCAGAAGGATATCGCGAGCCGCAAGTGCTGAATTTCTTGTCGGGGAACGTGTATGTGAAGATGGAAACACACGACAAGAGCGCCGAAGCAGGCGAAGCAATAGAAAAAATTGCACGCACACTGGCTGGAAAAATTGATGCTGCACCAACGCTTCCCGCCCTGCTGCAACGATTGCCGGACGCCAACAAGGTGGAACGTTCGGAATTGTATATCTCGCAAAGTTTCCTGGCACATAAATTTCTACATTCGGCGTATATGGCGCAATACCGGGAAGACGGCAACGAATACCGCCAATTTATCATTGACGCCGGAACACCCGAAGCCGCCAAACAAATGATAAAGGAATATCTTGCTTTCGCCAAACAAGAGGCCGAACCGAAAGAAAAAGAACTGATCACCATCAACGACCGCTACAACGGGCGCGTGGATATGACTTGGGACGGACCGTATATCACCGGCCGCACGTATGAATAGAATAAAATTATTAACATTGAAATATGGCTAAAAAACAAAAAACATTATTAAAAGACCTCGTTAAACACATTGATATTACAAAAATCGATTCGACGAACATCATTGATGCGATGCGCGACATGTCGTTTTCATCACGCGACACGGCCCGTGCTGCCGACATCCTGCAAATGATGGTTAAGAACAAAGATTGCAGCAACTGGTTAATTCTGGCCGGCAGTACCAGCGCCGGCGGCTGCATGCAAGTGTACGCCGACATGGTGCGTTTCCGCATGATTGACTGTGTGGTGGCCACCGGCGCGTCTATCATCGACATGGATTTCTTCGAAGCGTTGGGCTATAAGCATTACAAAGGCACACCGTTTGTGGACGACAGCATGTTGCGGAAGAATTATATCGACCGCATATACGACACGTATATTGATGAAGATGAATTGCAGGCGTGCGACGCCACTGTGAAGAAAATTGCCGATACGCTGGAGCCCCGCCCCTATTCGTCGCGTGAATTTATTTGGAAAATGGGCGAGTGGCTAACGAAACATGCCAAGAAGAAAAATTCCCTAATTCAAACGTGCTATGAACATCAAGTGCCGATTTTCGTGCCGGCCTTCTCGGATTGCAGCGCCGGCTTTGGACTCGTACTGCACCAGGTTGAACAGATGAAAAAAGGGAAGCCCTACATGACGTTAGACTCGGTGGCCGATTTCCGCGAATTGACACAAGTTAAGTTGAAAGCAAAAACTACCGGCCTGTTTATGGTAGGTGGCGGCGTGCCGAAAAATTTCGCCCAAGACACTGTGGTCTGTGCCGAAGTATTGGGCTATGATGTGCCGATGCACCAATATGCCGTGCAAATCACCGTAGCCGACCCGCGCGATGGCGCCTGTTCAAGTTCTACATTGAAAGAAGCCTCCTCGTGGGGCAAGGTGCAAACCGTGCACGAACAAATGGTATATGCCGAAGCCACCACCGTGGCGCCACTAATTGCAAGCTATGCCTATCATCAAGGCGATTGGAAAAAACGCAAAGCATTTGCATGGGCCAACCTGTTCACGAAAAAAACGCCGGCAAAAACAAAAAAATGAGCGCGTTTCTCCATAACGCCGCGGCTTTTTTAAGTGCGCTGGATGTGGAGCATCGCATAGGCCTGCCGTTTGTACATTTCCCACAACGGCAGGTTTCTTTTCACCTCATACCCTTAGCGCCGTGCAAGGAGCCGTTGTATTTTCAGGAATTGTCTGTAAATTATGAGCAACAAGGCATCCGGCTTATTCAATTGTGGGAAGATGTGTGGAACCGGCAACAAAAAATTGTGGAGGCGCGCATTCACACTCTTTTGGGAAACGCAGTGCGTATTTTTGCACGCCACACCACAGCGGCGCGCATAGACAAAACCGCGCTTGATGGATTTATGATGCAAAATCATTTACATGGAAGTCCGCAAGCCAAGTATAAATATGGTTTGTACCACAATAACATGTTGGTGGCCGCCGCCTCTTTCAGCGCGCGCCGTCCCATACTACGCCACGGCAAGCCGTACGACTCGTATGAACTCATACGCTTTGCCAGCCTTGCCTCCCATACCGTTGTAGGCGGACTAAGCAAATTGCTGGCGCAGTTTGTCCATGAAGTGCACCCCGGCGACATCATGAGTTATGCCGATCGCGACTGGTCAACCGGATGGAGCTATGAGCAGTTGGGTTTTACGCTGGCTGGAAATACGCCGCCGCAGGCGTTTCTTATTCATCCCGACGAACAAATACGCTACTATCCTCACCGGTTGCCCACCGGCGCAACCGCCGAAACATTGCGCCGGAAAGGCTATTTCCCTATTTACAATGCGGGAAATAAGAAGTATGTCAAGTTAATGTGCTAATGCGATTAATTTTTTAATGTGATTAACAAAAAAACACATAAAAAAAGCGGTTGTTCAAATTTTGAATAGCTGCTTTTTCACAGATTTTCCGTATATTTGTCTAAATAAAACATGCCATGAAAGCAACCAAGATTGAGATTACCGTATATGAAGCGGGCAAGTCAACGGAATTAACACCGGCCGACAGCACATTGTTACACGAGGCCATTAACGCGACTAAAAATGCCTACGCGCCCTATTCAAAGTTCAATGTGGGCGCGGCCGTATTACTCGACAACGGTGAAATTATTTACGGGAGTAACCAGGAAAACGCGGCTTATCCTTCGGGCTTGTGCGCCGAGCGGGTGGCTTTATTTTACGCCAGTTCACGCTATCCCAACGTAGCCATAAAAGCAATAGCGATTAACTCTACCGTAAACGGAAAAGAAAACCATGACCCCGTGTATCCTTGCGGCGATTGCCGCCAAGTGCTGCTCGAATGTGAAAACCGTTTCGGCAGGCCCATCAAAGTAATTATGGGCAGCGCCTCGAAAATACACGTGGTGCACAGCATCAAAGACTTGTTACCCCTCAGTTTCGTATTGAAAAGAGAATAATTATTCGGCCGTAGTAAGTTGGCTAAGCCATAATTCCAAGTTGTTATGAGAAAGGTCTTTTTCTATAATGACCTTGTCCTTATCAAGCAAATAAATCATGGGAATGGCGTGAAGGTCGTATTTACTGTAGATGCCGGCCGTTTCATCGGCGTCCCATACGTTGATCCAGTCGAGGTATTTATTTTCCATCACATACTTCATCCACATGTCCTTATCGCGATCCACATATACGGCAAACAGCTGTACTCCCTTATTTTTATACTTCTGGTAAGCCGTATGTACTTTGGGCGTAATTTCCGCGCAGGCGCCGCATTGCGGATTATAAAAATACAATACGGTATAAGCGGCTTGCACATCATAAAGCGACATGGCGTTCCCGGTCATGTCATTTAATTTCAAATCGGTGGTTTGGCTCCCCACCGGATTCATGGCTGCCAATTTGATGTTGAACGCCACCTTATCGACATACGCGGAATCCCACATTTCAGGCCGGTCAACGATATAGTTCCCTCCTACTTCCAAATATAACCCTTCCAATTCCGGATAAGGAACATTCTTATACAGGTCATAAAGCTCACGCACCGTATAGCGATACAGTGGTTTATTGTCTTTCAGTTTCTCCATCAGCCGCGCCATTTGTTCGATTGTTTCCTGTTTTTCCGGTTTAAGCAATCGCGTGAAATAGGTAGTTAAAGCCTGCGAATAGAAAGGCATTTGCAACAGATAGGGTGAAGAAAATTGATAGTTATCAAAGAAATGGTCCCTGAAAAAAGTGTAATAATAATCCTGCCGCAACGAATCGATATTGGCCGAAGAATCGGCAACCATGAAAGGAGCCGGCTCCGGCTCACGGATAGAAGAAATAAACAGCGCAATCAGTTTGCCGGAATGGGCTGTTTCTATTTCTGCCCATTTGTTTTTTACTTCCCTGACCAACGTTTCCATCTGCGCATTGAGCAGCGCCAACGAATCAGCATGTTCGCCGTTGCTTTGGATACGTTGCTGTAAGTGCTGGCGTTGCATTTGCTTCTCCCGCATAAAACGAAGATACCCGGCCAAAGCCTGATTTTCCGGGGAACCTGTAAACTGTGCGGAAGCCAGCCCTTCATCAAGGTTATACTGTATGCTGAAAGATTGCGGCTCGCCCTCCGAAAGAAAAAAATCAAGCGTACGGTCACCAATGCCTATGCAATACATCCCGACGGGCAACAGCGTATCGCTATGGAATGACAATTGCCCCTCTTCCCTCACGATACAAGTATCAACAGTTTTCTGTTTGGGACGGTATGCTTTCAGTAAGGCTGTATCGCCGGCCTGCACCCCATCAAGTGTTATGGTAATTGAATTTTTTTGGAGTTTATTCATTGTTCGTTGCTGCGCAAACGAATTATCCATTATAAAGATACAACCCAACAATAAAACAAATATTTTTTTCATTTTTTTAATTATTTTATGGAATTATGACCATTATATCATGCAAATTTATACTTTTGTATTGAATTTTCAAAAAAAAAAGCCATGCACACAAAATTCCATACCGTTATATCGACAGCTTTTTTGCTGGGATGTATCTTTTCCGCAGCCGGTCAAACCTCAAGAAAAACGACACGCGAAGAGTATATTGCGAAATATACGGCATTATGCATAAGACAAATGAAGATGTCGGGTATTCCGGCCAGCATTATTATGGCGCAGGCCTGCCTTGAGTCCGATAATGGGAACAGCATGCTGGCGGTAAAGGCCAACAATCATTTCGGCATCAAATGTCATACGACGTGGGACGGCGATGTTATTTACCACGATGACGACAAAGCGAACGAATGTTTCCGCAAATATGATACGCCTGACGGGTCATTTTTTGACCATTCGGACTTTTTGCGTTACCGCGACCGTTATGCGTCATTATTCGGATTATCAACAACTGACTACAAGGGATGGGCGCATGGCTTAAAAAAAGCCGGGTATGCCACCAATCCGGTGTATGCGGAACTCTTAATTAAAATTATCGAAGATAATAAATTGTATGAACTGGATATCGCACCGGTAGATGTGCCAACTCCCGCACAAATAGAACAGGCGCAAAACACCATAGAGGTTGACACTTATATTTTTGAAGTGCAGCGGAAACAGCTCCGGCGGAATAAGGTAAAATATGTGCTCGCACGTGAAAACGAAACATACAAGGATATTGCTATGGAATTAGGCATGAAGCCTAAAAAGCTCGAACAATATAATGACACCAAAGACCATTTGCTGGAGTACGGCGAAATCGTATATATTGGGAAGAAAAAGCGGAGCACCGTAAAAAAACTGCCGGTACATATTGCCGAAAGTAATGAGACCATGCATAGCATTTCACAACGTTATGCGGTGAGACTCGATAAACTTTATGAGTATAACGGCATGAAGAAAGGCCAGGAGCCCAAAGCCGGCGACGAGATTTTCCTGCGAAAAAATAAAAGACGCCAATAAGCGCCTTTTACCACTAACCCTAAAAAGTATCTATGAAAAAACTGATTTCCATATATAAGACGATAGAAGCGTAAAAAAGTTTAATGAACAATGTTAAGATATTAGCAGAAACACACGAACACCATCATCATCAGTATTATAAAATTTAAAAAATTTTTGGGTTTGTAGGGATAATATGATTATATCTACAGGCTATCCTGTGAAATCGAATCGTGGCATACGGTATCGCGCCCCCTGCAATATCACATTAAACAATTAGCCACATTAGCACATTAGATTTTTTTATGTAAATTTACAGTCAATTTCAAAACAGTGAAAAATTATGTGCGGAATAGTGGCATATATCGGGCCGAAAGCGGCCTATCCCATACTGATTAACGGACTTAGAAGACTGGAATATCGCGGCTACGACAGCGCGGGCGTGGCCATCATACAAGACCATAACATCGTATTATATAAGCGCAGGGGCAAGGTGTCGGACCTGGAGGATTATTGCATGGACAAGGACATGGCGGCCTGCGCGGGCATTGCGCATACCCGCTGGGCTACCCACGGCGAGCCCAACGACGAAAATGCACACCCCCACCTGTCGGAAGACGGCAAACTGGCCTTGATACACAACGGCATTGTGGAAAATTATTTAGTGCTGAAACAGGAACTGATGCGCCGGGGCTACACCTTCCGCAGCAATACCGACACCGAAGTACTGGTGCACCTGATTGAAGATATTTATAAGAACGAACAGGTGGATTTGGCGGAAGCCGTGCGGCTGGCGCTCTCGGGCGTGGTGGGCACGTATGCGCTGGCCATCCTCTCGGCCGAAAACCCCGGCCAGCTTATTGTGGCCAAAAGGGGCAGCCCGCTCCTGATTGGCGTGGGCGACAATGAATATTTCATCGGCTCCGACGGCGCGCCCATCGTGGAATACACCAAACAGGTGATTTACCTTAAAGACGGCGAAGTGGCCGTAGTGTCGCCCCACCGTGAAATCGTCATCAAAAACAGCGAGAACGAAACGAAGCGCCCGTATCTCGAAAAACTCGAAATCAGCCTGGAACAACTCGAAAAGGGCAACTTCGACCACTACATGCTCAAGGAAATTTTTGAGCAGCCAAACGCTATTAAAGACAGTATGCGCGGGCGTATCAACACGCAAAAGAACGTGGTATCACTGGGCGGCATTATCGAATATGAGGAGAAGATGCTCAACGCGCATCGCTTTATTATTGCGGCCTGCGGCACGTCGTGGCATGCCGGGCTCATCGGGGAATACCTCTTTGAAAGCTTAGTGCGCATGCCGGTGGAAGTGGAGTATGCGTCGGAGTTTCGCTACCGGAACCCCGTCATCAACGAAGACGACGTGCTGATTGTGATTTCGCAGTCGGGCGAAACCGCCGACACGCTGGCCGCGCTGGAGTTGGCCAAGTCGAGAGGCGCTACAACAATCGGGATATGCAACGTGGTGGGCTCTACGCTGGCGCGCAATACCCACGCGGGCTCCTACACGCACGCCGGCCACGAAACCGGGGTGGCCTCCACCAAGGCATTCACCGCCCAGGTGACGGTGCTCACGCTCATGGCGCTGGGCTTAGCCCGCAAGAAAGGGAAAATCGCCCTGTCGCAATACTACCAACTCATCAACGATTTGGAATCTATTCCCGGAAAAATTGAAAAAATCCTCACGCAGAACGACTATATCAAAGAGATTGCACAGTTTGTGGCGCAAACCAAGAACGCCATTTACCTTGGGCGCGGCGTGAACTTCCCTGTGGCGCTCGAAGGGGCGCTGAAACTGAAAGAAATTTCCTACATCCATGCGGAAGGCTACCCCGCCGCCGAGATGAAACATGGCCCCATTGCGCTGATTGATGAAGCTATGCCGGTAATCGTGCTGGCCACCGAGCAGGAAACATACGAAAAAGTGGTGAGCAACATACAGGAGGTGAAAGCGCGCAAAGGCAAAATCATCTCCATCGTAAGCCAGGGCGACAAATTAGTGAAAGAGATGTCGGATTATGCCATTGAAATCCCCCGCACGGAAGAACTGCTCACGCCGCTGGCGTCGTGTATCCCGCTGCAATTGCTGGCCTACCACGTGGCCCTGCTAAGAGGCTGCGATGTGGATAAACCCCGTAATCTCGCAAAATCGGTATCGGTTGAATAAAAACACATCTACCACATGAAATTTGCAAACTTGGAATTTGACCGCTACCCGCTGTTCCTGGCGCCCATGGACGAAGTGACCGACGCTTCGTTCCGCTTTATCTGTAAACAGTTCGGCGCCGACATGATGTACACCGAATTTGTGGCGGCCGACGGCCTCATCCGCAATGCGGCTTCCACCGTGGCCAAGATGATGATTTACGACCACGAGCGCCCCATCGGCATACAACTGTACGGCCACCTGATAGCGCCCATGGTGGAAGCGGCGCAAATCGTCGCGCAGGCCGCACCCAATGTGATTGACATTAATTTCGGCTGCCCCATGAAGAAGATTGCCGCACGCGGCGCCGGCTCGGGCATGATGCGCGAACCGGACAAGATGATAGACATGACGCGGCAAATCGTGAACGCGGTGGACATCCCGGTAACGGTAAAAACACGCCTCGGCTGGGACGAAAACAGTAAAATCATCGTAGAGCTGGCAGAGCGCCTGCAGGACGTGGGCGTCGCCGCGCTCACCATACACGGCCGCACACGGGCGCAGGTGTACAAGGGCGAAGCCGACTGGACGCTCATCGGCGCCGTGAAGAACAACCCGCGCATGCACATTCCCGTCATCGGCAACGGCGATGTGGACAGCCCGCAACGCGCCAAAGAAATGTTCGACCGCTACGGCGTGGACGCTATCATGATAGGCCGCGCCACTTATGGGCGTCCGTGGATTTTCAGGGAAATAAAACACTACCTGAACACCGGCGAACTGCTGCCCGAAATGAGCGTAAGGGAAAGGGTGGCGCTGGCCAAACTGCATCTCACGAAATCGCTGGAAGAGAAAGACGCGCGCACCGGTGTGCTGGAAATGCGGCGCCACTTGAGCAATTACTTCAAAAACCTGCCGGAGTTCCGGCACACGCGCCGGGAACTGGTGACGGAAAACGACCCCGGAAAGGTGTTCGCATTGCTCGACGTCATTCTCGAACGCTGGGGATAACGCCGCACTTACTCCGACTCAAACGAGCGTAAAGTCACATACCTTGAAACGGTTGACCACAAGTGGCAGCGGCGGGTTAATAATTGCGCCGCTTCAGGATTGTTCTCCAGAACAAAAGCGCTGTCATTGTAATTCCTGTAATACCGGCCTGTTTGCAAATCAACCGCGCCTTCGCCGGCTATTATTACATCTGAAGGATTAACCGCCATGTTGTTTTCATATTCCTTACCGAACATATCGCGGCCTAAATTATAATAGGAGGCCCCGGAAAGCGCAAGATGAAACAAAGTAGGGAAAATATCCCGGTGAGAGCCGCGCCGCTTCACGTCAACTTCTTTGTTTTTTTTGTAACACTCCGGAACATATAAAATAAACGGCACCCCATATTTGTCATACAGTTTATCATCGTGCGGCCTCAAAAAACCTTTAAACGGATGGTCGCCCGAAACAGCTATGATTACCCTGCCGGCCAATGGGCTATGACGAATTGTGTGGATAAAATCGCCCAAACAGTCATTGGCATAACGAAGCGTAGACAGGCCTTTATAAGTATATTCCGCACCATTCAGCAAACGCGCTTTCAGCTTCTCCGTGATTGTTATCCCCGATAAGGTATAGCTATGTGGCAAACGGTGCGGCGAATGATTGGTGATACTCATCCCATAAATAAACTGGGGCCTGGACGCCTGCTGCAAATCCCGCCATATTTGCGCAAACATATACTCGTCGAACACGCCCCAATCCTCCTCTTCCGCCTGCGGAATATCATGCATGATGGCCTCTTTCCCCTCCACATGGTCAAAACCCTGTGCGGGCAGGAAAATATTTATATCGCGCCAGCCCTGTTTTGCGCCGGTTACGAAACGTGTTTCATAACCGGCTTTTTTAAACGGATTTGCAATAGACGAAAGCACCTGCTTACTTTCCATGGCGCTTTGTATCACATATCCCGAAACATTAAAAATCACCATGCCTTCCAACGTGCCCACCGTGCTTTCCGAAGTGTAGGGAAGAAAATTCGGGAAATATATGCAGTGTTCCAGTTCTTCCTTCAGTGTGCCTAAAACATCAAGGCTGTCACTTTGTAGCGATAATCCATTGACGCCCATGGATTCCATCTGCAAAAAAACCACATGCGGCGGGTTTTCCAACAGGAACTTGTCATATTCCGTGGTGCGCTGCAAGTAGTCCAGCGGGTCGCCCTGGATACTGTCTGCAGGCATATTGAGGTATTCCGCCACCGGTTGCACTGCCGACGTATATCCTGCCGCACGAAGCATCTCCCCCACATTCCACGACTGGTTACTGGAATTGTAAGTCAAATAAGCATCTTTTAATGACAGTATCGGATTTACACAAACCATATTGATAAAATTATTTTTCGACGCCATAGCGTCGTGGTTCCGCAACGGGAAGAGACCAATACTGCCGCGCATAAGCAGCACAACCAGCGGGAAAGCGGTAAACGACAAATAGCCCGTAAGGCGTTTTCTACTGAACTTTTCCAGCCTCACGGAACGGTATATCCATCGGATTAAATACACCAATGCTGTAGACAACGCCACAAAAAACAGGGCTATGCCAACCGCGGGATAATCTTCCCAGATTGATTGCAAAACGGCGTGCGTGTCATCGTCAATGACGCCAAAAGTAGAAATACTGAAATGTGAACTAAAATATCCGTAATAGTAAAAATCAACTACAAGCAGCGCCGCGTAAAGGATTATCGCCACACTTGACCATATCCGGGCGAATACGGAAAATATTTTATGCCTGAACAAACCGGACAAAATGGCCAATATCACCAGCGGAAAAAGAAAATAAAGCGACACCTGTGTGTCGACCCGCAACCCCTGGAAAAAACCGAACGGCAGGTCGGAAGCATATTCCTGCCACCCGGTGCAGGAGCCATAATAAGCCAAAAAAACCAAACGATAAATAAACGACAACAGCAACATGCACCCCAACACCACGAACAAACGGGACAAATGCACGGAAAGTAGTGATAAACGATCTGCTTTAGAATTCATAAGATTTCATACGAAGTGCCAAAGGTAGTAAATTTTTTATACCTCGACAATTAATTTGTATGAGTGGGATCACTTCAAGGCCTGTAAAGATATTTCCAGGCAGGCACAACTTCTATGTCCTTATTTTGACATTCCTGGCGATATGTTTTTGCTGTTTTCAGGCGTAAGTGTTCCATCGCGTATAATTTTTCTGCAAAGGTATACTTTTACACGAAATACAATTCGACAAAATAAAGCCCTATTCCAGATTTTTACGCACTCTGGTGAGGAAGTCTTTCATTTTCCCGCTGTCTTTTTCCCTGATGATGGCGAGGAGGGTGGCCAGTTCGGCGCGGATATTTTCGATTTGCGGGGCGGTAAAGGGGTTGAACAGGATTTCGGTGAGCAGGAAGTCGTCTTCCGACAGCAGCCCGCGGGCAATGTCCATATGCCGTTTGAAGGTGGTGCCCGGCGCCTCCTGGCGCTTCATCACCGAGGCGAACGCCAGCGTGGAGGCAAACGGCACCGACAGCGAGTAGGCTATAGTTTCGTCGTGTTCGCGGAACGAGTATTCAAACACATTCAACTTGAGCGAGCGGTACAGGTTGTTGAAAAACGCCTTTCCCGCGGGGTCGGATTCGGAAATAATAATGGCGTTTTGATTGCCCAGGTTATCCAGCGTGGCAAACGTAGGCCCAAACATGGGGTGCGACGACACGTAACGGAAGCCGCTCTGTTCGTAGTATTCCTGCAAGCCTGTTTTCACCGACGCAATATCCGAAAGGATACACTGCGGCGGCAGCAGCGGCGTCACTTTCCGGAAAGCCTCCACCGTATATTTAAGGGTAACGGCGTTGATGAGCAGCTCCGGCCCAAAGGCCGCGATTTCCTCATAGCGCGTCATCCGGCAGGTGTTAAATACAAAGCGCAACCGCTGCGGATCGACGTCGAACAGGGCTACTTCATGTTGCAGGCACAACACATCGGTGAGGAACGTGCCCATTTTCCCGGCGCCAAGAATTAATATCTTCATAATACAATAATTACGCGAATTTATACGAATTACACGAATGAAGGTGCAAAGATAACTATAATCAACAAATGAAAGGGTTGTGTAATCCAAAAATTTTAGATACACTTGTGGGGAAATAAATAGCATAGGCCATGGTAACAATGAATATAACATTTGATAACCCGACGATTTTACCGGCATTGGAAGAATTAATAACGAATTTAAAAGGCGTTAAAGAAGTAACTGTAAGTGATGACAATGCCACTGAAATACCCAATGCCGAGACCTGTGCAGCCATACAGGAACTGCGTGCGGGAAAAGGCATCAAGTGTAAAAATATTGACGATTTGTTTGAACCCATTAGTCACATTAAACAATTAGTCACATTAGCACATTATTACCTCATTATCTCCATCTGGTGGCGCACCGACTCTTCATGAATCGCCACAAAAATTGTTTGTATGAAATCGGGACTTATCCCAAGTTGCGCGGCTTGCGCCACATACTTCTGCAAAATCTCGTCGTAGCGGGTAGTTTGCAACACCGGCATATTGTGCTCCTTCTTGTAGCGACCTATTTCCTTCGCCACCCGCATACGCGCCGCCAGGGTTTCCAATAAACCGGCGTCGTACTCGTCGATTTGTTTCCGCAACTGCGCGAGGTTTTCAGTGCTTTGGTTTGTGTCGCGGATGACCAACGTGTGCATGATATACTCCAGTATATCGGGCGTAATCTGTTGCGCCGCGTCGCTCCACGCCTGTTCGGGGTGCGCGTGCGTTTCGATGATTAGCCCGTCGAAATTCAGGTCCATGGCCTGCTGCGCCAGCGGGGCAATCAGTTCCCTTTTCCCGCCGATGTGGCTGGGGTCGCAGATAATGGGCAGTTGCGGAAGCCGCCGCCGCAATTCCATCGGGATATGCCACTGCGGATGGTTGCGATACATGTTCTTGTCGTACATGCTAAACCCGCGATGCACGGCGGCGATATGGCGGATACCTGCGTTGTAAATCCGTTCTATGGCGCCTATCCACAGTTCCAGGTCGGGGTTGACAGGGTTTTTCACCAGCACCGGGACGTCCACACCGTGCAGCGCATCGGCGATTTCCTGCATGGCAAACGGGTTGGCCGACGTCCGCGCCCCGACCCACAGCAGGTCAATGCCATTGCCCAGCGCTTCATCCACGTGCCTGGACGTGGCCACTTCCGTAGCGACATACATGCCTGTTTCGGCTTTCACATGCTTGAGCCATTGCAGACCCTGTACGCCCACACCCTCAAAGCCGCCCGGTTTGGTGCGGGGCTTCCAAATGCCGGCACGGAATATTTTTACATTTTTCGACGCCAGTTGCCGCGCGGTATCCATTACCTGCGCCTCCGTTTCGGCACTGCATGGTCCCGCAATCAGCAGGGGACGCGCGTTTTCAATGCCCGGCAATAAAATTGGTTGTAGTTCCATATATTTAATGTGACTAATTGTTTAATGTGCCAATGTGACTAATTTAATGTGACTAATTGCTTAATGTGACTAATTGGCTGGCGCGTCAACTAATTCATAACTCATAATTCATAACTCTATTCAGCGCTTCCTGCAGGGCGGTTTCGTCGGCGCACAGCGACAGGCGGATGTAGCGTTCGCCGCGAGCTCCAAAAATAAACCCGGGCGTAACAAACACGCCGGCTTCATACAGGATTTTGTCGGCAAAAGCGGCGGAACTTTCGCACGTGTCGGGGATTTTTCCCCACAGGAACAGTCCCACCTGCTTCCTGTCGAACCGGCAGCCCAAGCGGTCGAAAATGGCTTCGGCCAATACCCGGCGGCGGGCATACAGTGCGATATTCATCTCGCGGTGCCATTGCTCCGTGTTGCCGAGCGCCGCCACCGCCGCCATTTGCAAGGGACGGAACATTCCCGAATCGACATTGCTCTTCACCTTCAAAATCCACTCGACAAACTGCGCGTTCGACGCCAGCATGCCCATGCGCCAACCCGCCATGTTGTGCGACTTGCTCATCGAGTTGAGCTCTATACAATGTTCTTTGGCGCCGGGCGCCGACAGCAGGCTTAGCCGCTGCTCGTTCAAAATAAAACTGTATGGATTATCGTTGCACACCACGATGTGGTGTTTCTTTCCAAAAGCCGCCAGCCGTTCAAACAGTTCCCGGCTGGCCGCTGCACCGGTGGGCATGTTCGGATAATTCACCCACATCAGTTTCACGTTCCGCAAATCTGTTTTTTCCAATGCGTCAAAATCGGGTTGCCAGCCGCGTTCCTCTTCCAGCGCATACGGAATAACCCTCGCCTGCACCAACTTGCTCACCGCGCTATACGTTGGATATCCCGGATCGGGAATCAGCACGCCGTCGCCCGGATTCAGGAACGCCAGCGACACGTACAGTATCCCCTCTTTCGAGCCTATCAACGGTTGAATTTCATTCGCGGGATTTAAATCTACTCCAAACCACTTTTTGTACCACGCAGCAAATGCCTGCCGCAACTCGGGAATACCGGTGTAGCTCTGGTAGCCGTGTGCCGAAGGCTTCTGCGCTTCCGCGCACAACGCCTCTATCGTGGCAGCGGAAGGCGGCGCGTCGGGACTGCCGACGCCCAAACTGATAATATCCCTCCCCTGCGCATTCAAAGCGGCGATTTCTTTCAGCTTTTTCGAAAAATAATATTCCGACACCGATTGTAAACGGTCTGCAGGCAGCATTTCAAAACTTAAAGATTTCATGATTTCAAAAATTCATAACTCTTAGTTCATAACTCGCAAGCGGCGTATTCGCCCAATATCTTAAAATCCTTTACCAGCGGGCGGATAGCGTCTAACGATTGTTTGTAGCGCTCTTCGTTGTCGAACGTGAGGTCGACGTAAAACTGGTATTCCCATTCCCTGCCGATGATGGGCAGCGACTGTATTTTCGTCAGGTTGACATGGTAGAACGAAAGTATCGACAGTACTTTGGCCAGACAGCCTTCTTCGTGCGGCAAGGTGAACACCAGCGACGATTTGTTGAGCGTTTGCCCCCGTTGCCACTGGCCGGCTTGCGCGGCGGCGGCTACAACCAGAAAGCGCGTAAAATTCCGCTTGTTGGTTTCTATGCCTTTGGCGATAATTTCCAGTCCGTACTGTTCTGCCGCCGCCGCGCTGCAAATAGCGCCGCGTTGCATGATTTGCCCTTCCGCAATAACTTTGGCGCTCCCGGCCGTGTCGAAGCTCTCTACGGCTTTCAGGAATTTATGCTGTTCCAAAAACTCCTCACATTGCCGCAGGGCAATGGACTGGGAGTACACTTCCGTCAAATCTTCCATGCGCTGGCCTTTCAAAGCCACTAAATTATGCTCAATGCGCAGTTTGTGTTCCCCAATAATTACGCAGCCGCTCTCTTTCAGCAAATCGTAGTTCGGCAACAAGCTGCCGGCAATGGTGTTCTCTATGGCAAGGACGCCCACAACCGTGTTGTCGCGTCCCATCGCAGCAAACACTTCTTTAAAAGTTTCGCACGGAATAATTTCCAAGTCTTCTTTCCCGAAATACTGTCTTACGGCAATGTCGTGAAACGACCCCAACGCACCCTGTATCGCAATTTTTTTCATGTATTTTAATTAAATGTGCTAATGTGACTAATTATTTAATGTGACTAATT
>JAITIL010000120.1 GCA_031279475.1 Prevotellaceae bacterium | reverse complement strand
CAAGCTCATTGTCATTGCCAACAAAGAGTCGTATGCCTACTGGGGCAAGGAGGAAAAGTATGTGTGGATGGGCTACGCGTTCGAAAAGATAAAGGACACGCAATACGGGGAATTGTGTAAAATCACCGGCTTGCGGTCGTCCGGGCGCATAGCGCCGGAATTGCAAGACACGCAACTGAAGGGTAAGCTGGCGCTGTTTAGCGAATATCCCGCCGCCGGACAGCCCTCGGCCGCCTTCCTGCAAGCGCTGCTGGCAAACGCCTGAAGCGGCGCTCGTTTTTGAGGCGTCCTATTTTAGAATTGCCGGATAATGGAATATAAAAAAATACACTTTTTTTGTGTATATTCCAAAAAATAACGTTATCTTTGCCAGAGTAAACATTTCGATATGGAAATTGTTTTTGAAAAAGAATACTTGTCGGAACTTTATTACAAAGGAAAAACGTCGGACAAGAAACATCGCTTCCAACCGGAAGTAGTAAAGAGGTATAAACTCCGTATTGAAGCCCTTGAGAATGCAAACAGCGTGGAAGATTTATTTCGAATCAACGCGCTTCATTATGAAGTCTTGAAAGGCGACAAAAAAGGTATTTCATCCGTTAGGGTAAATGACCAGTATCGTGTTGAGTTCACGACACACAAAGTAGAATCGGAAACGGTTGTAACCGTATGTAATATTTTAGAATTATCGAACCATTATAAATAAAGATATTATGGGAAATCTTGGTTTTGGGTACAGACCCACGCATCCGGGTGAATTGCTGAAGGAAGAAATTGAGTACAGAGGAATTTCACAACGCAAAATTGCCGCACAAATGGGAATATCATACACTGTCTTTAATGACATCCTCAACGAACGCCGCCCGCTGTCCGCCACTTCTGCCATGATGTTTGAAGCTGCATTGGGGGTAAAAGCGGATATGCTCATGCGGATGCAAACAAAATATAATTTGCAAGTGGCAAGCCAAGACAAATCTTTTGCCAAACGGCTTGCACAAATCCGCAAAACGGCGGCTATATTTTGACAATTTCAGCAAAATTCGAGTTGCCCGAAAATGGCCGTGCCGATACGGACTAACGTGCTGCCCTCATCAATGGCAATACGGTAGTCGCCGCTCATGCCCATGGAAAGCTCGCAGAATGAAGGGTTACCGGCAACATGCGTTTGTTTTATCGCGTCGAACAATTGTTTGAGGCCGCGAAATTCGCGGCTCACCTGCCGGTGGTCGCCGGTGTTGGTAGCCATGCCCATGAGGCCGGCAAGTTGCACGTGTGGCGTGTGGATGAAAAAATTTTGTGCGAATAAATGTTGTAACTCGTCCGGAGAAAAGCCGAACTTGGCTTCTTCCGTTGCAATATGAACCTGTAGCAAACACGCCACGTGTAACGCGCGTTTCGCCGCCTCTTTCTCAATCTCGAGCAGCAGCCGTTCACTGTCCACCGCATGGATGAGGCGGGCAAGGCCTACCACTTGTTTCACCTTGTTGGTTTGGAGATGCCCGATAAAATGCCATTCGATATCGGGCGGCAAGAGTGCGGCTTTTTGTACAAATTCCTGCGGACGGCTTTCGCCGAAAATACGCTGGCCGGCTTCATAGGCCTCCTGTACACAGCTAGCCGGATGTGTCTTCGACACGGCTACCAATCGTACGCCGGCGGGTAACGTGTCGTTGATTTGTTGAATATGTTGGGCAATGGCCGGCAAAGCGCTTATCTTTTTCTGTTGCGCTGTTGTTGGGCGCGGGCGGCCTCTTCGAGCCGCTGCTGGAATTTCGATTTCTTCACCGGCTGCGCAGCGCGCGCTTTCATCTTGCGTAGCAACTCTTCTTCATCAACAAACCATTTGCGGATTACCCACGTTTGCCCAATCGTAATGAAATTGGAAAGCATAAAATAATAGCTTAACCCGCTGGAATAGCTGTTAAACATCACGAGCATGAGAATTGGCATAAGATACAGTTGCATGAATTTCATGCCCGGCATCTGGTTATTTGCAGTGGTTTGCGACAAGGTGGCTTTAGAATAGAAGAATAATGATATCGCCATCAGCAACACAAAAAGACTGATGTGGCTGCCGTAAAACGGAATGTTGAAAGGCAGTTCAAGAACGGAGTCATACGTGCTGAGGTCGTGCGCCCACAGGAAACTTTTCTGGCGCAATTCAAACGAAGCCGGGAAAAAGTTGAACATGGCAATCAATATCGGCATTTGCAGGAGCATCGGGAGGCAGCCTCCCATCATGCTTACACCGGTTTTTTTGTACAGCGCCATAATTTCCTGCTGCTTCTTCATGGCGTCTTCCCGCTTGGGGTATTTCTCGTTAATCTTGCTCACCTCCGGCTGCAGCACTTTCATTTTGGCGGAAGACACATGCGACCGGTGCGTAAGCGGCAGCAGGATGATTTTAATCAGCAAGGTGAGGATAAAGATAATGATGCCGTAATTGGTAATAAAACCATTCAGGAAATCAAATACGGGAATGATAAACCACCGGTTGATGTAGCCCATAATCCACCAGCCGAGCGATACCAGTTTTTCAAAGTCGCGGCCTTGATTTTTCAGGGTTTTGTATTGGTTGGTAGTGAAGTAAAATTCAAGCGGGATAGTTTGTTCACTATTGCTGTTGTAGGCCAGTTGCATGGCGGCGTCGCAATGCATGAGCATCCGGTCGGGATGGTTTTCCGTATAACCCTTGTAAGCCACATCGGCTTGGGTGAAATTTTCGGGCGCCACAAGAATAGCGGAAAAAAACTGGTCTTTGAACGCAATCCATTCTACTTTGGTGGGTATCTTGACCTCATCGCCCTCGGCGCGCGACCGGAGCTCCTCGGTATTTACTTCGCCCGGATATTTATATACTACGGTGGAATAATTGTTCTCGTTGGAGAAATTTTGCTCCTGCCTGCGTATGTCGGCCGACCAGTAAAGGTCAAGGTTGGTGGCGTTCCTTGGGATGTGCTTGTCCATCCCCACCAGCTTAATGTCGAGGTTAACTTTGTAGCTGTTGTAGCGCAGGGTGTAAATATAATCAATGTAAGCATCGTCGGCAATGGAAAGGCGCATGACCAGTTGCGACAGGGTATCGGCCTCGGTGAGCGCTGTATGGGCCGGCACGCTAACCGGTGTGAAGAAAAAAGAAGAGGTGGAGAGTTGCTGGTTCGTGAAAAACTGTAAAGCGAAATCATTCTCTTTACCACTGAAAAGAACGATAGGCAGGCTGTCGTAAGTATGGTAATTTTTTATGGTAGCAGCCGCTATGCGCCCGCCCTTGTTGGTAAACGTAAGCGACAGGAGGTTGTTCTCAAGATTGAAAAATTGCTCTTCGCCTGTGGTGGCCGCATCAAGGACAGCGCCCAACGTGGAAGGTTGTGTTTTTACTGCCGTTTCCCGTGGTTGTGTCGGTAACTCTTGCATGGGTGCCCCGCTGTCGAGCGCCTGTTGTTGACGCAGGCGGATTTGTTCGGCATGGGCGATAGAATCGTGTTGATATTGTAATTTGCGTTGTTCTTCAATGTTTTTGGAATTATACCAGGTGAAAATTATAATGATTGCGCCGATTAAGGCAAATCCTGTAATTGTATTCTTATTCATAGGCTAATTGTACTGTTTCTCTATTAATTTGATTTTTTCTTCTATAATATGCAATTCTTCCTTTGCCTTTGCAATTTTTTTGTTCACTTCGGCAATCATGACCTCGGCATTTTTTGACTTGGCGAAGAAGCCAATGTTATTTTCCCACAAAGCAATATCGGATTCGAGTTGCCGGAGTTTGTATACTAACTTTTCCCGTTCGGAGCGGATAACGCGGTTGGCCTTATCACCGCCGCCTTTTATATCATTAATACGCGATTTAAAACGCATAATCTTCTTTTCGCTGTCGGTAATATTCAGGTTTTTGAATTGTTGGTCAATAACCGTACGATAGGTATTTTGTATGCGTTCTTTTTCTTTAAAAGGAACAAAACCGATACTCGTCCACCGGCGTTGAAAATCTTGCAGGGCGGCAAGGTTTTCCTCCGGATTTCCCGAGGGTGTGAACGCTTCGATTTCTGCGATAATGGCCTGTTTTTGTCGCAAATTTTCAACGTGTTCGGAATCGATGGAAGAAAAGTGCTCATTCTTTTTGTTGAAAAAAGTATCACAAGCCATGCGAAAACGTTTCCAGATGGCATCGGACTGTTTGCGTGGCACAGCGCCTATTTCTTTCCATTGCTTTTGCAAACTGATGAGTTTGTCGGTCGTTTTTTTCCAGTCCGTGCTGTCAATAAGGCTTTCAACCTGTTCGCAAAGGGCGATTTTCTTTTGCAAGTTTTCCTGTATGTCGGTTTTAAACTGCTTATAAAAATTGCGTTTTGCTATATAAAACTTGTCGCAGGCGGCACGGAAACGTTCAAAAATGCGGGTGTTTTCCTTCTTGGTCGCAAACCCTATGGTTCTCCACATTTTCTGAAGCTCTTCCATCGCCTTGGAATGTTCGTTCCATGTTTTGTTGTCTTTAGACTCGACCTGAATTAATTCCTCGGCTTTTATGCACAACTGCTGTTTGAGTTCAAGGTTTTTTCGCTGTTCTTCTTTTTGCGACTCAAAATATTCCTGATGTTTTTTATTGATGGCGGAAGTGGCGGCCTTAAAACGTTCCCACATTTGCTCGCGGTATTCGTGGGCTACAGGGCCAAGTTCACGCCATTCCTCATGATATTTCTGCAATTTATTAAAGGCAGTAATGATGTTGGATTCAAGAATAAGCTTCTCGGCTTTTTCGCAAAGCAGCGTCTTCGCTTCAAGGTTCTTCTTAAAATCAAGGTCGCGCAACTCATTATTTATCTTTACGTAATCGTAAAATAATTCAACATAATGTTGATAAGTATTCCACAAATCGGTGGTTTGCGATATCGGTATGGGGCCTGTGTCCCGCCATCGTTGCTGGAGCTCACGAAATGTGGGAAACGTATGATTGATGTCTTCCTGTTTCTCAAGCAAACCTTTGAGTTCATCAATAATACCTTGCTTTACAATAAGGTTTTGCTCCTTTTGTGTTTCGAGTTGTTGGGTATGTTCGGTGCGCCGGCGTTTATACTCGTTATAAAGTGTTTTAAACTGTTCTTCCAACTTGTCTGTAACCTCGTCAACATCCTGGGGCTGTTCTTCCGTAGCCGGCTCCGGCTGCGGCTCCCCACCGGTTTCTTCTTCCGGCTGTTTTTTTTTCTGTTCCTGTTTTACAAATTTGTAAAACGTCGATTTGATGGCTTCCGCTTCGCGGCGAAGGACTTCAATAGGTTGGGTTTCGAGCAGTTTTCCGAAGACGTCAAGCAATTCCTCTTTTCCAAGATGAATATATTTTAACGTACTGTGCTCCTCATTCATTTCTTCTTCATGAATGGCGGCATCTTCGTGCAGTTCCACTGACGTAGTTTCATCGGCATGTGGAGATGCGATGAATTGCTCCTCCGGAGCAGTATTTTGTAGTTGATTATTCATAAGCTACAAGTTCGTTTTCTCAATTAAAAAGCAAAGATAATAAAATTTGTGTAAATTTGCAGTATGATGCGAATAGATATTTTGACACTGCTTCCCGGGTTGTTGGAAAGTCCCCTGGGGTACTCTATTATTAAGCGTGCACGGGACAAAGGCGTCGTGGATATTCGCGTGCATAATGTTCGTGAATACGGCCGGGGCAGCTACCGGCAAGTTGATGATTACGCCTTTGGCGGAGGGGCAGGCATGGTGATGATGATTGCACCGGTGTTTGAACTCATCGAAAACCTGAAGGCGGAGCGGCAGTACGACGAAATAATCTATTTGACGCCCGATGGCGAACGCCTGGCGCAACCGGCGGTAAACCGGTTCTCGACCATGGTGAATATAATGATTTTGTGCGGACATTACAAGGGGGTTGACCATCGTATCCGTGAACATTTAATAACGAAAGAAATATCAATTGGCGATTATGTGTTGAGTGGCGGAGAACTGGCTGCCGCCGTGTTGGTCGACGCTGTGGTGCGGGTAATACCGGGTGCTATTTCCGATGAAACATCGGCGCTTACCGACTCCTTTCAGGATAGATTGCTGGCGCCGCCCGTGTATACACGTCCCGAAGAATTTAACGGCTGGCGAGTGCCTGATGTGTTACTGTCGGGCAATCATAAATTGATTGCCGAATGGCAGGAAGAACAGGCCTTGATACGCACAAAATTATTGCGGCCGGACTTGCTGAACGAATAAAACTGTTTGAAATAACTCATGAATCTTAAAGAAGCCACACAACGTACAGCCCAATTGCGGGAAACCATAGCAGGACATAATCATCGCTATTATGTGCTCAACCAGCCTGTGATTAGTGATTTTGAATATGATTTGTTACTTCAGGAACTTATAGGAATTGAACGTAAATTTCCGCAATTGCAGCAGCCCGATTCTCCCACCCAGCGCGTAGGCAGCGACCTTACGGAGTCTTTTGTGCCGGTGAAACACAAGTATCCCATGATGTCGCTCAGCAACACCTATTCCGAGGGAGAATTGATGGATTTTGACCGGCGTGTACAAAAAACGCTGGATGTGGCGCCGCAATATGTGTGTGAATTGAAGTTTGACGGCACGGCTATTAGCCTTATATACACCAATGGCCTATTGACGCAGGCCATTACGCGCGGCGACGGGGAGCGTGGCGATGACGTGTCGGCCAATGTGCGTACCATTCGCACAATTCCCTTACGGTTGCAGGGTAATCCTCCGGATGAACTGGAAATACGTGGTGAAATTTTTATGCCCTTTGCGGCGTTTGACGCTTTAAATAAACAACGTTTTGAGGAAGAAGAACCGCTCTTTGCCAATCCGCGTAATGCGGCAGCCGGCACGCTTAAACTACTCGACGCCGCCATCGTTGCCAACCGCAATTTGGATTGTTTTTTGTATTACATGCCGGCAGGTGACGGGCTGTTTCGTACACATTATGAGAGTTTGCAGGCCGCCAGGGAATGGGGCTTTCAGGTTTCCGGACACATTCGGTTGTGCAACTCCATGCAAGAGGTGCTCGGGTTTATTCATCATTGGGACACTGCACGGAAAGCGTTGCCCTATGCCACCGACGGTGTAGTAATTAAAGTAAATGATTATGCGCAACAACGGCGTCTCGGCATGACGGCCAAATCGCCACGCTGGGCAACGGCCTTCAAGTTTAAGGCCGAACAGGCCGTGACACGCCTCCTCTCGGTCGATTTTCAGGTGGGGCGCACGGGCGCTATCACGCCTGTGGCAAACCTCGACCCTGTGCTCCTTGCGGGAACTACCGTTAAACGCGCCTCTTTGCACAATGCCGACCAAATTGCTTTACTCGACATTCGTCTTGGCGATACGGTTATCATTGAAAAAGGCGGTGAAATTATTCCAAAAGTGGTGGATGTCGATTGTTCGCAACGCGCTGCCGGCAGCCTGCCTTTCGAATACATCACCCAATGCCCGGCTTGTGGCGCCACACTTAAACGTGATGAGGGAGAGGCCAAACATTACTGTCCGAATGATACCGGTTGCCCGCCGCAAATTATCGGTCGTATTGAACATTTCATTACCCGCAAAGCCATGAATATCGAGGGGCTTGGCAGTGAAACGGTGGAATTGTTGTACCATAAAGGATTGATACGTCATGTGGCCGACCTTTACCATTTGCGCAAAGAACAGCTTCTCCCCTTGGAACGCATGGGCGAAAAGTCGGTTGATAATTTGCTCAAAGGCATTGAACAATCCAAGAAAACGCCTTTCTCCCGCGTGCTTTTTGCGTTGGGTATCCGCTATGTGGGCGAAACCACCGCCAGGAAAATAGCCGACGCCGTGGGCTCTTTAGACCGGTTAATTCGCCTGTCGGAAGATGATTTGATGCTGATTGATGAAGTGGGCGACCGCATTGCCGAAAGCATCCGTGAGTATTTCGCCAAAGCGGAAAACATGGCGATTGTGGAAGACCTGCGTGTCTCGGGCCTGCAATTTGAAGCGGAAGCCAAAGTGCAACTATCGAGTGTGCTTGCGGGCAAAAGCTTCGTGATTACCGGTACCCTTAGCCGCCCCCGCGACGAATTTAAAGTGCTGATTGAACAGCACGGCGGCCTGGTGAGTAGCGCCATATCAGCCAAGACCGATTATCTCCTTGCTGGCGACAAAGGCGGCTCGAAACTTCAGAAAGCCGAAAAATTAGGCGTACAAATCATTGACGAAGGACATTTTAATTTGCTGTTGAACCTGTAAATATGAACACGTTTATGTCTTTGATTTCTTACAACAGACTTTGTAAAGACACGCCCCCAAGACAGCTTGTCCGCTCGGAAAAATGTGGTATATTTGCATAAAAAATATACAATATGCAAATAAGAATTACAGACGGTGTGTATTGGCTTGGCGTGAATGATCGGCGTAAACATTTATTCGAGAATATGTGGCCGTTGCCACAGGGTGTGGCTTATAATTCTTACCTTATTACGGATGAACAAACCGCTTTGGTGGATACGGTCGATTTTTCGGCGGCGGCCAATTATCTGGAACGCCTGACCGCGCATTTGCAAGGCCGGAAACTCGATTACCTTATTATAAACCACATGGAGCCCGACCATGCCGGCATGATTGATATATTGTTGCGCCTTTATCCCGAACTGAAAATCACGGGCAATAAAAAAACATTTAAACTGCTGCAAAATTTTTTTGGTATTACCTCTAACCTGCATGAAGTAACAGAAGGCGACGCCATAGATTTAGGACGTCATAAATTAAAGTTTATCCTTACCCCCTGGGTGCATTGGCCCGAAACCATGATGACCTACGAAACCACGCATCAAATCCTCTTTTCGGGCGATGCGTTCGGAAGTTTCGGCACACTCGACGGTGGAATTTTTGATGATGAAATTAATTTTCAATATTACGAAAGCGAAATGCGCCGCTATTACTCGAATGTGGTGGGGCAGTATTCCAACATGGTGCAGAAAGCACTGGCTAAATTACACGGCACGCCTGTACGTGTGATTTGCGCCACGCATGGCCCTGTATGGCGCAGCGAGCCCTCAAAAATTATTGGTTTATATGAGCGCTGGAGTAAACACGAAGCCAATCCCGGCGTGGTAATTGCTTTCGCCTCGATGTATGGACATACCGAACAAATGGCCGACTATCTTGCGCGGCGCATTGCCGAGCAAGGTGTTCGCAATATTCGAATATTCGATGTGTCTAAAACGCATCTTTCTTTTCTTGTGAGTGAAATATGGAATTATTCGGGACTGCTGTTGGGAAGTTGCGCCTACAACGGCAACGCGCATCCCATGATGGAACAGTTGTGTGAGGCTTTGTCGCACATTGGCCCCAAAAATAAGCAGGTGGGCGTTTTCGGCTCTTGCAGCTGGAATGGGGGAGGCGTGAAAAATATCAAGGCCTTTGTTGAGGCCTCCGAATTTATCTGCCCGGCCTGTCCCGTTGAAGTGTTCGGAACACTTGCCGCAGACCACTACGCCGCATGCGACGCCCTGGCTTTGGCTATAGCGACTGCCATTCTGGCATAAAAAAACATTGGCAGGATTTTTGTTCTTAACCTAAGGATGAAAAAAAGAATGATGTATGAGCGTGTCTGAAGATTTAAAAAAAGAACGAGAAAATCAAGAACTTAACAATGAAAAAGAAGGCTTTGTGGAAGATGCAAACGCCGATGAAAATGCCGGGGATGTGACACCCGAACAGTCGCCGGAGGAAAAAATGGCAGACATCGAGAACAAGTATCTCCGCCTTGTTGCCGAATTTGATAATTACCGGAAACGTACTGCGCGGGAGCGTTTGGAATTTCTTGTGGTGGCCGGTGAAGACCTGATGAAAGGTCTTTTGCCGGTGCTTGATGATTTCGAGCGTGCCGTGAAGGCGATGAATGAAACCGACGACATTATGGCGGTGCGGGAAGGCGTGGATTTAATTTACACCAAATTGTCTAAATATTTGGAATCGAAAGGACTGAAGCGAATAGACGCGGTGGGGAAAGACCTGAATACCGACGAACATGACGCCGTTACTAAGTTTCCGGCGGCGTCGGAAGACCAAAAAGGTAAGGTTATAGACGTGGTGCAACACGGTTATTCGCTGAACGGAAAGATTATCCGCTATGCAAAAGTAGTGGTAGGAGAATAAATTATGGCCAAAAGAGATTACTATGAAGTCTTGGAAGTAGGACGTACCGCTACCGCCGAAGAAATCAAAAAGGCGTACCGGAAGAAGGCCATCCAGTATCACCCGGATAAGAACCCGGGCGACAAGGCTGCCGAAGAGCGCTTCAAAGAAGCGGCCGAGGCGTATGATGTGTTAAGCAATCCCGACAAGCGTTCGCGCTATGACCAGTTTGGCCATGCCGGAGTGAGTGGCGCCACCGGTGGCGGCCATGCCGGCGGATTTTCAATGGATGATATATTTTCACAGTTCGGCGATATTTTCGAAAACATGGGCTATGGCGGTTTTTCTGGCGCTTTCGGCAGTAGCAGGGGCGGGCGTACACGCCGCGCCATGTCGCGCGGGTCGGACATACGCATCAGGGTTAAACTTGAGCTTAAGGAAATTGCGCATGGGGTGGAGAAAAAGATTAAAATCAATAAACAGGTGGCCTGCACGGCCTGTAAAGGCACGGGCGCCAAGGATGGCACGGCATTTACAACCTGCGCCACATGCAGAGGCTCCGGCGTAATAAACCGGGTGATGAACACTATGATTGGCCGTATGCAAACCACCTCTCCCTGCACGGCGTGCGGGGGAGAAGGCAAGACTATACAAACGCCCTGTGCGGTTTGCCATGGCGCGGGCATCCTTCCGAAACAGGAAGAAATATCGTTTAAAATACCTGCCGGCGTAAGTGAGGGCATGCAGCTTTCCATTGCGGGAAAAGGGAATGCAGCGCGTAATGGCGGCATTAACGGCGACTTGTTGGTGGTTATTGAAGAAGAAGAACACCCCGAACTCCAGCGCGACGGGAATGATTTGGTGTATTCGTTGTTCATCAGCGTGAGTGACGCGGCGTTGGGCATGATGGCCGAAATTCCTACAGTAGACGGGAAAGTGAAAATAAAAATTGAGCCCGGCACACAGCCGGGGCGTGTGCTTCGCTTACGGAGTAAGGGCTTACCCGAACTCAACGGTTACGGCGCCGGCGACTTGCTTGTGCACATTAACGTATGGATCCCTAAAAAGTTGGATAGGGAGGAACAAAAAATATTGGAGAAATTAGCCACGGCCAAGAACTTTCAACCGGCTCCCGACCGTAACGATAAAAATTTCTTTGAACGAATGCGCCGGATGTTCGGGCGCTGATTACTGGCCGCGCATCTTCTCTTTTGTTTTCTTAAGTTGCGTTTTTAACACATCTACGCATGCCACTGTTGCAGTTTCAAATTTTTTGGCATGACGTTCTGCTATCACGTCATATCCAGGTATTTCGAGCCGAATGGCAACTTTCTTATTCTCATGGTCGGAGGTTAGGCTTAGTGACACTTCCGCTGCGATGATCCCATCAAAAAAGCGGTCTAATTTTGCTACTTTCTTGTTGATGTAATCGGTTAGTTTTACATCAGCATCAAATTTTACCGATTGAATACGAATTTCCATACCACTCTATATTTAAATGTTATTACTTTATTTTCTCGGATGTGCTTTCTGGTATACTTTTTTTAATTTTTCGAACGAATTATGCGTATATACCTGCGTGGCAGCCAGGCTTCGGTGTCCCAGCACTTCTTTAATGCTGTTGAGGTCGGCGCCGTTGTTCAGCAAATGGGTGGCAAACGAATGGCGCAACATGTGCGGGCTTTTCTTCCCGCTGAAACCTTCTTTAGATAATACGGTTTGTACAATATTGTTCACTGCCGAAGGGTATAATTTTTTTCCTTTGTCGGTTACAAATAAATATTCCGAACCGGGAAATGTTTCCTGTAACAAAGATACGTAATTTTTTAGTTTTTCCATAATGGCTGGCAGAAGCGGGATTTCACGCTCTTTGTCGCCTTTTCCCCGTACACGGATAATGTTCTCTTTGAAAAACGTATGATGGGTTTTCAGTCCGATGAGTTCTGCCCGCCTCATTCCCGAGACATAAAGCAGTTCCACAATCATCATATTGCGTTGTGTGGCGTATGTGTTGTCCGGATTGGTGTTATTGAGCATATTATTTAAGGAGTTGGCCTCAAAGAAAGCGGGTAGCCGTTTGCTCATTTTTGGCCGTGCTACCTTCTGCAGCGGGTTGCTACTCACAGCGCCTTCGCGGAGCAGGAATTTAAAGTAGCAATTCAATGCGGTGAGTTTTAAATTGGCGGTGCGGGCGCTCAGTTTGTCTTTCAACATACTGGCCACCCACGAGCGGACGTCGGTTGCCGTGACAGTTGTCCCGGTGTCGGTTTCTTGTAGTCCGGCGTATGCAAGGAGTTTTCGCACACAATCCATATACAGCGTTACCGTGTGCGGCGAGTAGTGTTTTTCGGATTTGAGATATTTACTAAAGGCTTCGAGCATAATAAAAAATGCCAACAAAAGACAAATATAATCTTTTCTCGGCACATTATCAACAGGCAACTGCGATTTGTTGCATCGCCGCTGTATTAACTGTTTTCTTCTTCCAGTTGCAGGTGTTGGCGATAGATAGCCTTTTTGACTTCGTCACGGCGCAGCACAGACTTCTTTACGAAAGTCTTACGGTTACGCAATTCACGTATTACGCCGGTTTTTTCAAATTTACGTTTGAATTTTTTCAACGCGCGTTCAATATTCTCGCCTTCTTTAACAGGTACTATAATCATAATACAACCACCTCCTTTTATTTAGGGTGGCAAAGGTAACAAAATGTTTTTGAATGACAAAATGTTTTGCGATTAAATAAAATACAGTTTGCGCTACGGCGCAAATTATGTTACAACGTATATAACCGTTTACACGGCGCATTACTGCCGGCAAATAAAATAAACGGCGCCGATAATTATCCTGATATCCGCCTGGAAGGCAGGACGCAGTATGGGCGAACCGGTGTGTTCGCTCCATCTGCATGGACGCACGAACACAATTATGGATTATGAATCAGTGGTTGGTGAGGCTTGCTTCAGCCCAATTGGCCACATTAAAGAATTAGTCGCATTAGTACATTAACTCATCCTTTTTGCCGCAGGATTTCTTCTATTTCTTCTTTGCGCAGCTTGGTAATGGCTTGTATTTGCGCCATAGAAAGTCCGCCGCGCTGGGCGTTAAGCGCCATTTCCCTAACTGCTTCGGCTTTGCCTTCAGCATGGCCTTTCTGCAGGCCGATAGCTTCGCCTTTTTGCAGGCCGATAGCTTCGCCTTTCTGCAGGCCGATAGCTTCGCCTTCTGCGCGGCCTTCGTCTAAAGCATCAACAATGTATGTGCGCTGGGTGCGCACAGCGTCCCAGTACCGGTCGTACATGTTAAGCTCTTCTTCGGTGTAGGAACTGCTCTCTAAATATTGCATCGCCTCTTTGGTTACTTCCTCCTCCAGCAACTCCGGTGGTATCACGTGCGTGTCCTCGTGGACTTGCGTCAGAAATGTCAGCCATAAATCATACAACTTCTTCTCGGCCCTGTTCCCTGGACGGAATTTCGGCAATTCAATAAACACCAGCTCCAATCCCTCAATCCGTTTTTCCGTATTCTCTATATTGACAATCTTGTAATCGTGGTAGAATACCGCCGGATTGCTGTCGAAAATTTCATTGACGAAACTCAGCGCATACACTGGCTGCAGAAGTTTATACTCCTCTTTGCGTTTCAACTGTGTTACATACGCCTTAGACGCATTGAACAGCACGCGGCTTTTGAAGCTGTCGGTCCAGTGCATTTGCATTTCTACGATAAAATGCCGTTTCCTGTTATCGGTACAGCGCACATCTACGATAGAATCTTTCAGGGCCGGGATTTCCGGCGTTAATTCGGACTGCTGATATTCTAAATCAACAATTTGTTGCGAGGGCTCCATGGGCAGCATGCTGTTGAGCAAACTTTTGCACAAGTGCTTGTGCTCGCCGAAAATGCGTTTAAAAATCAGGTCGTTTTTTGGGTCAAGATAGCGTGTCATAATCGAATAGTGGTTGAAATGTGAGGCAAAGGTAATGAAAAATTTCGTGTTTCCAAAAAACATGGTAAAAGTCATTTTTTTCGCTTACATTTGTAGTGAAATGATAAAAATGACTTTTTTGGGTACGGGCACCTCGCAGGGCGTGCCGGTGATTGCGTGTGATTGTGCCGTGTGCCGCTCGGCCGATGCGCGCGACAAGCGCCTGCGCTCGTCGGTGCTGCTGGAGACGGAGGGAAAGGTGCTGCTGATTGACGCCGGCCCCGACTTCCGCCAACAGTTGCTGCGGAAACGTGTGCGGCAACTCGACGGCATTTTACTTACCCACGAACATAAAGACCATGTCGCCGGGCTTGACGATGTGCGGGCGTTTAACCATATTACCGGCCAGCCGGTTGATGTGTACGCCGAACACCGGGTACTGAAAGCTTTGAAGCGCGAGTTCCCTTACGTGTTTTCGGAAACGAAATATCCCGGCGCCCCGGAGATGACGCTGCATGCCATTGATGAAAAGCTGTTCACAGTGGCGGGCGTGGCGGTGACGCCTGTGCGTTTGTGGCATTACAAACTGCCGGTGTTGGGTTTCAGAATAGGCCGCGTGGCCTATATTACCGACGTGAACAGGGTGGACGAAAAGGAGTTTGAAAAATTAAAACAGCTTGAGGTACTGGTGGTGGGCACGGTGCGGCGGGGCAAACATATTTCCCACTTCAGCCTCGAAGAAGCATTGGCTTTCATTGCGAAGGTGCAACCCCGATGCGCTTACCTGACGCATCTCTCGCACCAGTTCGAGGTGCATGCCGAATTGCAGGCCTCCCTTCCTGCCGGTGTACAGGTGGCCTACGATGGACTGGAAGTAACGGTGTAGGAGCCGTAGTCGTTATATTCTCCCACAAATTTTCCGGTAATCGCAATATTCACAAACGGCGGAATGGACGGTTTGCACAAAGGGAATGGCCGCATTGAAAAGTTGGGTAAGCGTGTTTTTGAGCGCGTCGGTGAAGGGTGCAACATAAGGGGCTATGTCGGTGTCAATAATACAGAAATCGGCGTTACTATTATATATTTCACGCATGAAATAAAGCTTGGGAATGATTTTCCGGTTGGGATATTGCTCCTTTAACAATACGGAATACAGCAGCACTTGCAGTATGGCGGGGTTATGCTGGGCGGGGTCGTCGCTAAACAGTCCCTCCACACTTTTGAATTTGTTCTTTGTAGCGCCTGTCTTGTAATCAATAATATGCCACGTATCGCCCTTCCGGTCGAGCCGGTCGATGATGCCGCCTGTGTGGGGCCGGAGAGGGATTTCGAGCCGTTGCTTCATCTTCAGTTCGGTGTCTTCTATGGTGAATGGAGCCTGTGCCGCATCGTAGTGCAGGATTTGTTGGATATATTTCAACGTCACATCGCGCAGTAGCATCATTTTTCCATCATCAAAAACCTCTTCCGGTAAACTTTCGGCATGGTAATAGGCCTTGGCCAGCGCGGCGTCTATCGCTTTGGTGAGGAGCGGTAATTGGGCAGACATGGCCTTGATGTCGCCGGCATTGAGCGGTTTATTCCTGAACGGTTTGTAGAGTGCGTCCATTGCTTGGTGCAGCACATCCCCAAAGAGCCGGCCGTCGACGTCCTCAGCCACCTCGTCGCGGGGTTTGAGGTGCGCCACGTAACGGAAATAGAAACGCAGGCTGCAAGCCAAATATGCGTTGATGGCGCTGGGCGAAAGGTAATGCGGGTCTTCGCCGGTGCAATAGCGCAGGAGTTCCTGCATCACTTTTTCGTCCTTTTCTACCACAATGGGCGCCGCCGTTTCATGCGACATGGAAAAACTCACATTGAAATGTTGTAGCGGCAGTTTCGTTTCCATGGCAAGTTGCAGGAGATAGCGGCTGGCCTCGCCGGTATGCGTTTCGTCGATTTTGCTGTTGTAAACCAGTGTGATTTTTTTAGCGCGTTGCAGTAAGCGATAAAAATAGTAGGCATACACGGCCTCATGCTGTTCCACGGTGGGCAGTCCGAAGCCGCGGCGCAGGTTATAGGGAATGAACGAGGGCGCATTGGCGTGTTTGGGCAGTACGCCCTCATTACAGGATAACAGGATGACGTGCTCGAAATCAAGGTTACGTGTTTCCAGCAGCCCCAATACCTGTAGCCCTGCGAGCGGCTCGCCGGTGAAAGGAACACTTTCGTTGCGGAGCATTTTGCGCAATAACCCCATGAATACGGAAAGGGAAAGGGCAGTGCGGCTTTCGTCTGCCGATTTCTCAAGTTTATTGAGCAGTTTGGCGCAGTGATGGGCATAAGTGCGCACCAGTTTTTCGCTGCTATCGGGGAACGTGGCGCGGGATATGGCTTCGAGCAATTGTTGCAACTGCGCAATGAGGTTGCTGTAGCACTCAACCGGCGTGAATACCGCCGACAGCAGGGCATGGTCGCTAAATTCACCAGGCGACACATACACTTTATTTTTTGCGACAATATCGTTGGCATGGCGCTGTGCGGCCTGTGGCGCCAAGGCTTTGAGATAAGGATGGTAGAGCAGCGGCAACACATCGCGGTAGTAAAAACGTGTTTTCGCGCCGTTTTGTTTCGCCTTGTGGTGCAGGCGCAGGTACAGGTCGAGCAGGGTGTACACCGGCGTTTGCCGGAGCGGGTATCCCATGGTTACATTGATGCTGCCGGCGACGGCGGGAAGCGCGTGCAGGGCAGGGATGAGCAGCGCTTCGTCGGCCAGTACCACGGCGGTATGGTGGTCGGCCGTGGCGCTCATGTCGTTTAGCAACTGCGGGGTGAGCTTGGCCTGTATGGCGTCTGACGGCGCAGTAACGACACGTATTTCTTTTTCTCCGGCAAATGGCGAAAAATCTTTATCGAACAATGGCGAAGGAAATTCACGCATATTTTGCCGGAGGAAAATGCCGGCTTCCTGTTGCGGATTGTGGAGATAATAAGCATCGTAGTCCCAATAAAATTCAGCTTTTCCCTGTTTCTGCAATTGGCGGAAAAGTGCCTTTTCGCACTCATTAAGGGCGTTGAACCCGATAAAAACGCATTGCTCTTCGCGCAGGTTATCCGTGTTGATATTGCGGTAAAGCATGCCTTCGTAAGCCATTCCCCTTTCCTGTAGCCGTTGGTTGAACTGGGTGTAAATGTCAGGCAGCGCGTTCCATATAGTGAAAAAGCGGTCTTGCAGTTCACTTTTTTCGGGCGAGAAACTGCTCCAAAACTTGCGGATATGGGTTATTTGTTCTTCGGTGAGGAAGGAGAAATCGCCTTCGAGCTCCTTTTGCGCCTTGAGGTTGCGGAAAAGCAGGCGGGCGTCGATGCGGTATTTGTCAATCAGGTCGAAGTCATGGAGCATAACCTCGCCCCAGAAGTAGAAACGGTCGAAAGGCTCGCCGGTGTGGCGCACGGCGCAATAAACGTCATACAGTTCCAGCAGGAGCGCCAGCGGCTCGGAGGGCTGTTGTCCGCCGGCAGCGCGGCACACCACCTCCTCGATACTGTTGTAGCGCGGTTGCCACAGCGGCTTGTCGATAAGTTTCGACAGGCTTTGCGCGAAAAACAGCCGGCTGCGCCGGTTGGGAAACACAAGGCACAGGCCGGAAATCTTTTCCCGGTAACGGGTATAAAGGTCGGCAGCTACCGAGTCAAGAAAGGTGGGCATAATTCTGTTTTTAATATTACGGCCGAAGGCCTCCGCAAAGGTAGCGAAAAATACGAAACTAAGCATTGGGAGGTGCTCCCCCTTCCCTTCAGGAGAGGGGGCGGGGGGTGAGGACTGGCTGATGTG
>JAITIL010000080.1 GCA_031279475.1 Prevotellaceae bacterium | reverse complement strand
AGCGGTAACCAGACAAGAATCTTCGTATCCTCCGTCGCGCGTAGTTACGATAATGGTTGTTGTTCCGGGCGTTTTGGTCGTAACGACGCCTTTTTCATCCACAGTAGCCACCTTGGTATCGCTTGACGTCCATGTTACCCGTTTGTCGGTGGCGTTGGGAGGATACACGACAGGCTGTAACGTGAACGTTTTTTTAATAGGCAATTCTTCTGTGTGGGTAGAGAGCGCTACGGATTGCACAGACACGTGTCCGGCAAGCGCTCCTACAGCATTGAGCAGGCCGACGCCCATTTTGCCTTGCACATATAATGGCTCGTCAAGTTCAATAGTCGAGTTCAACAATCGTTGCCGCAATAAATCGGGGGTATAGGTGGCGCTGCCAAACTTCGACAATACCAGCGCCGCTACGCCCGACACGTGCGGGCAGGCCATTGATGTGCCCTGCATGTAGCCGTAGCGATTACCGGGAAGGGTGCTTAACACCGTGCGTGCCTCATTGGCTGTTGCACCTCCTTCACGGCCGGTATTGTAGTAGTCGCCGCCCGGGGCGGAAATGTCCACCCAGTTGTCGTAATTGGAATAATAGGCTCTTTTACCTTGCGAGGTCACTGCCGCCACAGAGAGCACGAAATCAAAACAAGCAGGATACCAACGTCCGTCGCTGCCCTCATTGCCTGCCGCAAAAATCACTATGCCTCCTTCCATTTTGTCACTTTTCGCATGTTCAATAAAGTATTTAATAGCTATCGAATCGGACTTGTTATATACATCTTTTTTTTCATAGCCCCAGCTATTCTGGCAAATCACCGCACCATGGTCGGCGGCATAAACAATAGCATCGTGACTGTCTCCATTTTTTGATCCTTCAAAGATCTGGCACGACATCAGGCGCACGCCGTTGCCGCCGCTGCCGGAGCCGCCGGCAATACCGGCTACGCCGGTACCGTTATTGGTTACCGCCGCAATCGTGCCGCCCACGTGGGTGCCATGATCCTCGGGTGTTACATCACTGCCTGGCGTTACAAAATTTCCTCCAATGCCGCTCCACATGTTTCCCGCAAGATCGGGGTGCGTATAGTCAATGCCGCCGTCGATTACGCCTACAATAACTTCCGGATCGCCGGCGGTAATTTTCCATGCTTCCGCCAGGTTGATGTCTATGCCGGGCAGTCCGTCCCCATGCTCTCCGGTGTTATTATAGTGCCATTGTTTCGGCAAATCGGGGTCGTTAGCGCCGGCAGGCAGGGTTGATATTTGCCGGATAATGTTCGGTTGTGGGATGTCTGCGTGGACAGGTTTAATGGCATACACCGGCGCTATGTCGGCTATTTCGTCTAATCCGCGATAGGCGCTCATTACAGCATGCACATCAGACGTCCCGTCAAAGTAGAGTTCATACCAGAGGTGCAGGCCTGCTTTGCGGTGGCGCGCCTCAAATTCACCGGCTTCGGGGAATATCCGGCGCATTTTTACGGCGCCGAACCGGATATTTAACGCATCAAACCGGCTAATGCCCAATTTTAGCACACTGGGAGGAGACGCCGCGTTTTGCTGTTTTTTGATTTCCTGCTGCAGGATTGGTTCTGCCTCCGGTTGGAGTTTTATGTGCACCACGCCCTGCCGCTGGGCATGGAGATACAATATTGTGCTTAAAAGAAATATTACGACCGTTATTGTTTTTTTCATTGCTCTTGCTATTTGTGATATCGTATGTCATTAATGCAAGAAAGGCTTTCTGAAAAAACCAGAAAGCCTTTACAAGCCATTTTATTGGTTATTTGCGTTTTATCTTTATCTCTTCCAGGTTATTTTTGGTTAAAGCCTTTTTATATTGCACTGTTTGCCGGTTCGGCAGGATTAATCCGTTTCCGGCAAGATGTTTGTTGCCAATGCTGCCTTGTCCGGGCGCCGGGGCGGGAGGCGACGGCGACGGATCCGGCGCCGGGCCGGTGGTCGTAAACGGCTTAGACAAATAGTAAGGGCCATAGCCGTCGGCGCCATTCACATTGAACGGCGTTACCCCTACTACATATTCCGTACCGGGGGCTAAACCTTTCCAAACATCATCATCCTCTCCAAATATTGGACTAGTATAAAACGGAAGGACTTCATACATTGTATAATGCAAGTCTTCAGGCGTTGCTCCTGCAAAGTCGCTGATAATTGTAGCATAATACCCGAACGTTTCCAGACTGGGTGTAATGACAATACTGGCCGAATTGTCCGTAATATTGGATACCGTAATGGTTCCTGCCGTAGGAGGCAACAAGCCCGGTATAAATGCAGGCGAAGTAAATTCCGTTTTGCTAATAGCCAACGGCGTGCCATCTGTCGCATAGGGGAGCACAACAAAAAGGTATTCATAGTTGGTAGTTCCATTGAGCAACCACCTTTCCGTGGCGTTGTCTGCATAAAGACTTGCAAACTCAGAATCATACAAAGATTCTATTAAGACTTGTTCCGAAACGCCATATAGATCCACAAGTTCGGCATATGTTTCTTTGGAAACACTTAGTGCAATGTATCCGCCGATTTCCCCATGTATTTCTGTAGTAACAACAGCATACATGGTTGTTATTTCATCTAAGCGCACCGATACGTTTGCCTCTTTGGTGGGTACGGTAAAGACCGTGATTTCGCTCCGGTAGCCTTCGGCGGTGTAGGCCTGTGCAAAAACAGCATATTCCGCGCCGGGGTCAAGTTCACTAAACGTAATGGTAGTGTCCTTGTTGCCGGCAACTTCCTTTATTGTTTTTAATGTGCTGCTTCGGCTTACGAACAGCGCATAGTCGGAAGGCGTTCCAATGGCAAAGGTATAAGCCGCTGCATTGGCGCTGGGTGTAAGGGTAACGCTAAAGGCGGTAGCGCTTGCATTACCGGCGCTTTCTACCGTAATGGTGGCCGGCGTGTCGGGCCCATTAAAAGGGGCGCTTGCTTCGTCGCTGCAACTGTTCAGGCAAAATAACGCAATTGCAAAAAGCATGGTTACAGTTGTAATGATTTTATTTTTCATTGTACTCGTTTTTAAAGTTTATACATAAATTATTCTTCCCGTTCGGTGAATTCAAAGATTTCATCGAGCCAGCCATATTGATATTGAGGAACCAAACTATTACCAGAAATAGCTCCGAAATAACTATTGATAACAAATCTTTCTTTAGTTACGTTGCCCTGCCCGTCTTTTTCGGCTTCGTAATAGGTATAATCCGGGGAGGTGTCGGTAAATGCCCAAAGATAAACGTTAAGGGCAACTGGGTAACCGGTATTGTGCCCGTAATATATGTTTGTGCCGGACGTAAGTTTCAGATCGGTGGGACTGATCGTGATATTTTTTTCACCGTCTTCCCATTCAAAGTTGAAGTTATATTCAGGCGTATATAAATCAAAGAACCGGTATTTGTTTGTGCCGAACGCTTTGTGTAAGGTTTGTGACCTACTACTCTCAAATATTGTAGAAGTAAACGTACCGCTGGCAAATAGCTCCCATTGCAGTTTCACAATGGTAGTTCTCAGGTGCGCTACCCCATCGATTGTTTTGTAAGGATTTACGTAGGCGTCGCCTTCAATTTTTATCTCGAAAGTATATTCCGTCGCTATTTCTTCGCCGGAGATTGGAATATCTACCTCAATATCGGTTTCACCTTGTGCAAAGCTGACGGTGGCCGGAATATCAAAAATGTTTTCATCATTCCGCAGTACGGTAAGGGAAATTTCCGCCGCCTCATCAGCTTTTTCACGCGACAGGTAAACCGTTACGGTATTTTCTGCGATTTCAAGTTCCCGATATACCTTATTGGCAGTTACTGGAAAATAGACTTGCATGCTGTTTTCATTACCCGCCGGAGAGGCTTCACGTTCGGGGAACTCGTCGGAACAGGCTGCCGCCAGCGCTACACAGCCTGCCATAAAAAAGAATTTTATAAATTTTGTTGTTTTCATATTTTTACATGTTTAAAGGTTAGAGCACTACTACGCCATCGGTTAAACCTGCGCCGTCGCCTGCTTTTGGTATTTGACCGTTCTTGTTGTTTTGGCCTTCCGAAATGCCGTCATTGGCATTAATTTCACTGCTTGGGATCCGGTTTAGCAACCACCCGTCGTCGGCCCGCATGTTGAATTGCCATTCTTCGGGGAAGTTTGATTCGATGCCGGTGGCTACCCGCACCATATTCCTTTTCAGGCGATGGCGGTCATAAAAGGAGAATCCTTCGCCCCACAGTTCAATCCGGCGTTGGAGCCAGACTTCGTTTTGCAGTGCATCTGCCGATGAGGCCGAGCAAGTGTAGGCGGGATCACGGTAAGTTTGTATAAAGGATTCCAGCAGGCTTTTTGCTCCACCCGGGTCTCCGTTCTTTGCCAGGCCTTCCACCCTGATGAGTAGCATTTCTTCGGCGCGCATGAGGCACCAGTCTCCGGCGTTTTCGTCATTTCCGAGTTCATCCTTATAGGGTCCGAACTTCACGTTGGCGTAGGGAAGGAATGGCATTTTAATATCGGCAATTTGCAACGGCCCGATGGGTTGTCCCGGATATCCGGGCCACGAAAGCCCGTTGAGCAACGGCGATTCCAGCGTCTTGTCTACCCACCAGCCTTTCCGCGCATCCGTAGCGGGAATTTTGTCCCACAGTAGCACATTAACACATTTGTACATGCCCACAGCGGTAGTGTAACCGTAACCGGTGAATGAACTCAATTGTGACTGCCACGTGGCCAAGTTGTTTGATATGATGGCCGGATTCATTAAAACCGCCCACATCCACGAGGCCGCTTCGGCGCTGTTGAAAGAAGGTTTCGATACGTCGTTCCGGCTTAAAAATCCGAAGCCCTGCATGGCCTTTTCGGCGTCGTTTGCCGCATCTCCCCATTCTTCTTTCACTAAATTAACCCGTGCACGGATACCGTAAGCCACCTGTTGGTTCACAAAGGCTTTGTTTGTACGTGTAAAGCCTTCCAATAAGATAATGGCCTCGTCCAAGTCTCGCGTAATCAGGGCATAGATTTCGGATACAGACACGCGAGGGTTAGCCGCAGTTTCCGTGGTCTCCTCAATGAGCGGGACTACCGGCTCGGTTTCATTTCCCTTGTAAGTGAACTGGTAGAGTTGTGCAAGGTTGAAATAGGCAAATGCCCTCACAGCCAATGCCTGTCCCCTGTAGTGCTTCAACTCCCGGCTTTCTGCATCTGCAGTAATAGTGCCCAGGAGCGCATTAGCCGCCCTGATCTGATTATAAAACAGCCGCCAGCGTGCATGCGGATCGGCATACGTATAGTCCCTGTCTTCAAAGGCGCTTTCGGTAGAGAACCAGTTATAGCCGTCATTAGGCCCGAAAAAGTCGGCGCCGTTACAGTCCAGCATTATCGCTACGGAAGGGTATCCAAATTCATTATCGCGTTCATAAATACCGTTGATTTTGCCCAATATGGCATACATTCCATTCAGGTCGGCTACTACCCGTTCCGGCGCTTTTTCGGCAATGGCTTTCTTTTGGTCTTCCGTCACCGTTGCGCCTTCGGGAAAGGTGTCTAATTCCGCACAAGCCGCCGCAAATAGCGAAGCGGCCACAATCAGTATTATTTTAGTATATGTTTTCATATTATTCCTCTGTAATTTTAATCTTGTTAGAATTTAATGGTAACGCCGCCCGAAATGGTACGGAGCGCGGTGTAAATATGTGAACTCACCGCATTCCAGGAATCGACGCCCGTGCTTTGGCGGGGATCAAGCCCCTTGCGGGCAGTGAGGAGCGCCACATTGTCGGCGGCAAAATAAACGCGCAGGCTGCTAATCTTCAGCGGTTCCACCCATTTTTTCGGGAAGGTGTATCCTACGGTAATATTGTTCAGGCTTAAATAATCCGAACTAACCAGGAAGCGCGAGGAGTGTTGTTGGTAAGAATTGTCTGATGAATTCAGGCGCGGCACATCCGTATTCGGGTTTTCGGGCGTCCAGGCATTCAAAATGTCTTTATGCCAGTTTGAGCCCGCGTTCGAACTGTAACCGGTATGCATCAGTTCCTGGTAAGACATATCGAACGTTTTTCCACCTAACTGGTACGAGAACGCCAAGCTGATATCGAACCCGAACAGGTCAACCGTCGTACCGAAGCCGCCGAAAAGCCACGGCAGGGAATTGCCCAAATCCACCTGATACGTGCCGTCATAGCTGTCGGTAGTTGTCTTGTTGCCGTTGGTGTCCAACACATAGTTGTTGTTTTCATCGACTTTATAGTAGAGGGCCTTCCCCGATGCAGGATCCACGCCGGCATATTCCCTTAAAAATATATTGTAGAGGGATCCGCCGACTTTGAGAATGCGGACAGTGCCCTTTATGCCGGTTTCCTTCACGCTTTCGTGCAAATCGGTAATTTTATTGCTCAATGAGGTGGCATTGAGGTTCACATCCCATTGAATATTTTCGGTTTTCAGGATATTTGCGGTTACATCCAATTCTACGCCCTCGTTTATGATGGAGCCAACGTTCATTGGGATAGAAGCATAACCCAACGAAAGGGGAACCGGTTGGTTATAGAGCAGGTCTACTGTCTTGCGGTTGAAATATTCCACAGCGCCGCTTAATTTTTGGTCGAACAGTTCAAATTCAATACCGGCATTGAAGCTGTACGACGTTTCCCAAGTGATTTCACGGTTTCCCTTGTACGACAGTGTTAAGGCAAAATCGCCGGCGCCATTGTTGCTTACCGAATACTGGTCAAGGTAGGCATAGTTGTTTCCCAAATTATCATTGCCTTGTATGCCGTAACTGGCCTTCAGTTTCAGGAGGTCAACCCATCCGGCGTTCAAATCCTTAAAGAACTCTTCTTTATTAACATTCCAGGCCGCGCCAAAACTGCCGAAATCACCCCAGCGGTGCTCGGGCGCAAAGCGTGAAGAGGCATCGCGCCGGTATGAGGCCGAGAGGAAGATTTTTTCCTGGAAGTCATACTGCACCCTGCTTAAAAAGCCTTTAGTCGTATAATGAGAAGTACTGGAAGACACGTTTGGAATATCAAAAATAGTATTGTTCAATTCGGCAATGTCCGGGTTGTACAGTTGTTTGTTGGAGCCGGTCAAACTTTTAACCGTATATTCATAGGATTCATAGCCCGCCAGAATATCAAGGTTATGTTTCCCAAAACTTTTTTTGTAAGTAAGCAAATATTGTTGGTTCAACCCGATATCCTGGCCATGCCCTACGCCCACATATCCACCTGCGGATACGGCCGCGCCGTAAAACACATTCGATAGCGAGGATGAGCGTTGGTTGCGCACGTTCAACCCGATATTGGTGGTAAATTGCAACCCTTCGATGATATCAATAATGGCAAACCATTTGTTCGTAATCACATCCGTGTAGGCGTTGTTTTTATCTAACTTCAACGTAATAGCCGGATTGGCCATTGGCAAAAATTTGCGTATTTGATTGGTGGTAGAGCCAAAATCATATACGGTATATCCGTTGGCATCCGTTTTGACAGATCCGTCGGCGTTTCTCACATACATAGGGTATATAGGAGCCATCAGTGAAGACAGGTAAAACAAGTTGCCCGAACTTCCCCAGTCGGTTTGCCCATCCGGCGCTTTGGAGTTGTAGTTCGTATAGCTCAGGTTCGCGCCTATCTTCAGCCATTTTTTAGCCTGGTAATCGGCATTCAGGGCAGTTGTCCAGCGGCTAAAGCTCGATCCGTCGATAATACCCGAATCATCCAGACGTCCCGCCGACAGGTAATAATGCAGCTTTTCAGTAGCGCCCGATACGGAAATATTGTATTCCTGCCGCAAGTTGCCTCTATTAAATAATTCGTCATACCAGTTATCGGGGGTATAATAGTATTCCCCGTCAGAATACCCCAGGGTGGCTTTGGGGTTTAATTTCCCATTGGTGCCGATCAAATATTCACCTACCGGCACGGTATATACCTGATAGCCTAACCCGCCGGCATCCGCATTCAACAGAGAGTTCCTGGCATAAGTGTGCGCTTCAGCAATCCCGGATCCTGCTTGAATTTTGCTATTGTATAAGGCCTTGTAAAAAGTTTCATAGTACATCGCAGGGTCGGTCATTACCTCATAGCCGGGTATTGCCCGCGAGTTGCTTCCTACACGGGCCTCAACGGTCACTACAGCTTCGCCGATCTTCCCTTTTTTCGTGGTTACTAAAATTACGCCGTTGGCGCCACGCGCGCCGTAGATGGCGCTTGCCGAAGCATCCTTTAATACCGACAACGATTCAATATCCGCATTATTAATGGCAGAAAGTGTGCCGTCGTAAGGGACGCCGTCAATCACATACAGCGGACTGTTGCTGGCCGACATGGAGCCGAAACCGCGAATGCGCACTGTGGCGCCGGTACCCGGCTGCCCGCCATTTGCGCCGAATGTTTGCACGCCGGCTACCTGTCCGGAAAGCGCATTGGTGACATTTGAGGTCTGGCGTTGGACTATTTTATCATTTTTGATAGTCGCCACAGAACCCGTAAAACGTTCTTTGGTCGTTGTCCCATAAGCTACCACCACTACATCTTCCAACCTCACCGTGCCGGCCTCCAGCGCCACGTTAATAGTTGAGCGCCCGGCCACGGCCTCTTCCTGCGTCTTCATCCCGATAAAGGAGAACACGAGGGTAGCGTCGCCCGTTACGTTAATGGTGTAACGGCCATTGGCGTCCGTCGCGGATGACACGTTGGCGCCCTTTACCACCACCGACACGCCCGGCAACGGTTGCCAGTCGGCGGCGTCGGTTACCACTCCCGATACTTGCACTTGCGCGAATAGCGCGCCCAACGCAAATATCATACCGATTAAAATCAGTGTAATTTTTTTCATAGAATTGATTTAATGGTTAATAAATATTTTTTTTAGTACATTAATCCATTTGGTCGTAAATTTGACTATGCAAGTCAAATCAATATTTTGCAAATATAAAAATTAAATTGACAAATCAAATATTTTAGGTATAATTTTTTATGAAGAAATAACAGATTTTAATTATGTGGAAGTCAGTAGAAAAACTACTTCTCGCTGACAATGAATGAGTTATAAATATATTAAAATTATATTAAATATGTTTAAACTTAAATTATTAATAATACAAAAAGATGACAAAAATTAGATTTTATTTGAAGGACCCTCAAGCGCGTAAACAGACGAGCTTATTTATGATGATTAACTATGGCCGGTATAAGATGGTAAAAGGGCGTAAGAAGTATTTACCATTTAAATATTATATTGGCGAAAGTATCCGTCCTGCTTATTGGAACAAGCGAACAAACAGGGTGAAAGAGACAAAAGCCTTTCCTCAGCATTCTTTGTTTAATCAGCGGCTTAGCCATATAGAAAACATCGTGCAAAATTCGCTTTTGTACTTTAAACACAGCGGCGACTTAAGCGATGTTGACTACCTGCGGGAGATGCTTGATAACGGCATCAAAAAGAAGAATTTGACCGAACATGATTGCAGAAAAAACCTGTTTTTTTTCATTGAACAATTTATTGATGAAGCGGAGAAAACAAAGTCATTGTCTACAGTCAGGCAATACAAAAACACTTTTCGCCTGTTGATGGACTTTTCAGTCAAAGTTCAAAAAATAGATTTTCAGAATATTGACATGTCCTTTTATGCGAATTTCAAAGGCTACATGGATCGGGCGGGTTATTCCGAAACCTACTTTAGCAACCAGATTAAATATGTCCGTTTATTTATGAATGAGGCCACCGAGCGGGGGTATAATGAACATACGCTTTACAAGAGTAGGAAATTTATTTGTCCGCAAGTTACGGTTGATAAGATTTACTTGACCACAAAAGAGATTGAGCGTATTCGCACGGTCAAATTGTCGGGGTCTGAAAAAATGGAAAAGATCAGGGATATGTTCGTAATTGCCTGCCACACCGGGTTGCGTTTTTCAGATTTGGTGCGTTTACAACCCTCTAATTTTAACGTTAATGAGAAAATTTTGCATATAAGAACGCAAAAAACGGATGCTACGGTGTATATTCCTTTATCGCCCGAGACATTTGGTATTTGTAAAAAATATAATTTTCAATTACCCAGCCTCAGTAATTCCACCTTTAACACTTGTTTAAAGGAAATAGCACGACAGGCTGGGTTGGTGGAGGATGTGGAATTGTCGATTTCAAAAGGGAACAGGAAGATACAGTACACCATGTCGAAATATCAGTTAATAACCTCGCACACCGCCCGCCGGAGTTTTGCGACCAACGCTTTCCTGGCGAATGTGCCTAATATTTCTATTATGCAAATTACAGGACATGCTACCGAAAAAGCTTTTATGAGATATATCCGTGTTTCGGGGGAAGACAATGCGCGGCGTTTGCTGACGCATCCGTACTTTTCGAAAAAGTGATTTCCCCTTTTTCTTACCCCAGGTGTTTTTAAGTTTCTCAATGTGAATTGATTTAATGCGCAGAAATTTGACTTGCATAGTCAAATTTACGACCAAATGGATTAATGTACTAAAAAAAATATTTATTAACCATTAAATCAATTATATGAAAAAAAGGTATATATGCCAAAAATGGTTGGTAAGCCATAGTATAAGCATCAATATGTTAATAAATTATATTAAGTTTATTGAAAATAGTTTCAATAAACTTAATTTTTATGTCAAAAAACAGGCGATTTAGATGTTGGGCATGTGGTAGTTTTGCAACAATAAAATGGGGTGCCCGATTAGGCAAGCAACGGTATAAATGTACCTCTTGTGGCATGTTTTCTACGCGCACCAATTCGGGCGTAAGTAAAAAGAACTGCGAGCATTGGTTCAGGGAATGGATAATTGGTAAGCAAACGTTTAGTCAATTAGTTAAGAAAAGCGGATACAGCGAAAGGACATTAAAACGTCTTTTTTATGATTATTTACGTCGTTATCCTGAATGGCAAATAGTAGCTAAAGAGCGCGTAAATCTACTGATAGACGGCACTTATTTCTCGAATAGGGTGTGTTTAGTATTGTATCGTGAAGATAATGTAAAAGCCACATTATTTTACCGTTTAACCGATGGTGAATGGGAGGAAGAACTTCGCGAAGATTTGGAAAATATTATGCGTTTGGGTGTTAACATAGAGAGTGTCACCTGTGATGGGTTAAATAATATATTAAAAGCGGTAAAAAAAGCAAGCCCTAATACGACGATACAAAGATGTTTGGCTCATATACAACGAGAATGTCTAACTTGGTTAACCCGGCATCCTCAAACCGAGGCCGGAGCGTCTTTGCGTTTAATAGTAAAACGATTATATACGATAGACAATCGTGAGAAATGGGGCTATTGGGTGGTTGATTTAGTGCGTTGGTATGAGCGGTACAAAGATTTTGTCAACCAAAAAACATTTAAGCACGAAACGGGCAGACATTGGTTTACACACAAATCTGTCAGAAAGGCATTTATCCATATCAAACGCGCTTTGCCCGACATGTTTCATTATCTTGACAATCAATGTATCCCAAAGACAACAAATGGGTTGGAATCATTTTTCGGACACCTGAAACAAAACATATCGCTTCATCGAGGGTTATCAAAGGCGCATTACAGAAACTATATCAAGTGGTATTTGTTCTATAAGAGCAATGAAAAACAGTAAAAATACATTCTCTTTATCAGAGATCTTGTGTATCCATTTTAGGGCGGAAATATAACAATTATTTTTCTAAAAATTACCAACCATTTTTGGCATCATTACCATAAAATCCTATAAAATTATCCCGCTACACACAGCTTTGTCCGAATTTACTGAATATCCCCAGGAAACGGCAGAGAAAAACACATTTATTCCAGCATCCACAGGTTTTTATGTTGGTCGCGAAATTTTTTATTGATAGATAGTGTAATCATAGCGCCATTGAAAGTATAATTGATGGGCGCAATTTGCGCCATGGCTTTCATAATGGCTTCTATCGGTTCATCTTCCAACGTGCCGTTAAAACGGTACTCCTTTAACTTGTTATCCGTGAAACGTATTTGTACGTTGTAGCGACGCTCCAATGTAACAGCCAGACTTTCCAATTTTTCGCCGTCGATATACCAACGCTTGTCTTTCCATGAAGTGACCGTCATGTAATTGGATGTGGCGGGAATTTCCTTTATTTGCTGTGCCATTTCGGGGGTTATCGAAGTAGCCGGCACATTCGCAACGGCTTCCTTTGCGTTATCTGTTTTGGGGTGCGACTCAAGCAGTAGTTTATTCGTGTTTTTCACCAAGGTCAATCGTTGATTAGGTTGTAGCAGAACGTTTGTCGTGGGGACGTCGCCGCTGTGCTCCCGACTCACTTCCAACTTCCCTTCCACCAATATTGTTTCAACAGTCGAGTCGTTGGGATAAGCTTTTACGTTGAAACTTGTACCGATGGCCCTGACGATAAGCAGCGACGTTTTAACTTCAAACGGCAGGTCAGGATTGGTCGCTACTTCAAAATAGCCTTCGCCCTCAAGAAGCACCCTCCTGTTTTGCGATGCAAATGCCGTGGAATAGCTTAACCGGCTACCGGCATTAAGCCATACTTTCGTGCCGTCGGTCAATATGATTTGCGATTTGGATCCTAACGGTACGGTAGTTTCATACCAGTTTTCCGTTATATTATCCAGTTTATAATAATGATAAAATAAAGAACCGACGAAACATACCAAAGCCACGACGGCTGCCATCTGCGTCACGCGCGGCCGGAAAATAAATAAAGTCTTACTTCGACGGGCATTAGCAGAAAAAGTGGCTTTCTGCACCCTCGACGTGAATTTCCTAAATCCGTCGCTAACATCGAAAATACTTGTGGGACAAGCAACACCCGAGGTTAACCAAGCTTGTTGAAACGTTTCAAAATAACGACGATTTTCAAGACTTTCGTGCATCCATTGTTGTAATGTTTGGCAAGCTTTTTCATCGACATTTCCCGAAAGAACTCCGGTTATTAAACTATCTACGGTTTCCGTATCCATAAGCGTACATTTTATAGTAGAACAAAAACAATTTAAGGCTCATGATTCATAATTCATAGTACCATGTATTATAAAAATAATCAACTTGGAAAGTATGCAGAAAGCGCTTCCCTCAACTTTTGTAAAGCAATTTTCATTTGTGTTTTAACCGTATTGATAGAAATATTTTTTCGTTGAGCGATTTCTTCGTACTTCAAATTCTCGAAACGGCTCAATCGAAAGATTTCTCCACATTCTGCCGGAAGCGCATGTATAGCCTTGCTAATAGCTTCTTCCAGTTCATCTGTGATTAAGTCCGACAAAGGCGTACTCGCCTCTTTGTCAAGAAAATCCTTCCGGTTGACACCGACAGGCTCATCGCTCAGCATTTTCCGTTCCAATCTGCTTTGCTCGATATAATTCAAACAACGGTGATAAACTGCCTTTATCAAGTAAGCCTTAATGGAAGTGTGAATATTTAAAACTTCCCTGTTTTCCCATATTTTAAAAAAAATATCATCTACAATTTCTTCCGCCAGATGCTTATGCCTCAAGTATCCAGATGCGATACTACAAAGCAGCACATAATAACGATCAAACAAGTGCCGGAATCCCGATATCTTGCCGCGCTTAATGTTTGCTAAAATTTCTTTTTCATTGAATATCATAGGCTATCAAACAACAAATGTACATGAAAATTTTAATTTATCCACAGATGGATAAAAATTGTAAGAAAACTGCAACTTTCGTTACTTTGCAAACGGGCTCAGATAGTTTTAGCATGTCCCAATCAATTTATGTTTAATTTTAAACGCAAATATAAGAAAAAAATTAAATTAAACTTGATTCTTTCCTTTGCCATGTCTTTTATCGTTTTCACATTCAAGGTATAACTTTTTTTGAATCATACAAATTTATTAGGTTTTATATAATTAAGTACTGTAATAATTCACTCTCTTCAGAACAGTTTTAATATTTTTTTTACATTTATTTCACCCTATCTTCATTTTCGGCTGTCTTTATTCATAGTTAGATTGAATACGACGTATGAATCCTATTAATGCTGATGAATGGATAGCAAATGTGCTCTCTGCCAACGTAAATGCAGAGGAATGCAGCTTGTTAAAGGAGTGGATAGCGACAAACCTCAATCATAAGAAATATTTCGAATTACATTGGAATACATGGCTTTTATCGGGTATCGAAAAGAAAGCCGCCGGCTTTGATGCCAAAAATGCTTTCGGAAGGTTTGTTGCCCACGCAGGTGGCCTTAAACCGAAAATGTGGATATTTCGAAAACAACTGTTGCTGCAGACGGCAATATGGGCGGCTATTTTTGCTTTGGGCGCATTGTCGTTTTATTATTATACCATTCCGGCAACAACGCCGGTGGCCTACTATGAAACCATTGTGCCGTTAGGCGCCAAATCGCAAATTACGTTAACCGACGGCACGAAAGTATGGCTCAATGCCGGTAGCCGGTTAAACTATTCCACAGCATTTGCATCGCAAAATAGGGAGGTGCTTCTTGAGGGTGAAGGCTATTTTGAAGTAGCGACCAACCCCGACCTGCCATTTGAAGTCAAAACGTCGCTGCTTACCGTCAGGGCCATCGGTACAAGTTTCAACGTAAAAGCCTATCCCAGCGACCCGACTGTTGAAACAATATTGATAGACGGCAAAGTGGAAATAAGTCGACTACAGGAAAATAGCATAAACACAACGCCTATCCACCTGCAACCGGAACAACGGCTGACATTATTGAAAAACACAAATGAATTGTTATTCGAATCCCAGCCAAAAAAGGAAAAAGCACCAGCGTCAATAGCCGCCTTGCCGGCAAAGCCGGTAAATCCCAAAACCTTGCAACAAGTGAAGGTTGTACCGGCTACAACCAATTACATGATAAATACTTCATGGAAAGATAAGCGCTGGCGTATTGAGAGTGAAGAATTGGAAAGCCTGGCTGTTAAGCTGGAACGTCGGTATAACGTGCGAATTTCTTTTGCCGATGATTATTTAAAGGCATACCGCTTTAACGGCACACTGGAAGACGAACCGATAGAAGCCATTTTAAAAGCAATGACTCAGGTTGCGCCCGTGAAATATGAATTGAACGGTGCGGAAATCATTTTGTCAACCAACGAGAACTTCCGAAAACAACACGAAAAATTGTGGCACAATAGTAACTAATAAAAATCAATAACCTTATTAGAAATATGAAAAGAATTACAACCCGCGTAAAAATACTCCACTTAGTGATATTGGCAGCCCTGTTGGCCATTGCTATGGCAAGCCACGCCCAATCTACACAGGTGAATATACAAGTGAAAGATGTGATGGTGAAAGAAATCTTAAAAATGATTGAAGCCCAAAGCGAATACCGTTTTTTCTATAGCGATGACTTGACTTATATCAACAAGAAAATTACGCTCAACGCGGTGAGTAGAACGATAAAATCGGTGCTGGACGAAGTATTGAGAAGCTCGGACTTGACGTATAAGATAGAGGAAAATAATTTAATCATACTGGTGCCCATCCAGCAGATGCAAAAAGACAACAGTGTTACAGGCACCATAACAGATACGGGCGGCGAACCGGTAATTGGAGCAACTATTGTGGTAAAAGGCGCCAAAACAGCAACGATTTCCGATATTAACGGCAAGTATAAAATTACCATTCCCAACGAAAAAGCCATACTTTCCTATATATTGTTTGGCTATACCACCCAAGATGTGACGGTAGGCGAACGGAGAGAAATTAATGTGGTACTATCAGAAGAAATCCGCCGGTTAGATTTAGATGAAGTGGTAGTGGTAGGCTATGGTATACAAAACAAGAAGACCATGACTGGCTCCGTGTCGGTAGTCAATACGGTGGATTTGGAAACTTCTGCCAAATCGACCGTATCGCAGGCGTTACAGGGAAAGGCGGCCGGTTTGCGGGTGCAACAGCAGTCGGCACAGGCAGGCGGCGGCGCGGATTTTAAAATCCGTGGCGCCGCGTCGCCCAATGCCGGCAATGAGCCGCTATTTATCGTAGACGGCATTCCCATTTCGAAAGCGACGGACGTGGCGTCGTTCAACATTTATGGAGCGGGAAAAACAGACAGCTATCTGGAATCCATAAACCCCGATGACATCGAATCCATCACCGTATTGAAAGACGCCGCCTCTACAGCCATTTACGGTGCGCGCGCCGGACACGGTGTGATATTGATTACCACCAAACGCGGCAACAAAAACCAGAACAACATCACCTATTCGGGCAACGTCACGGTGCAAACTATTGCCAAAAATTACGAAATGCTCAATGCACAGCGATACATGGAAGTGATGAACAAATACAACTATGAAAGTTGGCTATATACCTCCCAGGCTAATGTTCCAGAAAACATCTACTTAGGATATAATAGGCCGAGCACCTCGGGCGCCTATCCCGGCCACAATTTTTCCGACCAGGACATCGCCAACGCCACTATGACCGACTGGGTGGGCGCGGTGATGCGTACTGCGGTTCTGCACCAGCACAACATTTCGTTATCGGGCGGATCGGAAAGTTTGAGGTATTTACTTTCGGGCAATTATATGAACCAGGAGGGTATCATTAAAAACAACAATGCCTCGCGGTTCACCATACGCGCCAATGTGGACAAAGACCTGAGTAAATATTTTTCCATAGGGCTTTCGGCCTCTTATGCCCAAAACCGGTACGACAACTCCGCCGTGGGTGAGGATGATGATTACGAAAAAGCGGGTATTTTACGGGCGGCAGCACAGTTTAATCCGACTTTACCAATACGCGACGCCGACGGCGTATATACCATTGACCCGGCGCGCGCCACCTCGCCCAACCCCGTTTCGCTCCTTGAAATTATCGATAACACCGTGAAAGATCGTGTCATCGGCTCGGCCTACCTGACGGTAAAACCGATAACGGGCTTGGAACTCAAACTGCAATTAGGTGGCGACAGGATGATTCAAAAACGCAGCAATTACCTGCCCACAACAACCAGGGAGGGCATGCAGTATAACGGTCAAGGCAGCATCGTGGACATGGACGA
>JAITIL010000035.1 GCA_031279475.1 Prevotellaceae bacterium | reverse complement strand
GCCATGTCGGTGTATGGCGTTCCGGGACGTCCGTAGTTGCAATACGGGTGAATGCTGATGCCTCCGCGCGGCGTGAACAGTCCGGCGACTTCAATGTATTTCGGCTCCATTAGTCGAACCAAATCTTTCATGATGATGTTGACGCAATCCTCGTGAAAGGCGCCGTGGTTGCGGAAACTGAACAGGTATAGTTTCAAACTTTTGCTCTCCACCATTTTTTCGCCGGGGATATAGTCAATCCTGACGGTCGCGAAATCGGGTTGCCCGGTGATTGGGCAAAGGCTTGTAAATTCGGGGCACTCCAGGTGCACCCAATAATCGTTTTCGGGGTGCTTGTTGGTAAAATACTCCAACACCTCGGGCGCATAATCGTTTTTGTATTCGGTTTTTTTACCGAGTAAAGTCAGGTTTCCTTTGGCGTCCATTATTTCCGTGAGGCTATGTGTAACAATTCGTCGACCACTTTTTTCAGCCCGCTGCTTGCCGGCTCTTTCACACAGGTAACATTGTGGATGGGGGCATATACTTCCTTCGGGTCAACCACGTATTTGGGTGATTCCTGAGGCACATGGTTCACCAGGCCGGCGGCGGGATACACCACCAGCGAGGTGCCCACCACGATAAAATAATCGGCGCCGGCGCACAGTTCGGCGGCCGGTTCAATCATGGGCACCGCCTCGCCAAACCACACGATGTGGGGGCGCAGTTGTGCGCCTTTGGGACAAGTCATGCCCTCGTTCAGTTCCCACCCGTCGAGTTCAATAATGTAATTAGGATCGGCGGTGCTCCGCGCTTTCTTGAGCTCGCCGTGCAGGTGCATCACGTGTTGCGAGCCGGCGCGCTCGTGCAAGTCGTCCACATTTTGCGTAATGACATGCACGTCGTACGCCGTTTCCAGACGTGCCAACTCGTAGTGTCCGGCGTTGGGTTCCACTTCCAGCAACTGTTTGCGGCGCTGGTTGTAGAAGTCCAGTACCAGCTTCCGGTTTCTTAGCCAGCCCTCGTAGGTTGCCACATCTTCCACCCGGTAGTTGTCCCACAGCCCGCCGCTGTCCCTGAAGGTGCTGATGCCGCTTTCGGCGCTCACTCCTGCACCCGATAATACCACCACTTTCTTTTTCATAAAAACAAGTTAATCCCGTTAATACGCGTAAAGGTAGAATTTTTTTTGTATATTTGAAATTTTAAAGACTGAAATCATGAAATATCTAACTTGTTTATGGCTTGGCATGTTTATGTGTGCCGCTTGTGCGGACCCCGGCGTGTCGAATAAAAACGCAATTTCTATGGGAAAAAAGGATGAAAAAATCGTGGCGCAAACGCTTGACTCCTTACAAGCGCGTTATGCGGAACTTGATGTGGAGCGCGCCCGGAAAGGCGTGCATCAGGCGGCGGCTTTATGGTATGAGCACGACGGCAGTGCGGCCGATTTCATGGCTTTTTGTTTGGATAATTATGTGAACGATGAACGCGAGCGCGAGGCGCTGTTTCATGACCTGTCCGACAAATTTGAATTGGTTTTCGGACATTTTCATCACATTGACGTAGGGCTGACGGCTCCGCTACAGGAAGCCGGGGGCGAGGTGCACAAGATTGACATGGACATGGGCGGCTACAATGTGGCGGCGCATTTTAATGACGATATGTACAGCAGCAAGGTGGCGTTTACGGTTATCCTGAATTTTCCCGCTTACACGCTCGCCGAAAAACAACAGCTTGGCGCAAACTGGTCGCGGTTGCAATGGGGCTATGCGCGTTTGGGCGACAGCTTTACTTCACGCGTTCCGGCACAGGTGCAACAGGACGTATCAACAGCCAACTCCCTTGCCGAAACCTATATTTCCGACTATAACATTGCGATGGACGCCTTGCGGAATGAGGAAGGGCAGCAGCTTTTCCCCGACGGGATGAAGCTGATATCGCATTGGGGGTTGCGCGACGAGCTGAAGTCGAACTACGCCGATGCGGCGCGCGGCCTTGAGAAGCAGCGTTTGATTTACACCGTGATGAAGCGTATTGTGACGCAGGAAATCCCCGAAAGGGTAATTAACAACGGCGCTGTGACGTGGAAGCCCATCAGCAATAAGGTGTATGAGAAGGATGCGGAAATTCAAGCGTCGGCCGAGCCGGATACCCGCTATAAAATTTTTGTGAATAATTTTAAGGCGATGAGCGCCATTGACCCTTATACGCCTTCGTTGCCCACGGCCATTGAGCGGGCGTTTGACGGCGATATGGAATTTTCAAAAGAGGAAGTGAAGGCGATGTTCACCACTTTCATTTCGTCGCCGCAGGTGAAGCAGGTGGCGGCGCTGGTGGCAAAGCGGCTGGGGCGCCCGCTGGAGCCTTTCGATATATGGTACGACGGTTTTAAATCGCGTAGCGGCATTCCGGAAGATGCGCTGACGGCTAAAACGCGGAAGCTGTATCCCGATGCAAAGGCTTTAGAGCGCGACCTCGCAAACCTCCTGCGCCGCCTGGGATTTACCGGCACTGAGGCGCAGCGCATCGGCGATAAAATACAGGTTGACGCGGCACGCGGGTCGGGGCATGCGTGGGGCGCCGTGATGAAAGGCGACAAGGCGCGCTTGCGCACCCGTATCCCCGAAGCCGGCATGGACTACAAGGGCTACAATATCGCGGTGCATGAGTTTGGACATAATGTAGAGCAAACCATCAGCCTCTATGATGTGGATTATTATATGATGAACGGCGTGCCCAACACCGCTTTTACGGAAGCGCTGGCTTTTATTTTCCAGAAGCGCGATTTGGAATTGTTGGGGATGAAAGAAAATAATCCCCATAAGCAGGCCTTGGAAACACTCGATATTTTCTGGGGATGTTATGAGATTATGGGTGTGGCGCTGGTTGATATAGCCACATGGGAATGGCTGTATGCACATCCGCAGGCCACGCCCGCACAGTTGAAGGAAAATGTATTGCGCATTGCCCGCGAAATATGGGATACGCATTATGCACCGGTGTTGGGCGAGCCCGGCTCGCCGGTATTATCGATTTATTCGCACATGCTCAACAGTCCGCTATACCTGGCGAATTACCCCATGGGGCATTTGATAGAATTTCAACTGGAGGCGCATTTGCGCGGCAAGCCGTTTGCCACGGAAATATCACGAATTTATAAGTTGGGACGCCTTGTTCCGCAGGCGTGGATGAAACAGGCCGCCGGACAAGAAGTGCACATTGAGCCCATGCTCGACGCGGTGGGCGAAGCCGTAAAGCAATTAACAGTGAACAATGAATAATGACACGGTATTTGTTTGTTGTGGGATAATTTTGTGCTGGAGTTTAAAGAGAAAGATTTCCCGGCAATGGAGATACAGCAACGCTCGTCACCTGTCCGGAAAATGAAGGAAAAATATGCGTGTGTATAGAATACTTTTGCCCTGTTGTAATCTCATGGTTGGCGCGAGGCGCCGGGCAGCAATATGGTGAACGCGCTGCCTTCATTTTCCTTGCTTTGGATTTGCAGGCTTCCCTGGTGAAGCTTGATGATTTCGCGCGACAGGCTTAGCCCAATGCCTGTACCGTTTTTCTTGGTGCTGAAAAAAGGAATAAAAATTTTATCGCGCATTTCAGGCGAGATGCCGCACCCGTTATCTATTACCGTAATATAAACATGCCATTCATGGGTTGTTCCGGCAACAAGGACAATGCGCGGTGCGGCCTTTTCCCTCACAGCGTAGGTGGCATTCGTTATAAAATTAATGAGCACCTGCTCTATGAGTCCACGGTCAATGTTGGCCGACAGCGAGCGGTTTTCCATGTTTATTTCGAAGGATATGTTTTTTTGTTTTAATGATGGCTCCATGAGTTGATGGATGGCATGAAGCATCCGGAAGAGGTTCTCCTGTTTCAGGTTGGGGACAATCGTCTTGCTAAGGCTCCGGTAGGTGTCGGCGAAGCGCAACAGGCCTTCGCTCCGGCGGTGAATGGTGTCCATGGCAAATTCAATGTCTTCAAAGTCGGTGACTGCCTTTGTGTTGGCGTCATTCCGTATGTCTTCGATACGTTTTTTCAGCGTGTCGGCCAACGAAGCTACCGGCGCAATGGAATTCATGATTTCATGGGTGATTACGTTCAGCAGGCTTTTCCACGCATTGGCTTCAATTTCTTCGAGGGTGGCGTTGATATTGTGGAAAGCAATCAGCTTATAAGTCTTCCCGTCGGTTTGGAAAAGGTGGGCATTGATGAGCGTCTTTACCGATTGATTCCGCACAGTTACCGTGATTAGGCGGTTATGTCCTGTCGGGATATCGCACAGTTCGCGGTAGAGCGTTCCCCGCCGCGTCTTCAGCCAATTGATGTTTTTAATCAGCGGGATATCGAACATGGTTTTGAAAGATTCGTTCAACCAGAGGATGTCGTTCGTTTCCTGGTTGTAGGCCAAAATGCCGGTGTTTATGAGCTCCATCATTTTCCGGAGGTGCTGTTGCTGTAGTTCTTTCTCCTTACTCAGTGCGCGAAATACGTGGCTTATTTCATTAAAGTAACAATAGAAGTCGTTTCTTTTCCGGCCGGTTTGCTGGGGATATCGTTTCGAGAAGTCGCGGTAGCGCGCCGCTTCCGCGAAGTTGTGCACATCCCTGAAAAACTTGCCGACACGGCCGATGGTGTAAAAAAACAGCGCCAGCGTAACAACGGCCAGCAGTAATCCCATGGTGAGATAATGCGCCATGAGCCATCCGCACGCCACGCCCAGCGCTACGGTGAGCAGGAACAGGAAGGCTATGTAGTGTCGATGCTTCATTTAAACCCCGTATTTTTCCAATCGCCGGTAAAGTGCGGCTCTTGTGAGCCCCAGTTCTTTTGCGGCTTTGGAGATGTTTCCGCCATGTTTTTCGATGGCGTGGACGATTGTTTTGCGTTCGAGTTCTTCGAGGTTATAATTGTGTGTGGCCTGTGTGTCTGCCGGTTTTTGTTCGAGGGGTGAAAAAACAATGTCGCCTGGCTGCAGCACTTTGCCGCTGGCCATAATCACCGCTCTTTCCATGGCATACTGCAGCTCGCGCACGTTGCCCGGATAGTGATACTGGAGCAACTTTGTTTTTGCGGGCTCTGACATGGATAATTCGGGCCTCACATATTTTTTTGCGTACTTGTATAGGAAATGTCCGGCGAGCAGGATAATGTCATTACCGCGTTCCCGCAGGGGCGGCGCGGTTATTTCCACCGTGTTGATGCGGTAAATAAGGTCTTTCCTGAAACGCTGTTCGTTCGCCAGTTCGGCAAAGGGCACGTTGGTGGCGGTGATGAGCCGGATGTCAACGGGTATGGGCGTGTTGGAGCCGAGCCGGATGATTTGCCGGTTTTGCAACACCGTTAATAATTTTGCCTGTTGTTGCAGGGGAATGTTCCCGATTTCGTCTAAAAACAACGTGCCGCCGTTGGCCGATTCTATCAGGCCTGTGCGGTCTTCGCGGGCGTCGGTGAAAGCGCCTTTTTTATGTCCGAAGAGTTCGCTTTCGAACAGGGTTTCGGTCAGTGCGCCCGCGTCAACCTTTACGAAAGGTTTGTTTTTGCGGAGCGAGGCGTTGAAAATGGCTTGTGCGATGAGGTCTTTCCCGGTGCCGTTTTCGCCCATGATGAGTACATTGGCGTCGGTGGGCGCGATTTTTTCCAGTTTACGGAACAGGTCTTTCATGATGTCCGATTCGCCAATCATACCGGGGGTTTGTCTGTCTTTCGCGCCGGCCGGTTTTTCCTTCAATGTGTCGTGCTTGCCTGTCGTTTCTTTCAGTGTGCGGAGGAGGTTCTCGTTGTGCCATGGCTTTATCAGGAAGTCGTCGGCGCCTTCCTTCAGCGATTTAATGGCCAATTCGATGTCGGCATACGCGGTAATCATAATCACTTTCACTTTGGCGTTCCAGCTTTTCACTTGCCGCAGCCAGTAAATACCCTCGTTGCCGGTGTTCATGGAGCTGACGAAGTTCATGTCGAGCAACAGGATGTCGAAGTCGTTTTCGGTGAGCAGGCGCCTCAGGTTTTCGGGGTTGGAATCCGTAGCGATGCGCTTCACTTCCGGCTTGAGCAGGAAGCGGACGGCGGTGAGGATGTCTTTGTCGTCATCTACTACGAGGATATTGGCCTGGCGGAGGAGCATGCTAATGTGATTAGTTATTTAATGTGCTAATGTGATTATGTTTGCTTGCCACGAGATTTACAGGAAAGTGCATCTGTTTTTTTTTGCGCATTTCCTTTTGTTCCCGTATTAATTTGCTAAATTCTTTTTCTTCTTTGGCAGTCCAAGTCCTCGATATTGTCGTAAAATCAACTCCTGCCGGTTCTTTTATCAGTCCCATAATTAATTTATTTATGTTGTAAAATATTGTTTTACCAAACGCAATGCCGCAGGCGTTTCAATATACATTTTGCTCCCTTTGAAATGCGTTGCGCGCAGTGTCTCTTGATAGTGGTGGATTAGTGCGGTCTTGGCATCAAAAGCCACATAACCGTCAAATCCGTAGTCAAATGATATTTTGCACGCATAAGCCACTAAGTTACCGGGAACGCCCACATATATTTTTTCTTTTCCATAGTTAAATGAAGCCGATTCTATCAGGTGCATGTAGATATGGTCGGTTTTCTTTTCCAGACTCAACAACCCTTGAATAATAGACTTCTCCTCATTAGTAATAAGTTTGTACACCTGCCTGCTTTCATTCAACAACTCCACATGCCAGTTAAAACGCCAATCCGCCTTTTTGATTTGGTCCTTATCTTTTTCGAATAATTGTATCACTTCCGTATTGAAAACGTCGCCTGTAGTTCTGTTTTCAATCGAATTGGTCAATCTATCTATTTCGATATCGATATGGCTTTCATTCATAGTACAAAGGTACGAATTATTTCTTATATAATACTGTCCCGGAACCGGACAACAACTGTCCGGTTCCGGACACTTCCCGGACGAGGGGAAAACGCTAAACTTCATGAAAATAAATAACTTTACGACTTTGGCACAACGCTTGCTTTTTTATCCGTGTAATTCGTAATAATCTGTGCAATATGGATAGACCTGTTGAAAAGAAAAAATGGACGGCGAAAAAGATTATCCTGTTTTCTGCTGTGGGCCTGGGCATACTGTTCCTGGGGTGGCTCGTGGCCGGCACATTCGGGAAGTCGAGCTTGACTGTGAACAGGGAGCGCATGACGATAGCTACGGTGAAGCGCGACAAGTTCCGCGAATTTATCCCGGTAACGGGTGTTATTCAACCCATATCTACCATTTACCTCGACCTGCAGGAGGGCGGCCGTGTGGAAGAAATTTTTGTGGAAGACGGCGCGTTCCTGAAGAAAGACCAGCCGATTTTGAAATTGAGTAACACCGACCTGGAGCTAAGCCTTATCACGCAGGAAACCTCGGTGTACAACCTGCTGATGCAAATGCAAATTGCGCAGAACAACGCGCGGCAGAATACTATTTCGAAGCTCAACCAGTCGGTGGATGTGGAAAGCCAGCTGCGGGAAGCCAGGCGGGTGTATGACATGAACAGGAAGCTGTTTGCGACGCACGTCATCGGCGAACAGGAATACCGGGAGTCGGAGAATAATTACAACTACATGGTGGAGAAGCGACGGTTAGTGGCGGAAATATTGCAGCAGGATTCTATCGCCTCGGCGCAGCAAATGGAGCAGGTGGCGCAGTCGTATGAAGGGGCGAAAAACGGCCTCGACCTGATGCGCCGGAAGTTTTCGGGGCTCACGGTGTGCGCGCCGGTGGACGGGCAACTGACTTCGCTCGACGCCGAAATCGGGCAAAGCAAAAGCAAGGGGGAACGCATCGGGCAGGTAGACGTGCTGAGCGGCTTCAAGGTGCGGGTGGACGTGGACGAGCATTACATCTCACGCATCTACGCCGGCCTGGAAGGCCAGTATAAACAGGGCGACAGCCTCTACACGCTGGTCATTAAAAAAGTGTATACGCAAGTGTCGGGCGGGCGTTTTGCCGTCGACATGTTGTTCAAGGGCGCGGCGCCGGACGGTATCCGGCGCGGACAGTCGCTGCAAATCCGCATTGCGCTTGGCGACGAGAGTGAAGCTATACTCATCCCGCGCGGCGGATTTTACCAGCAAACCGGCGGCAAATGGATTTTCAAAGTAACCTCCGACGGCGGCAACGCCTATCGCAAGGAAATCCGCATCGGCCGGCAGAACCCCGATTTTTACGAGGTGCTCGAAGGCCTGGAGCCGGGCGAAAAAGTGGTGGTGAACAGCTACGAAAACTACGGGGACGCGGAAGAGTTGAAAGTTAAGAGTTGAAAATTGAAAGTTTACTTTCAATTCTTAATTCTTCACTTCAACGCCCAACTAATAAAATAATTTTCAACTTTCAACTTTTAATTTTCAACTATATGATTAAGATTACCGATTTAGAAAAAATCTACCGCACGGAAGAGGTAGAAACAGTAGCGCTCAACAAGATTTCGCTGGAAGTGCAGGAACATGAATTTGTGGCCGTGATGGGGCCTTCGGGATGCGGCAAGTCCACCCTGCTGAACATCCTGGGGATGCTCGACGAGCCCAACGGGGGAAGTTTCCTTTTCAACGGCATTGAGGTGGCGAAGTTCAATGAAAACAAACGCAGCGACCTGCGGAAAGCCAATATCGGCTTCGTGTTTCAGAGTTTTAACCTGATTGACGAACTCACGGTGTTCGAGAACGTGGAATTGCCGCTGGTGTATAACAGGGTAAAGGCGGCAGAGCGCAAGCGCTTAGTGGAAGCGGCGCTCGACAGTGTGGAGATGATGCACCGCCGCAACCATTTTCCGTCGCAGCTGTCGGGCGGGCAGCAGCAGCGCGTGGCGGTGGCGCGTGCGGTGGTGAACAGGCCGCGCCTTATCCTCGCCGACGAGCCCACCGGTAACCTCGACAGCCGCAACGGCGCCGAAGTGATGCACATGCTCACCTCGCTCAACGAACAGGGCACCACTATTGTGATGGTCACCCACAGCGAACACGACGCCCGCTACAGCCATCGCATTATTCACATGCTCGACGGACGCACCGTCACCGAAAACTTCATGAGGGAACTGCTGTATGCTTCGCCGAAAAAAGACCAGTAGCAGTACCAGTCGGCAGTTTTCAGTAGCAGTAGGCAGTACACCGGTAACTGCTACTGCTCACTGCCTACTGCCGACCGGCAACTGCCCACTGCCTGCTGAAGACCGGTTACCGCAACACGCGGCACGACGTCTTCTTCGCAAAAGGCCGACATGTGCAAATATTGCACCACCCAGTCGTGCGCCGTGAGGCCGCTCATCGCTTCGATGGCCGGCCCCGGCAGCGCCGGTTTGACGCCCATCGCCCTGGCTATATTTTTCAATCCAAGCCCCGCGCCCTCTTCGATTCGACAATCGAGGCAAAGAGATTGAAAAAATCATTCCCCGTCAGGCGAATGCTGGTGATTTCGGGATGGGGTATCCCGTTGGCGCGGTCTTCCGATATCCCTCCCCCAAGGGGAGGGTTGGGGTGGGGTGTAGTTGCTTCGCAACGATAAAATAGATAAAATAGCTGCTTCGCAGCGATAAAAATGTTAAAATGAAAAAATATCAAATGAATAA
>JAITIL010000165.1 GCA_031279475.1 Prevotellaceae bacterium | reverse complement strand
GGCTATTTCTCCTTATCTGCCGGGAGCACAGTCACGATCACCCGCGCAAAAGTCGTCAGCGCCGGAGCGCCTTTGTCCGTCGCTTCGAGAATCAGGTGCAAGGTTTCCGGCTTATCCACCTGGGGAGCTACAAAAACAGCCTTGTTGCGGTCGACGGCCGTAAGGTTGATATACCCCTTGTACGTTCCCGCTTCTTTATATTGCCACCAGAGGGAGGTATATTTCGGATATCTTAGAGAGGCCATTTCGGCGAAGTCATCCTTATCTATGCCTAACTGTTCGTATAAAGCGGAATATTCCGACCACAACATGTCAATGTTCAGTGGATCACGGTCCGTGACCTCCGCCTCAAGCACGACCGTTTCACCGGCTTTCACCTCTTTGGCCAGACCATCGCGCACATGGATTAAGGGTCTGTGATTGGCGTCCTGAAACTTGTCGGCCACGCACCATTGCAGCCGGGCTTCGAAATCCCTGTTCGCCACCTCCACCCATCGCTGGTAGCTGCCCCTGTCCACATCTCTGTATACATTCCGCAGCCCTTCTACCTTAAAGAATTGTCCGCCCCAACCTCCCCAGGCCGGGTCTTCGTATCCCCTCAGGCCGTTACCCAGGGTGTACAGGAATGCAGGCGAATCGCCTTCGCTGATATATTGCTGCGGATAGAGGGCGGCCAGCGGGCCATGTCCGCGGTGCAGATACTTTTCGGCAAAACCATCGGTATATCGCTGGCTTCCGTAGTCCCAAGAACCGCTGAAATGGAAGGATACGAGCATCGTGACGTCGGGATGGAAAGTCTCAATGTAGTGCCCGGCGCCGTCCTGATACCAGATATTGTACATCACCGCTTTCTTTACGGCGCGTTCATACGCTTCGGGATAGCGTGTTTTCAACTTTTGAAAAGCCCTGGCTGCCGTGTTTCCTCCTCCCCATGCCTGAATATAGACTTTCCGGGGGTCGTCTTCCAGCAAAACTTCCACGATTCGGTCCGAACCCGGCGTGTCGGGCCATTCCGACGGGTCTATAACCGGCTTCATGCCCGGTACACGCAGGGACGCCAAGCGGTCAACCCCCAGATGCGTGGAATCTTCGTCGCCGATAAAGAGCTTTTTCCGCAATTCGTCGGCCGACGGATACGCCGGGTCATGGACAATCAGATTCGGATGCACCTGTTCGTAGGCGTCCAACTGTTTTTCGATCCATTGTTCCGAACTCCATCCACGCCCCTGGAAAACGGAATTGGTTTGTATGATTGCCATTACTTCCACCTCATTCGTATGGAGCAGAAAGCGGATCATGGAGCACCGGTCGTCCACTTCGCCGTCGGTCATTACAATGACGCGGGGTTTCGACGCCTCGCCGGCATCATCTTTGACGGTTCCGGTAACCGTCTTTACCCGTTCAACAGATAACGTGACACACACCAGGCCTGCAATAAACAACAAAAACATGGCCGTTATCAATCTCACGGTTCCACGGGAAGCGCCGCTGAATTCTTTCCAGATAAATATCCCCCATATCATGGCAACGACAGGGGATGCATTACTTAGCGCATACGCAATCGCCGGGTTTGCCGCGCCGGCTCCCATAAAACTGATGGCCATGCCGCTCATCCAGATAAGGCCTCCCAATATGCCGGTCAGATGCGTGCGGATATCGCCTCCAAAATAATCTTTCATGGTTACTTTCTCTCCCTGTACAGGATATTTCATGGCAAAAGTGTTGAAAATGGGAGTGCTGACCAGAATCCCCACGGCAAAGAAAAATACGCCCGTATAGGGGCTTAATGTGCCTGTTCCGCCTGCTATGTATAGGGGATCAATGGATTTAACCACCAATCCGTAGAAGAACATAATGGCCAAACCCGCGACAACCGCCAGAAAGATACCTTTTTTAGGGGTTGAGGACTTGCCGGCTGATATATTCCCGTATATTTTACCGCACATAAAAATGGCAATAATTATGATGACGACGCCTGTCCATAACAGGAACGGATTACCGGGATATGCCTGCCCGGACAGAGTGATCAGAAGGTAGTTAAAGATAATACCGCCAATCCATGCCAAACCGCCGCCGACAGGAAAACCTATCGACATGCCTGCCACAGCAATGGCAGCGGTCAGGAATATATTTCCGAAATTCCATACGATACCGCCTAAGAGCGCATACCGGATACTCGACCAGTCCATAGCGGCCAAGTCCTCAAAGAAAGTACGTCCGTCATGTCCCAAACTGCCCAGCGTCAGTGCGGCAAGCGTTGCCGTCAAGAATAATCCGATTGTGAGATCCCAGTAGAACAGTTCAAAGCTCCACTTCTTTGCTGCAACCATTTTTTGCGTATTTGCCCATGAACCCCAGCAAATACAGCAATAAGCGCAGCACAGGATCGCAAGAATATAATTATTAACTAATAGCATAACCTGATGAATTAAGCGTTAACAATGATTGTATAAATCCCATCCGAGGTAGTTTTCAATAGCTTCCTGCAATACTTCTCTTACATTGTCGCGACACATCGCTACGTGATGTTCAAAACCGTTTTTACAGATATACTTCATTAACTTTTGCAGATTATCCACTTTTGTTACGGCAATACAGCCATCCATTCCGTATGGATCGTCCGTAATCGTTCCATTACCCAAATAGGATTTAATGCACCCGGCCGTATCATCGGTCGATATGCGGAAGAAGGTGAAATCGCCCTGTTTTACTTTTCCATATACGGCTCCGAAGGTATTTACCTTGCCCAGGGTTCGTCCCAATACGCCCAACGTACCCAATTGGATGTCATTCATGACAAATGATTTCGGGAAATTACCGCAGTGCGTGCATACGCATTTGTTACGATCTTCTGCAAAATTATTATTCCAGTCGAGCAATGCCGACGGACGTCCGGAAGCCAGTGTCAAAGCATACATGGATACGGCGCCCGCAATATCCACTTCACAGGCGGCGGGCAGTAACTTCTCGCCAAGCATGCTCATTGTCACGCAAGCGGCGCAACCATAATTCTGCTCCAGAGAATCCCAGCATTGGATCGCTACGGCATTTATATCATTCGCTTCCATCCAGCTTTCGACAGCTAATCCGAATTTTGCCTGAATCAGTAGTTTATCCCTGTATTCCGGAGGAATTGAGGCATATTTCCCGATTTCATCTGTTTTTTGTGTTAATTGGGAGTCTGTATCTTCAATCTTGCGGGCTGCCGCCAATATTTCCGACAAATCCACCGGAACGACGGTAATGCCGGAAGCCTGAAGGATTTTCTCGCTCGCACGAACCGTCTGGAAACCTGCCGGACGGGCGCCGATAGCGCCGATACGGGCGTGACGAAGACCGTTCACAACGCGGCAAATGGCGGCAAACTTATGGATATCCCCGGCTAATAAACCGGAATAGATGGAGTAGGTGTGCAGCGTAGTATCGGTAAAAGGAATCCCATATTGGTATAAATTGTTGCACACTGAAATTTTACCGCAGAAGGCATCGCGCCGGCTGTCCAAATCCACTTTATCATTCTCGTCGTCGCAGGCCTGAACCAAAACAGGTACGTTCAGGCCGGCTACACTGATGGCATTGATGATTCCTATTTCAAAGCCAAAGTTTGGCAACGATACGATGATCCCGTCAATACGGTCTCTGTTTTCACGAAAAAGAGCGGCGCATTTCAAGCCGTCTTCACGCGTTTCAATACTGCTGCTGCCTGTGGGCGTAGCATCTTCCGGGAGGATTACATAGTCATATCCTTCGTCCGCGATCGTTTTTAATAATTGTTTGCGGACGTCTCGCGCCAGTTCGGAACTGAAATAGGCGCGTGTTCCTATGATGACGCCGAAACACATTTTTTTTCTGTTTTCCATCTTTGTTGAATATTAAATTTTATTGATTAATTGTTTGACGGATTCTATCCATCCCCTGTATAATAATTCCATTTTCCTCCCGTCTGTTACCGGCATGATTCGCTTATTATTGCTTCGTAGAGCGATAACCTCTTTAAAGCCGGCCCGGACATTACGTGCAAATCCGTTCATTATCACAGCGCCCAATGCCGAAGCTTCTTCCATATCCGAACAATTGACGGGTACCTGAAGCAAATCTGCCTGGAGCTGTATCAGGAATTTGTTTTTAGTAGGACCGCCGTCTACATGCAATTCTTTCAGGTCAACACCTGCCTGTTGCGTCATCGCGCTCACAAGGTCTTTCACCTGATAGGCGATGGATTCGAGAGCCGCCCGTAAAATATGCGCCTTGCCGGTAGCCAATGTCATACCAAAGATTGCCGCTTTTACTTCCGGTCGCCACCAGGGAGCGCCTAATCCGGTAAAAGCCGGGACAAAATAGACCCCTCCATTATCTTCTACGGAAACGGCCCATTCTTCTATCTCTCCCGAAGTTGAAATCATATTCAACTTTTTCTCTAACCAGCCGATAGTCGCTCCTGTACAATGAATATTGCCTTCAAACGCATAGTACACTTTTCCCAAAGCGGAGAACCCGATAGAAGTAACTAACCCTTCAGGGGCGGCAACGGCTTTTTCTCCAATGTTCACCATAACAGATGATCCCGTACCGTACGTTGCTTTTCCCAAGCCTTCTTCAAAACACATCTGACCGGCTAAAGCGCCGTGTGAATCGCCTAAAACGCCGGCGATTGCAACAGGCTCCCCGAACAAACCTCCCATCGTCGTTTCTCCGAACACGGAATCGCAGGGAAGCGCCCGGGCCATCATGCTTCGCGGAATCGTGAAAAGATTCAACAACTCGTCGTCCCAATCCAACGTATGAATATTAAAGAGTAATGTTCTCGAGGCATTCGTATAGTCCGTTACATGTCTTTTACCGTTTGTCAGTTTCCATATAAGCCAGGAATCTATGGTTCCCATTAACAGTTCGCCCTGCTCTGCCGCGTAACGGGTTCCCTCGACATGATCCAGTATCCATTTTGCGCCGCTTGCCGAAAAATACGGGTCAATCAACAAACCGCTTTTTCCCCGAACCATATCGGAGTATCCTTTGTCCTTCAGCTCTTTGCATATATCTGCACCTCTTAAACACTGCCAAACGATGGCATTGTAAACGGGTTTTCCCGTATTTTTGTTCCATACGACGACTGTTTCCCGCTGATTGGTAATGGCAATAGAATAAGCGCATTCTTCATCCGCCTGTTCCTCTTTCATCAGGTCTGCAACGGATATTAATACGTTCCGATAAATCTCTTCCGCATCATGTTCTGCCCATCCGGCCTTCGGATAGTACTGATGATGGCTTATGTCTACCCTGCGTATTAACTCGTATTCCTCCGAAAAGAGCATGGCTTTCGTTGCTGAAGTACTTTGGTCAATTGCTATTATTTTGTTTTTCATCCCAGTATGAATTGATAGTCAGTATATTTTTGTGCGATAAAGTTCAGCGCCGCTTTGAAAATTCCCGCAGCGTCTAATCCGTAATAGGCAAATATTTCGGATGAATTTCCATGGATTACATTCTCGTCAGGTATGCCTATAATCTTGACAGGCACAGGCGATTCGGCTAATGTCTCTGTTACTAAACTCCCCAATCCTCCAAACCGGCTATGTTCTTCAACGGTTATGATTCGCCCTGTTTCCCTGGCTGCATACAAAATGGCATCCCTGTCGTAAGGTTTAATCGACGCCATATCGAGCACACGGGCTTTTATGCCCTTTTTATGAAGCATACGGCCGGCTTGATATGCATGATAGACCGTTTCACCGGTTCCTATGATGGTTAAATCATTGCCTTCCAACAATACATTTGCTTTCCCTATTGTAAAATCAAAATCGTCATTTTCATAAACATCCGGCACCGGAGCGCGACCGATACGTACATATACCGCTTCCGGATAATTGACCAATAATTTCACAAGTTTTTTTGTCTGACGGGCGTCGCTGGGTAAAACGATATTCATACCCGGGAAAGTGCGCAGTACGGCCATATCGTGCAGGCTGTGGTGTGAGGCTCCCAAGGCGCCGTAAGCGACTCCGCCGCTGACACCTATTATTTTTACATCATTCCGGCTGTATGCTACATCCACTTTAATCTGTTCCAGACTGCGGGCTACGTAAAAGCAGGCCGGCCCGCATGTAAACACCTTTTTGCCGCTATGGGCTAATCCGGCGGATATGCCGACTGCATTTTGTTCGGCAATTCCACACTCGACGAACTGTTCCGGCAGTTCGTTTGCAAAATCATCCAACATCACCGAGCCACGCGCATCTGTTGTGACGGCTATTATATTCCTGTCGGTACGGGCTAATGTCAACAAGGTGTCGGTAAAGATTTTTCTACAGGCTATCATACGCTTATTTGCTTTTCTAAATTCATTATTCTTTCCGAAATCTCCAGAATGGCCTGTTCGTACTGTTCTGTACAGGGTATTCCATGATGCCATGCGGGAACTCCTTCCATGTATGAAACCCCTTTTCCTTTTGTAGTATGGGAAATCAATAAATGAGGGCGATGATTGTCATAGTCTATGCTATTAAATATGCGAATTATGTATTCTGTATTATCTCCATTTACATCTTGCACATCCCAACCCATAGCGTTCCATCGCTGGCGAACATCTTCTATGGCCATGATTTCCTCGGTCGGCCCGCTTATTTGTAATCCATTACGGTCTATAATGGCTACCAGATTGTCTAACTTATACTGATTGGCAGCCATAGCAGCTTCGTAGATGGAACCTTCTCCCTGTTCGCCATCACCCATCAGTACGAATGTTTTATAAGGCAATTTATTCATTTTGCCGGCAAGTGCAATACCGACACCAATAGATAATCCGTGTCCCAAAGCGCCTGTATTCACTTCAATACCTGAAATTTCAGTAGTGGGGTGACCGGCAAGAACAGATCCGAATTCGCCCAGCGTATTTGTAACATCCGGCGAAATGAAGCCTCTTGACTCCAGTGTCACATACAATGCTTCCACACAATGTCCCTTACTCATAATAAAACGATCCCTGGCAGGATCTTTGGGATTAGCAGGATTCAGATTCATTACATCGAAATATAGTACGGTAAGCACATTAAGGCACGAGAGGTCTCCTCCGATATGAGCAGCCTTTGCTTTAAAAACAATCTCCATTAGCCGTTTGCGATTTCTTTCGGATTGTAACTCTAGCTCTTTTGCTTTCATAAAATTATTATTATCTCTAACTTCATACACCTAAATTCAAAGGCAAAGAAAAGTATTTAAGATCATATATCAAATAGAAACGCAATTAAACATAAATAATTTATATATTTTTAACCTTAAAAGGCAGAAAATCGAAAAATACGGCGAAATAAAATCAAAATTGAATGAGAAAGAAAGGGAATTTGGTGTCATCATATAGAATATTGTAAACCTGTAATATTGCGAATGGTATGGTTTAAAAAACCTTCTTTTCAGTATGTTTCTATTATGTATATTTGCAAATTCATTAAAACAAAGCTGAGGCATCGTCTTTTGAACAGATTTTTCATCGCCATAATCGCCATAAAAAAGTTTCTATTTGTTAAAATAATATTTTTTGTTTTCGATTGTGCTCTAAATTCATTAGATTTGTGCGCTTGTTTTTTATAGTTTAAGTATGATTAATATCGTTGAGGAAGGATTGGAGATGATTCAACAAGGTCGGGTGGTGATTGTTGTTGATGATATGAACAGAGAAAATGAAGGGGATTTCATTGTTTCCGGTGAAAAAATAACGCCTGAAATAGTGAATTTTATGATTACCTACGGTAAAGGTTTGCTTTGTGCGCCTTTACCGCGTTCACGTTGTGAAGAATTAGAATTATACCCTATGACGCAAGATAATACTTCCATATTAGGTACGCCATTTACCATGTCGGTAGATCTGCGTGGGTATGGTTGTACAACCGGCGTATCGGCCTGTGACCGTTCGGCTACTATACGCGCATTGGTATCTGGAGACATTGAACCTGCCGAACTTGCGCGTCCGGGACATGTTTTCCCTCTTTGCGGAAAAGACAATGAGGTATTGGAACGCGACGGACATACGGAAGCATTGCTTGATATGACGAGAATAGCCGGTCTGAAACTCGGAGGCGCCCTCATTGAAATATTAAATGAAGATGGCACGATGGCGCGCTTGCCTCAATTAATCGAAATAGCCAAACGATTCCGTTTGAAAATAATATCAATTAATGATATTCAAGAATACCGCAAAACTAACAATATATAGTTATTATGACACTAAATCGAAGAAGAATAAAGATACTGGACTTAATACGTGAAGATGGTCATGCTAAAGTGCACGAATTGAGCAAAATTTTCAAAGTAACGGATGTTACTATTCGGCAAGACCTTGAAATATTGGAAGATATGGGTTATATTCAAAGAGAACACGGGGGCGCTTTTTTAAAAGAGATAGATTCTTTCGCAAAATCAGGTCAAGTGTTTAATCAAACGCATATTGAGGAAAAAAGAGGAATAGCCCGGAAAGCCGTTACCTTTATTAATGAAGGAGACAGTATTATTCTTGATTCCGGTTCGACAACGACTGAAATTGCCAAACTGCTGACTCATTTTAAAGAACTTACAGTAATTACCAATGCACTCAATATTGCTTTAATTTTAGGCGAAAATCATGGTATTAACTTAATTGTTACAGGAGGTGAATTTAAAGCGCCTACATTATCGTTAACCGGAAAAATGGCAGCAGATGCTTTTAAAGATGTACATGTGAATAAATTATTTTTAGCAACTGCCGGAATATCTTCCGATATGCGTTTAACATATCCCAGTTTAAGTGATTTGATAGTAAAAACGGCTATGATAAAATCTGCGGATAAAGTCTATTTAGTAGCAGATTCTTCAAAAATAGGAATCAGCGCTTTTGCTAACCTCGGATTTATATCATTAGTTGATGCTATTATTACAGATGCTAATATATCGGATGAGCGCTTAAAAAATATAAGGGAACAGAATGTAGATATATACTATTCCGATGTTTTATACGAACAGAAGTTGCCGTAATAATCGTCACAGAAAAATATCGTGCAGACGTTCTCCGGTGCAAAGAATTCCACCTCTGCCCCCACCCGATAAAGACCACCTTCCCTGACCCCAAAAATTATCCTTATTCGTTAAAAATAACAACGCGAATGTCCACTTTAGATATAACCTGTTTTTTTACCGGAGGATAGCCTATCCGGACATTTTCTTCTTTCGCACCTCTTACAATTGATATTATGCGGTTACTTATCGCAATAAGTTTTTTATTGCGATCTATCTCATATTCATCCGTAGAATACGCAAGCGCCGTCTGCGACATTTTGCAAGGATCTGTCAATTGTTATAAGTTCATTATCTCTATTTTGCATTTTTATTAAAACCGCAATTCGAAAATGATGCGGAAATATACACCGGATATTATCTTGTTTTCCCAAACTATAACTCGGATTTCATCTGTTTATCTATGGCATGTGCATAAATAAGATAATGGTAAATGAACATATTATTCGCGAACAAGGATTAGACCTCATTCGATATTTACAAACATTAAAAGCAGAAGATATTGTCAGAATAGAAGTATTACCTTCCACAGGTGCTGAATTTGATGCGGATATGACAGACGAGGTAATAAAAATCAAATTAAGACGCCAAAGAGAGGATGGAATGAATGGAAGTATTGGGACTCAATTTTTGTTATCACCAGCAGAAGATTATGTGTTTTCATTATACCCAAGTTTAAATTTAAATTATAGAAATAATAAAGTCAGTCTTTATACATCATTAAATTATAATCTTGAGCATATGTTAGAATTAGTAAAAGATAGTGTTAATTATAACACGATAGATAGAATAATCGGGGATAATTCTGTTACAACACACTCTTTCGATACCCAAAAAGTGCGTATAGGTGGAGTTTACGATATAGATAACAAACAAAGTATAGGCGTAGAATTTAATTACTCATCAGATAATTTGAAACATACTACCCATAGTAATTTAGATAAAATAGAAGCTGAAAACTTAATCAATATAAGTAGTTTTTTTAATTGACAGATATTCATTATCTGCAAATTACATTTTAGAATTAGACTCATTAGGTTCTATTTTTAAAATTTTATTTGATTATGATAATAGCAAGAATAAGAATAAACAAGATTATTATTCGAAATATGAAGCAACTGTCTCGTGCGATTCGATATATCAAAGTGACATAAATACTGATAACTATTTATGTGTTTTAAGTACTGATTTCGAAAAAAAATAAATTCATCATCTCTTTTAATAATAGGATTAAAATATAGTCAGAGTAGTATGGATAACGAAATTATCTTTGATTATTTCGATAGAAATGTATGGCATAATCTCGAGCAATTATCCAGTAATAATACTTTTAAAGAAAGTGTTTTTGCAATATATAGCACTTATACTTCTGAATTTAAGGACATAAATATTAAATTAGGATTACGGGGAGAATATACCTATGCCACTCCATGGACAAATAAAATTAAAATGGCTGAAAAGCAAAAGTATTTTAAACTATTTCCTACAGTTAATATCTTATTCCATCTTGATAAACAACATTTTCACTCCATTGTTCTTAATTATAATAAAAAAATTCGTCGTCCTACATTTAATGATTTAAATCCATATAGACTTCCTATGTCAGAACATTCATTTATTGAAGGAAATCCCTATCTTAAACCAGCTTATTCAAATGATTATTCTACTAGTCTGGTATTATATAATAAATACAACTTAACATTTGGTGTTACTACCATGAGAAATGATTTCAGCCGAATTACTTCAGAAGACTCTGAAGATAACAATGTTATGATTTTGAGACAGGAGAATGTGGCAAAAAATACAAATTATTATGTAAATATAAATTTACCAATAGAAGTTTGCTCGTGGTGGAATTTAAATACAAATCTACTAGGTTCAAGGAGTATAGTGAAAGTTATTGAAGAAAAAGATAAGATTTTCGTGTTTCAAGGGGGGGGCGAAAATGCTTTTATTTTACCTGAAAAAGTTTCTTTTCAACTCGAAGGATATTATGTATCTCCTTCCATATTGGGGAACATAAAAATGTTGTCGGTTTACAAAGTAAATTCATCGCTACGAAAATCTTTTGTTGATAATAAAATAACTGTTAGCATTTTTGCTAATGATATATTTAATTCTGGAAGAGTTAGATATAAAATCAAAGAACAGGGCTTCAGCCGGTATACAAAATCTTAATGGAGACATAGAGAATTTGGTCTTTCAATCCGTTATAATTTTAAAACATGAAAATCTATAAAAATCAAAAATATTGAATCGGGGGCTGACGAAGAAAGGTCACGTCTATGATTCTTCTAAATTAAATTATAGGTATAATCGCTTAGACCTCACTCTTCAAATCTGCTCAATTAGTCTAATTGGATTGTTTTTGATCATCCTTTTTATTAGCGAATCAAAGATTGTATCCATATTGTTTCGTCTATT
>JAITIL010000071.1 GCA_031279475.1 Prevotellaceae bacterium | reverse complement strand
ACCAGCGCCCGCGACGACACGAAAAGGGCACAGACGCATACCATGCCCAGCAGCGTTACGCACGTTGCCGGATCAATGGATTTTATGGGTTTGGCAGATTTCATCACTATTTAATCCATAACATTTATCATTATCCTATTGTCCTCATCCCCGCCCCCTCCTTCAGTAGGCAGTTGCAGTATGCAGTATGTACTGCCAACTGAAAACTGCCACTGCCGACTGAGCGGAGGGCTGGGGGGAGGCGGGTTATCCTATTACTTCCGACGTCTCCACGCACCAGGGGCCGGTTTCGAGGCGCGGGTTCACCCATGCCGCCGAGAGGAGAATGCGCTTGCCTTCGTCGGCGCGCTCGAAAAAGAGGGTGTGGTGCAGGCGCGACGACATTACGGTTTCGTACCGTTCTTCGCCGTCTACCCTGTAGCGGAGCGCGAAGCCGTGGTAATGCGCCGGCGCCACGCCTGCGGTGGGGTGGTCTTGTTCGGGACGTGCGGCATACACGGTAATCTCGTCGTGCTGCCGCCGTACCGAAATCACCGGCGCCTCAGTAGGCCGCGGCAACGGCTGGTGCACGTGGTGTTCGCGCGACCGCAGACCCATGAAAGCGAGCGCCTCGTCGGGCACGTTGGTGTTCACTTCCAGGTAGTCAATAAACGGCCCCATGAAGTGTTTCAACTCGCCAAACGTCGACTTTTTGTGTGCCGACGTGATGGCGTTTTTCGTACTCTCGTGGTTATTGGCCTCGTAGGCCGTGTTGGCGGCGGCCAGCAGCGTGTTGAACTGCGTAAGTCGCGGCGGCTCGATGTCCCACTCAGGTCCGTGGAGGTGGCATTGTTCGTTAATGTTGTTTGCTTTTGCCAGGAATTCTGCGTCTGGCCTGTTCAGGGTGCTTCTTGATGTTGACATATTTTTATGAATTTTATGGATTATACGAATTAATTATACGAATTGAGACGGATTACACAAATTAGACATGGCGAATTTGCCATAAATTCGCGCGAATTCGCGGTATATCCAGGCGAATTCCTGTAAAATTCAGGCGAACGCGCGCCGTATTCAAGCGAATTTGTCATAAATCCAGGCGAACACGCGCCATATTCAGGCGAATTTGCCATAAATTCGCGCGAATTCGCGGTATATCCAGGCGAATTTTCGGCGCTGATGCACCCGTTTTTTGGTGTGTTAACCGGTAGCTTCATAATTATTCCTGCGTTTGGTCTGGTTTAATTCGGTTTGTTAGCGTAAAACAAGTATAGATTAAAATAAGGTTTATATTATGTTAAGGCAAAGATAAGTGATAAGGCAAATTTAAAGTATATCTATTCTTTCAAATAGGTGTAATTTTTTGTCAAATTCACCGTATTTTTAATTTTTGGCAGGAAAATACATGTTTTTGGGAGAAAAGTTGTATTTTTATTTGTAAGTGAATAAATGACGTCTCTCCATTGTAAACCGCACAAAACACATTATCTTTATACACCTATAAACCAAACACTTTCAGTATATTGATTAATATTTAATGTTATTTCTGCAAATATAACGAAAGTGGTGGTTTTTTACATATTGCGCGCTGACTGTACCGAACGAAACGCAGTGAAGATAGGTTTTTCAACTGAATTTTATCGGTCTGTGTATATGTTAAGACTTTTATGTACCTTTACAAAAATTTTGACATGATGCAAGAAGCAATAATCATAAAGAATTTCGGTCCTGTTAAGCACATAGAAATTGAAGACATACGCCCATTTACCGTGTTTATTGGCGAATCGGGCAGCGGGAAAAGCGCGATTATGAAGGTAATCATACTTTTTCGATGGATTTATAAATGGGTTAATATTCGCTCCTATTTGAAACATTCGAATATCTCAAAATCACTGGTTGAATTTGAGTTTAAGGAATTGTTAAAGAAAAACGGATTATTGGAATATTTAAAAGACAATACCGAAATCATTTATAAAAAGGGAAGCGCTACTGTTCATTACAAGAAGGATAAGTTGGTTACTTCTGATTTAGTGCCCAAAGACGAGTTAAGTTTAGAAAAAATGTGCTTTGTGGCAGATAGAAGAAATATCATACCTGATATACTCGCCAATAAAATGAACCTGCAAACCGATTTTTATTTACAGGAAACATTAAACGATATTTTGTTAGCGCTAAATCAAATAGCCCAGCCATTACATATAGCTTATTTAGGCATTAAGTTTGTGGTTAAAAAGGAGGGGGTCATTCCAAGGTATCTTGTTGAAAATATAGGGAATGACGAGCCGTATTCTATAAATCTATATAACGCTTCTTCTGGCACACAAACACTAATTCCACTGTCGGTCATTGTGGAGCATTTTGCACGACACTATGATTTCAATAGCCGTTTTAACAATATTGTGTTGGATTATCTCTCCCGGAACGACAGTTTAAAAGATTTCCGGGCAGTGCAAAATATCGGGGATATCAAACACCGGAATGTGCATATCCACATTGAAGAGCCGGAATTGAGTTTATTTCCCGAAAGTCAGCGCAGTTTGATAAATTTTATTGTAAACCGTTGCTTTGTGGAAAATCATAAAGACTACAATATGACTGTTATGATGGCTACACACAGTCCGTATATCATTAATCATTTAAACTTGCTGATTAAAGCCCGTGATAAAAACAAATTAGTGGAAGGCGCACAACTAAATTATGACGACGTGTCTGTTTACCAAGTGGATGAAGGGGAAATTTTTGATTTGAAAATCGCAAACAAAAAATTGATAAATACAAATCCTCTTTCTGAAACAATTAACGACATTTACGAAGAATATAATCAGTTATGACAATGAAAAATCTGTTACGGCAAATTCAATTTTGAGTTTTGTGAGTTTTCAGGCACACAAGCCTGCCAGCTATAGCTAATGAACACACTACGCACATACCTCTTGTTGCTCGCGGCGTCCTTGCCATTGTCCATGCAAGGCGAACCAAACTACTATTTCCGGCGCTTCGGCGTGGCGTTTTTTGATTTTTGGCAGGAAAATCACAATCATATAAAAGTGGCATTCGGTCATGATTTTTGAAAAAAAACAGCTATTTTTGCCCCTAATTTTTAAAATTATCTGAGGGATTTAGGTCATGAAAATAGAAATAGGATATATTAAAAGAGAGATTGACAGAGAGTTGGAGGCATGGTCGAAAGAAGTCCAACATAAGCCTTTGTTATTGCGCGGAGCGCGACAAGTGGGGAAATCATCGTCGGTGCGGCACTTGGCTAAATTATTTCCTCACTTCCTGGAAATAAATTTTGAGAAAGACGAAAAGGCAAGCAAAGTGTTCTCCGAGGGGAATTTATCTCCACAGCGGATTTGCAATCAGCTCTCTGCTATCTATGATACTCCTGTTATTCCGGGTAAGACCTTACTTTTTTTCGATGAAATTCAATCTTGTCTTCCCGCCATTTCTTCGTTGCGCTTTTTCTACGAAGATTACCCCGAATTGCATGTGATTGCAGCCGGCTCGCTGCTGGAATTTGCGTTGGAAGTCCTGCCGTCGTTTGGCGTGGGGCGCATCCGGTCGTTGTTTATGTACCCGTTCTCTTTTGCGGAGTTTTTGAGTGCGTGCGGACATGCCCTGCTGTTAGAAGCCATTGGGGAGGGAAATGTCGAAAATCCGCTTCCTGAAGCCATTCATCGAAAAGCGCTTGAACATTTGAGGGAGTTTTTGATTGTGGGCGGTATGCCCGAAGTAGTGGCCACCTATGCCTCGAAAAAAGATTTACGCCAATGCCAGCGCGTACTCGACGATTTAATTATTTCGCTACGCACCGATTTTGCCAAATATAAACAGCGCATTCTGCCATTGCAAGTTTCCACGGTTTTCGATATGGTCAGCGAGCAAGTCGGTAAAAAGTTTATGTTCTCAAAATCAGGGCAGGAATATTCGCATTATCAGCTGAAGCAAGCTTTGGAAACCCTTAAAATGGCAGGTTTGGTTATTCCGGTTGTACACACAGCAGCTACGGGCATCCCATTGGGCGCCCAACTCAATTATAAAAAACAAAAAATGTTGCTGCTTGATACCGGAATTTTACAACGGTTACAAGGTTTACAATTATCGGACATATTGTTGGGCAGCGATTTTAACTTCGTAAACAAAGGGAACATCGCCGAGCTTTTTGTCGGCTTGGAACTGTTAAAGGCAAGCTCCTGCTACACACAGCAAGGTCTATATTATTGGCAACGCGACAAGCCGGGCAGTCTTGCCGAGGTAGATTACATCATTCAAAAAAACAGGGAAATCATTCCCATTGAGGTAAAATCGGGCATAACCGGCGCCATGCAGAGTTTGTATCTGTTTCTGAAAGAAAAAAATGTGACGTATGGTATTCGTACTTCGCTCGAAAATTTTTCGCAATATAACGCTATCAAAGTTATCCCTTTATATGCCATCAGTCAGGCGCTAAAATAAAAAATGAACACACTACGCACATACCTCTTGTTGCTCGCGGCATCCTTGCCATTGTCCATGCAAGGCGAGCCAGGCTACTACTTCCGGCATTTCGGCGTGGAAGACGGGTTGCCGCAAAATACGGTCTCCTGCATTTTGCAGGACAGGCAGGGCTTCATGTGGTTTGGAACAAAAGACGGGCTGAGCCGCTATGACGGATATACGTTCCGGAATTTCAGGCACGACAAGGCAAACAAAAACAGCATCGGCAATAACTTTATCCGGAGCCTTTTCCAGGGAGAAAACGGGGACATTTGGGTGGGAACGGATATGGGCGTCTATATCTACCATCCGGATACGGAAAGTTTTACCCGCTTCGATTTGCAGACCGCAAACGGAACCGGCATTGAGAAAGAGGTGAATGACATCAAGGCGGATAAGGACGGGAATATTTGGTTTGCCGTTGATTGGCAGGGCATATTCCTGTATAAACCCCAGGGCGCAGGGGCGGACAATCGCCCATCCTTGATTTTCTACAAAGTGAACACCATTGTCAATGCGTGGAGTATCTGCATCGACCGCGAAAACAACGTGTGGACAGGCACCCATGGCGGAGGCCTGAACCGGTATGACCGGAAAAACGACCGGTTCGAAGCTGTCCCGCTGACTAACGGAAACGAAGTCAAGGGCGACATCTACCGGCTCTTTCAGGATAACTACAATAATTTGCTTATCGGAACGGCCAACGGGGGCGTGAAGAAGTTAAATCTGCTGAACAAACAAATCCAACCGCTGCTGGAGCCGGAAAGCTACGACCACCTTTTTGTCCGGGACATTATCCGGAAATCCGACAACGAACTGTGCATCGGCACCGAATCGGGCATTTACATTTACCATACGCAGAGCCATAGCATACAGCATTTTTGCCACGAACCTTTCGACCCTTATTCGCTTTCCGACAACGCGGTTTACAGCTTGTATAAAGACCGCGAGGGCGGGCTCTGGATTGGCACCTACTTCGGCGGAGTCAATTATTATCCGCCCCAATATACGCCCTTTGAGCGGTTTTATCCGCAAAACAGGCAGAACACGATACGTGGAAAACGCATCCGGGAATTTCAACAAGACAGGTACGGCGGCCTTTGGATCGGCACGGAAGACGGCGGACTGAACTATTATAACCCGCGTACGGGCGCTTTCCGGAATTTTATGCCTGACGGCACTCACAAAAGCATCAGCTATCTGAATATCCACGGACTGTTGGTCGATGGTGACAAACTATGGATCGGGACGTTTACGCACGGGCTGGATGTGCTCGACATCAAGACACAAAAAGTAATCCGCCATTACAAAAAGACGGAAGACCCCCATTCTTTATGCGACAACAGCGTCTTCGCCATCTGCAAGGACGATGTCGGGAACCTTTGGCTCGGCACGATTTACGGGCTGTCGCGCTACAACCCGCAGCAGGATAATTTCACCAAAATAAAGTACATGGGCGATACGTTCATTTATGACATTTTCCAATCGTACGACGGTTTGTTGTGGTTCGCCTCGTTCAATCAGGGGCTTTTTCGCTACAATCCCCGCAACGAAGAATGGAAAGTATTCAAACATGACCCGGAAAACGAAAAGAGTTTGCCTCACGATAAAATCATCTCTATTTACGAAGACAGCAAGAAAAACCTGTGGGTTACCTCCGAGGGCGGTGGGTTCTGTAAATACAACCCGGATGATGAAAGCTTTATTTCCTATACCACCAAAGACGGTTTGCCCAATGATGTGGTCTATAAAATGCTGGAAGATGACAACGGGAAACTTTGGTTCACCAGCAACAACGGCCTTTCCTGCTTCAATCCCGACAATGGCGCTATAAAGACGTACACGCTTGCCGAGGGTTTGTTAGGCAACCAGTTTAATTACAAGTCGGGCTATAAAACGCCGGAGGGGAAATTATACTGGGGTTGCCTGAACGGTTTCATTGCTTTCGACCCGCTGGGTTTTACCGAAAACGATTATATCCCTCCGGTTGTTATTACCGGATTCCGCCTGTTCAACAAAGAAACGAAAGACGATACGCAGGGTTTTCCCACGAAACAGCCGTTTCATTTAACGAATGAAATACATTTGAAGTACAACCAGACCTCTTTCAGCATCGACTTCGCCGCATTGAGCTACATGGCGCCCGGGAAAAACAAATATGCCTGTATGCTGGAAGGCTTCGAAAAGGAATGGACGCACCTCACCGGACACAACAGCGTTACTTACTCCAACATTTCGCCGGGCGATTATGTGTTCCGCCTGAAAGGCTCGAACAGCGATGGAAAATGGAACGAAACGCCGGTCAACCTGGCGATATATATCCATCCGCCGTTTTACAAGACGGTTTGGGCGTATTCGGCGTACACGCTGCTTTTGCTGTTGTTCCTCGTCTGGTTTTTCCTGTCATACCATAAACGGTTGAAACGGCGGGAGAAGAGAAAACTGGAAATATTCGAAAACGAAAAGGACAAAGAGCTGTATAACGCGAAAATCGCCTTCTTCACCAACATTGCCCACGAAATACGCACGCCGCTGAGTTTAATCAAAGGGCCGGTGGAATACATCCTCACGCACGAAATAGAAGCGGAAGAGATGACGGAAAACCTGAAAGTGATTGAAAAGAACACCAACCGCCTGCTGAATTTATCCAACCAATTACTCGATTTCCGCAAAGTGGAAGCCAAAGGATTTCAGCTGAATTATATGCATTCCGACGTCAAACAACTTGTCGAGGAGGTGTATGTACGTTTTGAACTGACAGCCCGCCAGAAAAACCTGGACTTTGAGCTCCAGCTTCCTGCGGAAAAACTTTTTGCCGATATCGACCGGGAAGCTTTTACTAAAATGGTGAGCAACCTTTTCACGAATGCCATCAAATATGCCCAAAACACAATAGTGGCGGCACTGGAAAGCGCTGGTGAAAACCAATTCAGGCTCAAAGTTTCCAACGACGGTTATCTGATTCCGGAAGAGATGAAAGAAAAGATTTTTGAGCCGTTTTTCCAGATTGGCGATGAAGACGGGAACAGCATAAAATCGGGCGCCGGGTTAGGGTTGCCCCTGGCACGTTCGCTGGCCGAATTGCACAAGGGGAAGTTGTATCTCGAAATTTTACCCGGCCAACCGAATATTTTCATCCTGCAACTTCCGTTGGCGCAAGATTCCGCGATTACAGTGGTGGAAGAAGCCCCGGAGCCGGAAACCGAGATGGCGGCGGGCGAAGAAATCCCGTTCAAAACCAAACCCACCGTCCTGATTGTGGAAGACAACCAGGAAATGCGGCATTTCCTGTACAACCGCTTGAAACCGCTTTACAAAGTCATAAAGGCGCAGAACGGGAAAATCGCGCTGGAATGTCTCCGGAAGGAAAATGTAGATATTATTGTTTCCGATATCATAATGCCGGAAATGGACGGCCTGCAACTCTGCGCCGAAGTAAAAGCCAACGTAAACCACAGCCATATCCCGGTAATCCTGCTGACGGCCAAGGCCGATATCAAATCGCATATTGAAGGTTTGGACGCCGGCGCCGACGCTTATGTGGAAAAACCCTTTTCGATGGAGCATTTGCTGGCGCAGCTATCCAATATCTTTACCAACCGGAATAAAGTGAAGCAGGCTTTCATCAACTCCCCTACCCAAAAGGCCGGCAGCATTGCTTTAACAAAGGCTGATGAAATTTTCCTGGAGAAAGTGACCCGAATTATTGATAAAAACCTGTCGGACGTGGATTTCAATGTAGACTCGCTGGCAGGCGAACTGCACATGAGCCGCTCCAGCCTGCACCGGAAGATTAAGGGGATATCTGAACTGACGCCCAACGATTTTATCCAGTTGGTTCGACTGAAAAAGGCCGCCGAGTTATTGCAGGAAGGCTCCTGCCGGATTAATGAAATCTGTTTTTTAGTGGGCTTCGGGTCGTCGTCCTATTTCTCCAAACGCTTTAAAAAGCAGTTCGGCGCATCGCCCAAAGAGATAAAGAAGTAAATTTTTAATCTTTACTGACGCGTTAATTTAATTACCGTTTTTCGCGCATCATCTGTGATTTGTTAATTAAAGAATTACTCTGTACCTTTGCTGTGGGTATAATTTTATTTAAATTAAACAAAATGAGTAAAATAAAAATTAGATGTTTCGGCCCTGTTAAAGAAGGATTTTCTGAAAAAAATGGCTGGCTCGATATACGGAAAGTTACGGTATTTGTCGGCAACCAAGGCTCAGGGAAAAGTACGGTTGCTAAACTGGTTTCGGCTTTCACGTGGATGGAAAAAGCATTATTCAGAGGCGATTACGATAAAGAATGGTTTGAGAAGAAAAACAGGTTTAAAAATCAATTTTTACCCTATCACCGTTTAGAGAACTATCTCCAGCCCGACACCGGCATCGAATATCAGGGAGATGTTTACTCCATAAAATACAGGGATGGGGCAATGTCAATCTCTGAAACGGGGGGGACGTATCCTTTGCCTCAAATCATGTATGTTCCGGCCGAAAGGAACTTTTTGACTTATATTAAAGGAGCCAAAGAGTTGAAGTTGTCGTCCGAAGCTTTACAGGAGTTTAATACGGAATATATCCATGCAAAAAATGACCTGAAGGCAACAGCCAGGCTACCTATCGGCAATACCGACGTCGAATACAGCAAACAACACGACAACCTCTATCTGAAAGGCGATGGTTACAAAATTGAGCTTACCGAAGCGTCAAGCGGATTTCAATCATTCGTGCCGCAATACCTGGTTTCAAAATATTTGGCGGATTCGGTGAAAACGCATAGTGACAACAAAGAAGCCATGAGTGCGGAAGAGCGAAGCCGCTTTAAAGAAGATGCGAAAAAAATCTGGGATAATCCCAGCCTCACCGACGAGCAAAAGCGGCTTGCCCTGTCGGCCCTGTCGTCGAAGTTCAACAAGACCGCGTTTGTGAATATCGTCGAAGAGCCTGAGCAAAACCTGTTTCCGTCTTCGCAATGGATGATGCTTCAAAGTTTGCTGGAATTTAATAACGGAACGCCGGGCAATAAGCTGGTAATAACAACGCATAGCCCTTACCTGATTAGCTATCTTACGCTACTGGTTAAGGCCGGACAGTTAGCGCCGATAGTAACAGCTACCCAGGAAAAAGAATTGGGGAAAATTATTTCGCTAAAATCAATTGTTAACCCGGCCGATTTGTCGGTTTATGAACTCGACGAAATAACCGGCTCCATTCACGCCCTCGAGACATTAAACGAATTACCTTCCGATGAAAACGCATTGAATAAAGAGTTGGAAGAAAGTAATGAACTATTCGCAAAGTTATTGGAAATTCAAAAAAAGCCCGCAGTATGAATTTCTTCGACTCAAAACGCCAAGACTGCGCTACAAAAAGAAGGTTTGGCCTTTGCGATGATGAGCCGCCTCCTCACAAGCCCGCATACCTTGATGAAGTTAACGGTGCAAATTTACAAAACCAAGGAAGCATAGCTCTTGGAACGCACCCTGCTATCGTCTGTTTATAAAAAACGCGGGGCCAAAAGACCCCGCGCCACGTTAGTACTCCGGGCAAGCCACCGCCCTTTTTAAGAAACTTACGAAATTTTTACAATCCAGTTTATTTATTGTGTTCCATAGATGTTCGATATTAGACTGATTACATTCATAATTATTTTGCCAAACGGACTACAAATCCCTGATACAACGGACAGAGAGCGCATAAGAACGATTGAAGTTGGCGTTGCGGTTCACGGTGGCGCGGTCATGGCTGAAGTATCTGAACCCCGCATTCAAATTATTATAGGCAGTCGAATGCCAAAAGTAGGCGCGTCTGCCTCTATAGGAGAAGTTGGAGCCATTGTTGGCGCGGTAGCCCGCCGGCAGCACCCGGAACCCATAAACATCAGTTCCCGAACGAGAGCTATAATAATACCAATTTGCATTAGCATCGTTCACATACGCATTTCCAGATGTACTGTTATTCGCAATTTTGCACTTTGACTTACCACGTGTTCCGGCATCCGTACCCCTTTCACCCGTACCGGTGTTATGCGTTGTACCCGCACCGGATTCCATAGCATTTAAGATATCACCCCATTCCTTATCGGTCGGCACATGCCAATTCGGCGGACAAATACCGCGACCACCGGAAGTGGCGCCGTCACCCGAGCGGGCATGATTTTGCGTATTACCCGAACTTGAGCTGGTACCATACGAAGTTGGCTCAACCCATGTACTACTATTGTGTGCATCAGACGTCCATTTCCCATCCACCATCATCGCCGTTTCCCACGAATACAGCGCGCCCCACACATCACAACTTGCCCTGGTGGAAGTAGTCGACGTCGCACTGTACCCGCCCGGACACCAGAAATGCCCGATTAACTCCAGTATTTTGCCTCCGGATTTTGTGGTCGGCGCCTTAGAATTCTCCTGCAACGTCAAATCCTTTTGGTAATTCAAGTTCTGCGCCATAATCCACCGGTCGGCGATTTTCACCACCGTATAATTATTACCGTCCCGCTCATCGGCCAGGGTCACATACGTAGAAGCGCTGTAATTCTTGTTGAAACTCGCAAACGTACCCGCCACCGGTGGTGGCGTAAACGTACAACCGCCCTGCTGCTGGTTAACGCCCTCCCTTACCACTAACGTATAAGTACCCGTTGCAGCTATCCACGCCGCCATGCTACAAACTGCGTCTTTCGCATAACGGTTAAAATAGTAGGTGCCGGCAGTAGCATAATCATCGGAATTTATGATGCCGGTAACTGCATCATTAGCGGTCAAGGTAGAAGCCCCCCCCGTTCCGGTACGAAGCCACAAGTATGTAAAGGACCCATTGGCACCAGAAGCCATTGAAGAATTTTCCACCACTATGTTGGCATCCATTCCTATCCAGGTCGTCTTCGAAGCTGTAGTTATCACACCTGCGTCAATCGTACCATATGTCCCGATAGACGTTGTCGCCCCGCCGGTAGTGGCCGAACAGGACGTCGTACCCTTTAATCGTACCCAGTAGGTAACTGCATCGCTCGGATTCACCAAACAGGTGTTGGCAGTGGTAGTCGAGGGTGAAAGCAGATTACTGCCTATCGCACCCGTGCCCCACTCATACACCGCCCCGGAACCTGTGTCGCCGCCGGTGGCCGTTAAAGTTACAGTCGTGGCCTCTCCACTACATATCGTGGTTTTATCGGCAGTTAATCCGTTAGGCGCTGCAGGGGCAGTTTGCACCGTTGCCAACACCGCCGTCCGCGAAGCCGACACACAGCCGGTGGCCTGAATGCGCGCCTGCGCATAATACGTCGTACTCGTATTTATAGTTGGCGTAATATAATTATTGTTCGAACTCAACAACAACGCGTCGCCACTGGATGCGCTGTGCCAGTCCATCACCGCACCATCCGAAGGCGTGGCCGTGAGCGTCACCGTACCCGCGCCGCAACGCGAAGCGCCGGCCGTCGAACTTACCGTGGGCAACGGATTCACCGTTGCCGATTGGGTCGCCTCCACACTGTAACACGTTGGCGCATTGGCATAGGTTTGCGCCGAACGGGCAGTCACCGTCTTTGTCCCGATGAGTGTACCCGCAAAGGTCACCGTATTGCCGTTTACTACGCCGCCACCGTCCGACAGCCACTCCACCGCCCCGGAATAACCCGACGCCGTAAACACCAAATTCCCGCTATTCAAACACACATCATTGGCGGAAATTTGCGGCGCCTGCGGCGCCAGATTCGATGTAATGCCATGCGACCCGGTCATCGCAACCTCACAATACTTCCCCCCCTGCACCGAACGCGCCGTATAAAGGCCAGCTACGTTAAACGCACCACTGAATGTAGCCGCACTTCCGCCGCCGGATAACTCAGTACCGATAGACACGCCGTCCTTGTATAATTGATACTTCACCCCACTCTCCGTATCCGACAATGCAAATGTAACCCCGGCGCCACCGTCACAGAAACTCGGCGCCGACGCCGTTAAGGTGAATACCTTAGGGGTAGTGCATTCCAGCACCGTCACACCGTTCTTCCGTGTCAAATCACAAAAACCCCTACTGTATGCCGTCAACGTTACTTCGTATGCACCAAACGTATTAGGCGCAGTAGTAGTAAATGTCGCTCCAGAATATGTGGCCGGCGTAAACTCCGGCGCCGACCAACTGTACGTTATCTTCGAAGTCTGAGGCACTGTAGGAACAAGATTCACCGTAAACGTCGCCGGTCGGCCCTTAGGTACGGAAGACGGCATACATTCAAAATTAATATTCCCGGTCATCGGCGCACATTTTAAAGTCCCCGGCATACCGGTTTTGTCAATAAACGATTGTAACGTATAATCCGGCTGCACAAAATAATTACCGGCCGATATCCAGGATTTCGTAGTCCCGTTGGTGTGCTTCAACACAAGGTCATATGGCGGCGTCCCCGTAAAATGAATGATGGAACCGGAGTCAATATATTCCCCCGTTGGCGGGTAATTCGAGGCATAGGCGCACGCCCCGGTAACAGTAGCAGCCGTGAACAGTTTCACCGTCGCCGAAAAACTGCCGGAACTGGCACTCTTTGCATTACCAATCACCCACATGCCCTGATTGTTCCCGGGCACTTCCACCAGTTTCCCCACGCCCGGCGCCGAAGTCTCGGTCAAGGTAGCGCCCGCGTTCAACATCAATGGCAACCGCTTCATCGCGCCTGCCGCGTTATTGTAATCCACAAACACCCACACCGAATCGCTCCACACCGACGGCATACCGGGGCTGTTCCTGGCCCAACTCACCTTAAACGTCACCGTCCCTGCATTCACATCAAGCCCCGACACCATCACACCGTTTTGCGCCGACAGCATAGCCGGGAAACATGTTACCAGTAGCAGATAGAGCCGCATGGCCGTGCGGCTGCACATAGCCGGTATTCGTGCGACCGTACAATCCATTCGCCTGTTTTCCGTTTTCCGTTTTTCATTGATTGACATTTTGTTTTTTCTAAAAAAATTTTGCATCATATTTTTATTATAATAATTAATCACAAACCATTAAAGAAAAAGGCCGCCAGTCTACAAGAAATGGCATATAAGAAGAAAGAAGAACTAATTGCCGGCAGCCCTTTATTAACTAAGAACTAAGAGTTAAGAACTAAGAATTTTATTAATCACATTAATTAGTCACATTGGCACATTAAAAAAAGGGCTATCGATTAAAAATGTAGTTATTTGTATTAAACTTAAAGATCGAAGTTGACAGCCCTTTTTAGTTAAAATTAAAACATATTAATACATTAATACTTTATATTTAAAATATAAAATAGTAACAAAAGATGAAAGATTGCAATATGAAGAGCAAACAACAAGGACCACAATCTTCAATCTTTTGTTGCTATTCTTTCCTTACAGGAATTAAGAGATTACCTGATTAAGTGATTAGGCGATTAAGAAAAATGCAAACACCTTAATCACTTAATTCCTCACTCACTAAGGAACTCTTAATTAAATAATAGTAGCGCGAGCCTGTAGAATAATTTATTTTAAAAGGAGGTCTTACGAAACCAAGTATAAAAAATAAATTAGGCCCACACTTGACTTTTTAACAAAAATAAATTGGGTTGATAAAAAAGAAATGCATGGGCGCTAACTTTATTCCTCCTTTATACTTTCAGAAATTCGTAAGTTTCCTTTTAAGAGTACTTAAAAGCGAGCGCCAACAGATAATAAAAAGAACGAACTGCCTTTTCTGGGAGCAAATATAAATATAATTTTTAGAATTCCAACTATACAAATGTTAAAATATGTTATAATTATTTTTTAATGACCTTTTTTTATACTTCCAGGATTTTTCATGTACCTTTGTGCCAACTTTTACCAATAGTTATGGCAACGCCCACGCTTATTGTCCTTCTTGGCCCTACCGGCGTCGGAAAAACCGACGTGGGCATTGCCATAGCCCAATGGCTGGGCACGGAAATCGTGTCGGGCGATTCGCGGCAAATTTACCGTGAAATGCCTCTCGGCACGGCTGCGCCCACGCCAGCGCAATTAGCCGCCGTGCCGCATCACTTTGTCCTGTCGCACAGCATCCATGCGCCCTGCACGGCCGGGAAGTACGAACTGGAAGCCCTGGCGCTACTCGAAAAGCTGTTTGCCAAACACGAGGCGGTGCTGCTGGTGGGCGGCTCAGGGCTGTATATCGACGCGCTTTGCCACGGAATTGACGATTTCCCGGACGCAGACCCTTCACTCCGCGCAGCGCTGACGACACAATATAAGCAGGAAGGGCTTAATTCGCTTCGCCAACAGCTGAAACTGCTCGACAGGGAAAGCTACCACGCCCTCGACCTGAAAAATCCGCGCCGCCTGGTGCGCGCCTTAGAAGTTACGATTGCCACCGGAAGGCCGTATTCTTCCTTCAAAAAGGAACACAAGCAACCGCGTCCGTTCCGTATCGTGAAAATCGGGATGCAGCGCCCGCGCGAGGAGCTTTATGAACGCATCAACCGGCGTGTGGTGCACATGATGGACGAGGGATGGCTCGACGAAGCCCGCAGCCTCTACCCTTTCCGGCGTCTCCCGGCGCTAAATACCGTGGGCTACAAGGAGCTGTTTGACTACATGGACGGGAAAGCCGACCTCGACAATACCATCGCGCTCATTCAACAGCATACCCGTAATTATGCAAAAAAACAGCGCTCATATTGGGCGCGTTACAATGATATAAGGTGGGTAGACGCCGCAGAACCGGAAAAAATAGTATCTTTGTGGTCTAAGTTAATGGAATAGCCTATGGATGTCAGAATAGAAGCCTCTTGGAAAGCCGTGTTGCAACCGGAGTTTGACAAACCCTACTTCGCCGAGCTAACCACGGTGGTACGCAATGAAATTATGGCAGGGAAAACCGTGTATCCGCCGCCGAAATATATTTTCAACGCCTTCGAAAAAACGCCCTTCGACAAGGTAAAAGTTGTTATTTTGGGGCAAGACCCCTATCACGGAGCGGGACAGGCGCACGGATTGTGCTTCTCGGTGCAACGCGGGATAAATCCGCCGCCGTCGTTAGTCAATATTTTCAAGGAGATAGAAACCGACCTTGGCATTGCGCCGCCCCGCCACGGCTGCCTCGAAGCGTGGGCCGAACAGGGCGTGTTTATGCTGAATGCCGCCCTCACGGTGCGGGCGGGCGAGCCCATGTCGCACAGTAAAATAGGCTGGGAGACCTTTACCGACGCGGTCATCCGCACCTTATCGGAACAAAAAACAGGCCTCGTTTTCCTGCTGTGGGGCAATTTTGCACGAAACAAAAGAATTTTGATTGACGCCCACAAACACTACATACTGGAAGCCGCACACCCCTCTCCCCTTTCGGGCGGAAAGTTTTTCGGCTGCCGGCACTTCTCCCAAACTAACGACCTGCTCACAAAACAAGGACTAACTCCTATAAACTGGCAATTATGACCGCATTTTTCCCGGGCTCTTTCGACCCGTTCACCATAGGACACTACGATATTGTGTGTCGCGCGCTCAAAATATTCGACCGGGTAATAATCGGTATCGGCACAAACCCGTTCAAGAAAAATCTTTTTTCGGAAGAAGACCGTATGCGTTTCATCCGGGAAGCCACGAAAGACCTCCCAAACGTGGAAACGGTGATTTACCACGGGCTCACGGTGGACTTCTGCAAGGCCAACCAGATTACCTGCATTGTGCGCGGCATACGTTCTGCGTTCGATTACGAGCACGAGAATATAACTGCGCAAGCCAACCACTGCTTGTGTCACCACATCGACACTGTTTTTCTCCCGGCATTGCCCGAACATTTTTTTGTGTGCTCAAGCGTGGTGCGTGATGTGCTGGCACACGGCGGCGATGTATCTGCTTTCCTGCCCAAAGGCGTTTCATTAAAGGAATAGGACGATGATTGCACGTATAGCCTGCCTGATTTTTTTCCATGGCGCATCGCTCATAGCCTTTGCACAAACTATCAGCATACAGGGCGTGGCGCCCGGTTACGCAGGGACCACCCTCCGCTTTTGCACCTACGGCGATTATATCACCTACACGGAAGATAACGTTGTGCAGTGTGACGTGGACGCTACCGGTAAATTTTCGGGCTCCGGCGATATTACTCATGAGGGCATGGTGTTTGCACGTTCCGGCATATACTTTATTTATTTCTATGCCGTGCCTAACGGTACTTATACGCTGCATTTACCGCCATACGAAACGAAAAGCCTTGCCGATTCGCTGAATCCGTTCTACGAAGAGCTGCCGATACACGCCGGTGTGCACACTACGGCGGAAGGCGATATCAACCGGCTGATGCTCGAAGGCGACTGCAAGCCGGCGGGGAATGACGAGTATGAAGCTTATTGCCGTTATCGCGGGGGAATGGCAAAATACCAGTCGGTAAGGCAGAAAGTGAGGGCTGTGTCGGTAAACTATTTCCGCGACCAGCCGGTGTTGTACTACAATGAGGCCTACATGGATTTGTTCAACCAGATATACGGCCGTTATTTTGAGTTTGCCCACCGGCAGTATGCGCGGCTGTCGGCGATTATCAACCAACAGGAAGGGTTGGCCGCCCTGAAAACTTTTCTTTTGCGCGACAGCACTTTTCATGACAATGCGCTGCTCGAGCTGGTGATACTCAAAAACCTGTATGATAATTTTTACACTAAAATCTTCCAGCACGAGGGTTTGTTATCGTTGGTGAAGGAGATTGAAGCCACAACGTCATACTACGAACATAAAAATATTGCCGGGAACATTATCCGCCGGGTTACGCTGCTGATGCCGGGCTACGCCCCGCCTCCATTCGCGCTGTATGACACCGAGGGAAACCTGCACCACCTCGACGGTTTCAAGGGGAAAGCGCTGTATTTGATTTTTTGCAAGGTATTTAATTATAGTATCATTAATGCGTTCGAAAGGTTGTTCACGCTCTACAATGTATATCGTGATGTGGTGGATATAGCCGTTATTAGTGTGGACGAAGACGCCGCACAACTCAAGGCTTTTCGCGACAGTGAGCGTTACCATTGGCGCTTCCTGCACTACAGCCACAACCCCGATGTGCTCAAGCAATATGACATTAAGGCCTTGCCCACCTATTTCCTGCTTGATAAGGAGGGAAAGCTACTGCTTTCGCCCGCCCCGTCGCCGCTCGGCAACATTGAAGATGTGTTTATGAGATTACGCGATGAAGCAAATCGGCAATAGAGGAAAACATTTTTGGAAAATACTCCGCCAATTTATCCATTGCCACCCATTGCGCCTGTTTGATGCCTTCGGCTTCCTGTAGCGTTAATGGCGCATGGCCGCCATATTGCATCGAAAACCAATGTGTTTTCTTCAGGAAAAATGCGTCCCCGTCCTTATATATATGGTAGGAGCAGGCCAGCTGCTCAAACAGCGTCAGCGCCGCAATCCCACATTCCTCTTCCACTTCACGCATGGCGGTTTCGGCCATGGTTTCGCCGGGCTCATGCTTCCCCTTGGGCAAATCCCAATGTTCGTGCCGGAAAATCAATAGTAAATCGTCACGGGTATTATACACCAGCCCACCGGCGGCTTCTATCAATGTAAAGAGCGACGTCACTTCATTCATCGCCTCCTCCGGGTTTTCCGTGAGAAGCCATAATTCCATCATGTCCCGGTTTCCCCGGAATTGTGTAACAATATTTTTAATTTCAGATTTTTTTATAACTTTGTAAATTATGGCATCAGGCCGGCTGCTGCATGCTGCCCAGTCGTCACAAATGCCAAGGAGACGATCATAAAAGAAGATTTTATACATAAAATAATTAAAAAATTACGCAACAAAGATAAGCAGATTTATGGAAAAAATGGAAAAAATAGTGGCGCAACGGTTATTAGATATAAAAGCCATCCAGTTGAATGTGGAACAGCCCTACACCTGGGCGTCGGGCTGGCGCTCGCCAATATATTGCGACACGCGCAAAGTGCTTTCTTATCCCGACATTCGCAAATTGGTTTATGAGGGGCTTCAACATCTTATTGAGCAAAATTTTGAAGATATATCATATATTGCCGGCGTGGCTACCGGCGCTATTGCACACGGCGCGCTGGTGGCCGAAGCCATGCACAAGCCGTTTGTGTATGTGCGCGCCGCGCCTAAAGGCCACGGGCTGTCGAACAGTATTGAAGGCGTGTTGTCGCAAGGCGCCCGCGTGGTGGTGGTGGAAGACCTTATTTCTACCGGCGGGAGCAGCTTGCAAGCCGTGGAAACTTTGCGCAAGGCCGGCGCCGAAGTACTGGGCCTGACGGCTATTTTCTCATACAATTTCAATAGCGCACGGCGTAATTTCGAGAATGCGAATTGTGTGCTGTATACCCTCACCAATTATATCACGCTCATTGAGGAAGCGCTGCAGTGCGGCTATATTAAACCGGTGGAAATGGAAACCCTCGAACAATGGCGGGAAACACCCGACAAGTGGAACGGGAAACAGGAGGCAGTGGCAGGAGGCAGTAAACAAACAAGATTATGATACAGCGTGTCCAGACACTTTTTCTCCTGGCGGCAGTAGGGCTGCTCGCCGGCATGTTTTTTTCGCCGTTGGCCACCTATATCGACGAAATTATTTTCTACCGCTCGTCATGGATTTTGCTTTTTTTCCTTATCCTGTGCGGCGCTGTGGGATTTATCACCGTTTTCCTTTATCGTCACCGGATGGCGCAAATCAGGCTTTGCCTGTTTAACTGCATAGTGTTGCTGGGGCTGCAAGGTATCATCATTTACTACATGGTCACCGCCGCGCCGGGCGCCGTGTTTTCCCTCACGGTGGCGTTTCCGCTCATTGCCGTCATCCTGCTGGCGCTCGCCATGCGCTATATCGGCCGCGACGAAGCTATGGTGAAATCGCTGCACCATCTGCGGTAGGCAGTGGTTAGTGGTAAACGGTTAGTAGTGAAACCAACGAACAACTGAATGTTCCCGGTTTTCACATCTCAATGCTGATAAGGGATATGATACTGCGTTACCAACCATTTTTGGCGTCATTACCAAATTTTATGTATTGTTACCCGGTAACACGTGTCACCTTCTCCACGCTCCGCAGCTCGCGGAGCGCATAAAGCAACTTGTCCAACTGCTTATTGGATTGCACCAGCACCTGGATGCGGCCGTCGAACTTCCCATCTTTACCGCTGTTAATATTAATGGAACGGATATTCATACTGTGCGAAGAGATAACTTCATTAATCCGGTTCAGCATGCCCACTTCATCACAGCCCGTGATGCGTATCGTAGCTTCGAACATGGTGGCTTGCGCGGTTTCGCGCCACTTCACCTTTACCACGCGGTAGGCATACCGGTCCATCAACCGGGCGGCGTTCGGACAACTGTAGCGGTGTATCTTCACGCCCTCGTTGATGGTCACAAAGCCGAACACATCATCGCCGAAGATAGGGTTGCAACATTTCGAAAGCTTGTAGCCCGCGCCGCTCAGGCTGTCGTCGATTAGCAGGTAGTCGGCCGTGTTTTCGGTTGGCGACAGGGGTTTCGCCACCGGTTTCACGCTGCCCGGGTCTTCCGCAGCCGGTATCCCGGAGGTAAGCGCATTGCGCACGTCCTGGATGTCGATACGCTGCTCCGCGATGCCGGCATACAGGTCGGTGATGGTTTTCAGTTTATAGTGTTTCACCAGCAGTGTGAGTACCTCGTCTGTCAATTCCAGCTTCCAGTTTTTCAGCCGCCGTTCGAGTAATTCCTTGCCTTCGGCAGCCATTTTCATATTGGCCTCGCGCAGTTTCTGTTTGATTTTGCCGCGCGCTTTCGACGATACGACGTAATCCAGCCAAGCCGCTGCGGGTTTCTGGTTTTTGACCGTAGTAATAGACACCACATCGCCGGTAACCAACTTCTCCCTAATCGGCACGTTTTTTCCATTGACCATGGCGCCGGAACACTTCAGCCCGATGTTGCTGTGGATATCAAAAGCGAAGTCGAGCACCGACGCCCCGGCGGGCAGGCGGCGCAATTCACCGGTGGGCGTGAACACAAAAATTTCATTCGATTTGAAATTCGGGAAGTAATTCTTGTAATCCATGTCGGGCGTTTCGAGCAGGGCACGCACCGTGTCGAGCCATTCGTGCAGGTTGTCTTCGCTCTTCACGCCTTTATATTTCCAGTGGGCAGCCGTGCCGCGTTCGGCAATGATGTCCATGCGCACGGTACGTATCTGCACTTCCACCGTTTTGCCCTGCGGCGTGGTAACCGTAGTGTGCAACGACTCATAGCCGCTCTTCTTCGGTTGCGACACCCAGTCGCGCAGGCGCGTGGTATCAACCGTATATAACGCGTCAATGGCGGAATAGGCTTCCCAGCAAACCCGTTCCTCCCCTGCCCTGTCGCCGGCCGGCGCGTCGATGATGATACGAATGGCGAAAATATCATACACGCCTTCAAAGTCGACTTTCTGCACCTGCATCTTGCGCCAAATGGAGTACACCGACTTTGTACGGCTTTTTATTTCATACGTCAGTCCCCGTTTCTTCAATTCTTTCTCAACCGGCAGCAGGAATTCATCAATAAATTGTTGCCGTTCGCCCGTAGAGCTCTTCAGTTTATTCGAGATAAGCCGGTAGGCCTCGGGCTCGGTGTAGCGTAACGACAGGTCTTCCAGTTCCGATTTGATGTTATAAAGCCCAAGCTGGTGCGCCAACGGCGCATACAGTAGCAGGGTTTCCGTAGCTTTCTTTTCCTGTTTCGATTTCGGGAAAAATTCCAGCACGCGCATGACTTCCAGCCGGTCGGCCAGTTTAATGATGGTCACCCGCGGGTCGCGCGAGTATAGCACCAGGAACTTGCGCAAATTGTCGGATTCCAGTTTGGTTTCCTTCAGGTCAATGGCCGAAATTTTATTCATGCCCAGCACCATTTGGGCAATTTCTTTGCCATAGTGTTGCGCAATGTGTTCCGCTTCTTCTTCCTGCCGTTTCTTTTCTTCTTCCAGTATTTTGAGGTCGAGCACCGCGCCAAATTTCATGCGGTTGCCGCGCGCTTCATGAAGCAGCACCGCAATAGCCGTCGAAATCTGCAGCCCGATATCCTGTAACAATATCCTCGACACTTCAAGCGGGTGGCAGATAAACGGGTCTCCATTTTCACGCACCCGCCCCGCCAGCGCTTTTTCGGCCGTCTCGAATGCGTCTTTCAACAGTGCGGCTTCCTTCCCGGAACACTGGCGCGATTGGAGTAAATTATGATATTGTTGCCGGACGTCCATATTTTTATCCTCTTTTGCAAAGATAACAGAAAAAATTGATTTTACCCACAAGGCGGGTGTAGATTGAAGCCAGGCAACACCATTTACGAAAATAGCGCCTTTGCGGACGCTATTGTTCGTTGTTCGTTGCCCCACGCCCCCGCCAGCGGGGGACACGCATGGATTGTCTCCCACCATTCGGACGAAGTTCTACCTCGTCCGAACGGTCCTGCCCAGATAATCCGGACAGGGGCGCACTTGTGTGTGTCTCTCTGGCTGTTCAGGTATTGTATGAATTGTGTTCTTTTCATGCAAAAACCAATTCCTCTTCCTCTATCATTTCGCCGCAGGGCTGATAGGCTTCACGGAGGTCTTCGAAATACATTTCCAGCACATCAACAATATTTTCCTTAAGTTCGGCAAGGCTTGTGCCATCCTTCCACAATTTCCCATATCGCTGGAAACGATAATAACTGTCTGTTGTTCGCGTGTAGCTCCCCTTGCGGTACGTGCCGCAAATGTCACCGAGCCCTCAACGATACTTGCGGTACGTGCCGCAAATGCCACCGAGCCCTCAAACACACTTGCGGTACGTGCCGCAAACGCCACCGAGCCCTCAACCACACTTGCGGTACGTGCCGCAAATGCCACCGGGCCCTCAACCACACTTGCGGTACGTGCCGCAAAGGCTACCGGGCCTTTTATATCTATTTTAACACATAAAAATTGCAGGAATAATGAAAAAACTTATTGTAGAATAACATGGGGAATGCCTGTAAGGTTTCATGATTTGAAGGTTTAAATCTTTATATGCGGAAATTTGCCTGTTTATAAAAAAAACGCTACCTTAGCAAGAAAATTGCAGTATAAATCTGCAGCTAAGTTTCGCGTAAGAATATGAAAATTCGTTATTTTTTTGTCTCGCTTTTGTTTTGCGGACTTTTTATATACGGAGCGGCGGCGCTGCTTGAGAAAGTGGCTCAACGAATGGACACGCCGGTTACCGGACTTTCTACAGAAACATCCGGGCGCACCGTTGAAACGCCGGCCATGAATACAACGCCTCTGCCTGAGGAAATACAAAAGCCGGAAAGCATCAACCGGCCTGCACCCAAAGATAGTATTACACCACCCGTTCAAGCGGCTTCGTTCGCGTTAAATCCTGAAAAAATAAAAGATATACAGAATAAATATGTCCGTGCCACCCCGGCGCAATGGGGCGAACACACCCGCGGCGTGGTGCATAAGGTCAACCTCCCTGCTGCCGATTCGTCGGCGCGCACTTTGTTTTTGACTATTAACGCCTACAACAGCCACCAGGAAGAGCTTACCGGTTATTTGGCTACAAACAATATAAAGGCTACGGTGTTCGTGTCGGGAAACTACGCGCAGCGCCACGCACAGGCGCTGTGGGGTTTGGCGCAAAACCCGCTGTTCGACGTCGGGAACCTTGGAAACCGGTGTAAACCTGTGTCCGTATCCGGCGATTCGGCCTATCATATAAAGGGAACGGCCAATATTTACGGGGCTTTACAGGAAGTTGTTGAAGGCGCAAAGAAGATACAACAGGTAACCGGAATATGTCCTGCTTATTTCCGTTCGGCAACGGGCTATATTGATGACGTGGCGACAAAGGCCATCACCGAGCTTGGTATCCGGGTTATCGGATACGACCAGGTAACCGACGATGGCGGCGTAATGAGCGCCAAAGGAATAAAGGAAAGGATACTAAACGCGCGTCACGGTCATATTCTTGTTATCAGCATTAATCTTAATTATCCGAATATTCTCAAAGGATTGCAGGCCGCTATCGAAGAAATAAAAACACATAAATTACCTGTATACTTTGAAAAATTATCGGATTATCAACAATTTTTTGAAGTACACCGATAATGAATTATTCTATTTATAATGATATTACAATCACCGATATTGCCGCCGAAGGAAAAGCGATTGGACGACATGAGGGGAAAGTCATTTTTGTCCCCTATGCCATACCCGGCGATGTGGTGAATGTGCAGGTTATAAAAAGCCGTCACGATTACGTGGAGGGCATTATTAAAGATATTGTAACGCCTTCGCCGCACCGTGTTGCGCCTTTTTGCAGTCACTTCGGCACATGCGGGGGATGCAAGTGGCAATTGCTGCCCTATAAAATGCAGCTCGACTATAAGGAGCAACAGGTGTTTGAACAGCTTTCACGTATCGGGAAGTTGACAGACCTTAGCATACAGCCCATCCTGCCGGCTAAAGAAACTTTGTACTACCGCAATAAATTAGAGTTTACTTTTTCCGGGAAACGTTGGCTGAGTAATGACGAGATAGCCCACAAAGAGACCGTTGAACAACGCTGCGGGCTTGGCTTTCATATTCCGGGAATGTTCGATAAGGTGCTCGATATTGAAACTTGCTACCTTCAGCCCAACCCGTCGAACGAGATTCGCCTCGCCATAAAACAGTATGCGCTGGCGCATCAATTGCCGTTTTTCAACATCCGGGAACAGACAGGTTTTTTGCGCACGCTTATTATCCGCAACTCCGTGTCGAGCGGCGAAGTGATGGTCATTGCAGTGTTTGCCCACGACGACGAAAAACAGCGCAACGGTTTGTTGCAGTACTTGCAACAGCAGTTCCCGGCTATCACCTCCCTCTTTTATGTTATCAACAACAAGCGCAACGATACTATCCACGATCTTGAAGTTAATCTTTTCTCCGGTCGCAGCCACATGGAGGAACAGTTGGAGGACTTGTCGTTTAAAATCAGTCCCAAGTCGTTTTTCCAGACCAACAGTAAACAGGCGCTACGGTTGTATCGTGTAATCCGTGATTTTGCGGGGCTCACCGGCAAAGAAACGGTCTACGACCTTTATACCGGCACCGGTTCCATAGCCTTGTTTCTTGCGCGTCAGGCCTCATTGGTGGTAGGCGTGGAGATGACGGAAGACGCTATCACCGACGCGCAACAGAATGCAGCGCGCAACCGCATTTACAACACTAAGTTTTATGCCGGTGACATGAAAGACCTGTTCAAGCCCGATTTTATCGCTGCCAACGGGCGTCCCGACGTGATTGTGCTCGACCCGCCCCGTGCAGGCATTCATCCCGATGTGGCCGGTAATATCCTCGACAGTGGGGTACAGCGCTTGGTGTACGTCAGTTGCAACCCCGCCACACAAGCCCGCGACATGGCTTGGCTTTCCTCTCACTACCATATCACAGAGGTACAACCAGTAGACATGTTTCCACACACGCATCATGTGGAAAATATTGTGTTGGCCGAGAGAGTTATGAACTAAGAACTAAGAATTATGACAATACCCGCACCTCAGACCTCTTAACTTTTAACTTTTAACTTTCAACTTTTATGCGTCCTCCTGTTGTCCTGCGGTATATCGGCATGATACTTGTGTTAAACGGCGTATTTATGGCGCTGGCGGCGCTCATTGCCTTCTTCAACGAAGTCGACCGTTCTTTTGTGCCGCTTGTAATCAGCGCGTCATTCACCATAATCACCGGCCTGTGCCCCCTGGTTTTCATCCGTCCCGAAGCGAATATTTCAAACAAAGAAGGATATATCATTGTGATTATGGCCTGGCTGGTGTGCTGTTTTTTCGGCATGCTCCCCTACTTGCTGTGGGGCGGTGAATTTAACCCCGTTAACGCCTGGTTCGAAAGCGTATCGGGCTACACCACCACCGGCTCTACCATATTGAACGATATCGAAGCGCTACCCAAAGGGTTGCTCTTCTTCCGCGCATGTACCGGATGGATTGGCGGCTTGGGCGTTGTGGTATTTATGCTGCTCCTGCTACCTACCATAAAAAACATGAAATTGCGGCTGGCTAAAGTTGAAATCTCGCACTTGTCAAAAGACAATTTTAAATACCGCCTGCAACAAACCGCCCACATCATCATCGGCGTGTATGCCGGCTTGACGTTGCTTGAATTTTTGCTCCTGTGGGCGGCCGGCATGTCGCCGTTTGACGCCATTATCCACTCGTTCAGCACCCTCTCCTCCTGCGGGTTTAGTCCGAAAAACAACAGTATCCTGTATTACGACAGCACAACGATTAACGTCATTGTCATGGTTTTTATGTATGCGGCGGGACTGCACTTCGGCTTGATTTTCCTTGCCGTAAGCGGGCGTCACAAGCAGTTTTTCCGCTCGCCGGTGGTGCGCTTTTACACGCTTGCCATGCTTATCGGCATACTCTGTGTCAGCGCCGACCTTTACTTTAACCAAGACGGTTATACCAGTTGGCAAAAAGCCTTACACCATGGCGCTTTTCAGGTGGTTGCCACAGCCAGCACCACCGGTTTTGCCATCGCCGATATGACGGTGTGGCCGGTGTTTTCCATCTTGCTGCTCATTTATTTTTCGCTCCAGTGCGCCTGTTCCGGCTCCACCAGCGGCGGCATCAAAGCCGACCGGATGCTCATCTTATTTCAAAGTATCAAAACACAGATTAAAAAGCTGCAACACCCCAATGCGGTAATCTCCACGCGGCTGGGCGGCACAACCATTGAGAACGACACGGTGTCGGCAGTGGCGATATTTGTCTTGTTGTACCTTCTCATTATATTTGTGGTAACGCTCTTCCTGTCGTTTTTCGGCATCGACCTGCTTTCGGCATTCAGCAGCACGGTGGCCGTAATGGGCAATGTGGGGCCGGGATATGGCGAAGTAGCGGGCTCAATGGGCAATTTCTCTAGCTTTCCTGATCCGGTGAAACTCGTGCTGGCGTTCTCCATGCTGCTGGGACGCTTGGAAATTTACGGGATTATCATTATTTTCTTTATACGAAGCTGGAAATAGTTTAGCCGTACATAGCACTCCGATTTTCAGGTAAGCAATCTGTCCGGCTACTGTTTATTTTTGGCGCAATGCCTGAATTTGTTCCTCCGTAAGGCCAGTGTATCGCATGATTTTTTCCACCGGTTCGAGGTCGTTCAACATGTGTAGGGCAATATCTTCACGTTCTTGTATAACACCCCTTGCATGGCCTTCGGCAATACCCTGTGCATGACCCTCAGCACGGCCTTCGGCAACACCTTGTGCATGACCCTGTGCATGACCCTCGGCACGGCCTCGCGTACGGCCGTCTTTAATAGCATAACTTAACGTATTCCACAAGTCGCGATATACTTTCACACTGTCTTCATATTGATAAATTTCCGATGGGGTAAATTTTGCTATCTCTGCCGTACGGAACAAATTATCAAATACTTTTTCCTGCAATTTTAGGGGGCGGCGTTCCAACTGCGGCAAATTTTTCAGCACATACAGCCACTTGTCGAACCGCGTAACAAGTTCTTCTTCCGTCTTATTGAACTTGGGCATCTCCAGATATATAAACGTGAGCTTGTCGTAAAAAACATTGTGCTTCTTCGTGTCCATCAGTTTGATTTCACGATGAAAGTAACTCTTATCGTCTTTATCGTCCTCAAATACAAAATCAAGGATGCCTATTAAATAAACAGCTTTCAGAGAGAAATCCCAATTGCCCTGTCGGCCTTGCTGCTGAATGGGGAACGTGGCATAAAAAACACTGCGTTCTTTAAAATATTCCTGCTTGGCTTTCTGCATTTCCACAATAAATTTTTCGCCTTTTTCATTTTCGCAATAAATATCGAAAATGGCGCGGCGGTCGGGTTCGCCAAATCCCAGCTGTTCGTTTTGCAAGTAATGAATGTTGGTAATTCTACCTTGTTCCTTGACAATCTGATTTAAGAAGTCAATCAAGAGATCTTTGTTGACTTCGGTACCGAATAGCTTTTTGAAACCAAAATCAGTAAACGGATTGATGTATCTTTCAGTGGTCGTCCTCATCAGTGTAAATATTTAAAACCGTGCAGGAAGCAATATATTTTACAAAGGTAAATATTTTTTTTGAAAACCACAATTCCCGTTAAGAATTTTATTGGCTGGCGAGTTCCACATGCCGGCCCCAGCGCCCCTGCACCTTCATCACCTGCATGACCACATCGCGGACACAGGCGCTGCCGCCCGTTAGCGACGACACATAATCGGCTGCCGCCTTCACTTCCGGCACCGCGTCGGCAGGACAGCATGCCACGCCACACGCTTCCATAATTTCAATATCGGGAATGTCATCACCCATAACAAGCACTTCGTGGGGCAAGAGTTGGCGCCGTTTGCAGAAATCGTCGAAATCGGGCAACTTGTAAAATGATTTCAGGTAAATGTCGTTCACGCCCAACGGGCGGAAGCGTTTTTCGATGGTGGCCGACGAGCCGCCGGTAATGATGGCCACCGGATAGCCGGCCGTCACAGCCGCGCGTATTGCATGGCCGTCTTTGGCATTGTAGGAGCGCAGCAGGTCGCCGTTTTCGCTCACTAACACCATGCCGTTGGTAAACACCCCATCCACGTCAAACGCAAAGGCTTTGATTTGTTCCAACCGGGTTTTATAATCGGGTTTATTTTGCATGACTTTGTTTTATAATATTTTCGGTGAGCAAACGATAAATGGTTTGCCATCCGGGTTGCAAAGATAATGATTTTATATGTTTATTGATGCTGACTTCGTCGCCACGACGCGCCGGCCCGGTTTGCACCTCCGCCGGATGATTGGCCGCAAACGCTTTTTTCACCGTTTCTTCCACCAGCGGCTTCAGGTATTCAAATTGGGCGCCGGCAATGTCACAGGCCATCCCCAACAGGCTATTCACAAAATTACCGGCAAATACCGCCGCCAGGTGCAAGCGGGCACGAGTTTCAGAATCAAGCTCCTTCACGTTTCCCGACAAAGACTTTGCCAAACGGTTGATGATATTATAATTTTTTCGTATATTTGCTTCTATAAAAAAAGGCACCATGCGAAAGTCTGTTTCACGTTCACGGTTTAAGGTCTGCAGCGGGTAAAGTACGCCGTGGTTCGGGAATTTTTGAAGCGCCGACAGGTCTACCGAGCCGGCCGTGTGTAATACGAGGCTTTGCATGGGCAGTAATTGTTGCGCCACCTGCGGTATAGCGTGGTCGTCAACGGCTATGATGTACACATCGGCCGGACGCAGGGAGCTAATGTGATGAGCAGTGTGGGCGTTGACTTGTGCGGCAAGTTGTTGGGCATGCCCGGGCGTGTGGCTGCAAATGTCAACCACCACATGGCCACAGGCGAAAAAGGCTTTGGCAAGGTGAGTTGCAACATGTCCGCTACCGATAAATGAAATTGTTTCCATGAAAGTGCAAATGTACAAAAAAATATGAATATGAAAACTTCAACCACAACTTTGATTGCCTTTTTAGGCGGTGCAGCCATAGGTGCGGCGGCAGCTTTACTGTTTACTACCGAAAAAGGGGCGGAAGCGCGTAAAACCGTGTCCGACCTGTTCAGTAAGGAATTTGACAAACTGAGCAACAAAATAGACCACTTCATCCATCCCGGGAAGAAGGAAGAGCCGGCCGGCAATAAAGCATAGCAATGATGGACGCAGGGGATAAAATTTCACAGTTGGAACACTTGTTTGCCGATGTGAGGGAATATATCAATTTGCGACTTGACGCACTGAAATTACGGGCGGTCGATCATCTCTCCTCCTCTTCCGGTTTGTTATTCAGCGTTATCATGGGCATGTTACTGTTCATGTGCGCGTTCCTGTTCATAATGGCCGGATTTACCTGTTGGTTGGGGCAGGCGCTCCATTCGCCGGCAGGCGCCATGTTTATCACCGGAGGATTTATTGCTTGTTTATCCGCCCTCGTACTATTGTGGCGTAAACATATTTTCACCAACCGGATGGTGCGTTTTTTCCTGAAAATATTTTTCAATCCCGCGTCGCCGGATTTGCATCAGGAGAAACCGGCCGCCGTTAAAGACGGAAATGATGAGGCGTAAACACAAATATGCACATATCCGTTCCATGGCGGCCTTGCGGATGGAGCGCTATCACATGGCAAGGAATATCGCGTTTTACGAAAAAAAAATACGGAATGATTATTCCGTATTCAAGTCGTCATTCAGCTTCAGGAAGCTGGCTCATTCAGCCCTGTGCCGAATTCCTTTGTATGCCTTTATTTCAAGGATTTTACCACTGCTTCGAAAGCCTTAGGGTGGTTCATGGCCAAATCGGCCAGCACCTTGCGGTTAAGCGCAATATCCTGCTTGGTCACCTTGCCCATAAACTCGGAATACGTCATTCCATACGCGCGTACGGCGGCGTTGATACGTTGTATCCACAGGGCTCGGAACGTGCGTTTTTTAACTTTACGATCGCGGTAAGCGTAGGTCAGGCCTTTTTCGTAAGTGTTTTTGGCTACCGTCCACACATTGGCGCGGGCCAAAAAGTTACCTTTGGTAAGTTTGAGAATTTTTTTGCGGCGGGCGCGTGACGCAACCGCATTAGTAGAACGAGACATAAAATGTTGTTTTGCGAAAGTCAGCGCCCCGCACGCGGGATCTTTCTGCTGAACATTCTGGTTAATAAAAAAATTAAGCGACTAACAAGTCTTTGATGCGTTTCTCATCGGCTTTATCCACTATAGTGGCGTACGTGAGGTTGCGCTTTTGTTTGGTTGTCTTTTTTGTCAAAATATGACGTTTATACGCATGTTTGCGCTTTACTTTTCCCGATCCGGTAAGCTGAAACCGCTTTTTGGCACCGGAGTTCGTTTTAATTTTAGGCATTTTTATTCTATTTAAATTTAGTTACTGTTTAATTTATTTTTTTTCACGGGGGCAATCATCATAATCATACGCTTACCTTCTAACTTAGGCAATTGTTCAGCCTTGCCGAATTCTTCAAGGTCAACCGCAAAGCGCAGCAGGAGTTTTTCGCCCTGTTCCGAAAACATAATAGAACGCCCTTTAAAGAATACATACGACTTCACTTTGGCGCCTTCACTCAAAAAACCCTGCGCATGTTTCAGCTTAAACTGATAATCATGCTCGTCGGTATTCGGGCCGAACCGTATTTCCTTAATCACCACCTTTTGCGCGTTCGACTTCATTTCCTTTGCTTTCTTACGCTGCTGGTAAAGGAATTTTTGGTACTCCACAATTTTACATACAGGGGGATCAACATTCGGTGATATTTCAACCAAATCAAGCTCCATGTCCTGTGCTATCTTCAAGGCTTCAGCTACAGGATACACCGTACCCGGTTTAGGCACATTGTCACCGACAACCCGAACACTCGTCACACCTCTAATTTCGGCATTGATACGGTATTCGGCGTCCTTTTTTTCAAACTGCCGTGGCCTTGTAGCCCTGTTATTGCTACTGTTGTTGTTACCAGTATTGCCCGGCCTGAATACCGGACGCGGCGGTCTATAAGGTGCTACTATAGTTTGGTTCCTCCCGTTTAGTGAATAAATCTATGTAATTTTTATGTTTTAGGATGCGAAGTTCGGAATTTTTTTTATAAACAACAAAAATTTTACAGGAAAAATTAAAAAAGTTGGGTAACTTTGCATCAGAAAAATAAGGAACGGGTATGTTAGCATTCAAAAAATACAGTTCCATAGAGAACACTTACGATAAGGAACTCTTGGATAAAATCAGGCTCGAGCATCTTGACGCGCTGCCTTATGTGGTACAGGAGAAGGTGCATGGAGCGAATTGCAGTTTTGTCACCGACGGCCAAACCGTGCAGTTTGCCAAACGGACAGGGCTGGTTGAGCCCGGAGAGGCGTTTTATAACTACGAAGAATTGCTCGAACGCTACCGGGAGCGCGTCGTTCGCCTGTTTCAACAGGTAAAAGCGAAATATGCGGATATGGAAAACATGTTGGTATACGGCGAGATGTTCGGCGGTAAGTATCCTCACCCGGACGTGAAGAACTTTTCGACCGTGCTGAATATTCAGAAAGGCGTGTACTATTGCCCTGTGCACGAGTTTTACGGATTTGACATTTATATCACCGGGCCGGACAGCAGACGGTATTTCCCCGTGGATGAAACAAACGCATTCTTTGAGAAGGGAGGCATTTTGTATGCAAAGACGTTGTTCCAGGGCACACTGGATGAATGTTTGGCGTATCCGAACGATTTTCCGAGCCATATTGCCGGGTGGCTGGGACTGCCGCCTATTGAAGGCAATATTTGCGAAGGCGTCGTGATCCGTCCGGTTGAGCCGACATTTCTCGGTAACGGCTCACGGTTATTACTGAAAAGCAAGAACAGCAAATTTGCCGAAAAGAAAGCGGTGAAGAAACGGCAGCCGGCTTTGTTTGTAGCGCCCACATACAGCGAAGCGCTCAATAATCAGCTGGCGCTGGCAGAGGCGTATGTTACGGAAAACCGGCTGAATAACGTAATAAGCAAAATCGGGCAGGTGTCGGTGCCAAAAGAGATGGGCAAGCTGATAGGCCTTTTCAGCAAAGATATTTTAGAGGATTACCTGAAAGAACACGCAAGCGACTATGCCCTGTTGGAAAAGAGCGAGCAAAAAATCCTGAACCGGTATGTCAATAAACAGGCCGCCGACTTGATTAAGAAGATTCAGTTTCAAACCAAAAGATGAACGCCTACCTGAAGGAAATCGCCGACCTTTCCGGCACCTCACGCGGAAGAAATATGTCTATTTAGAAAGAACGCAATCAAGGCACAACCACGAGTATCAAAATACGGCAGCGACCTTGCGGATTTGCGCAAGGCGCTCTGTAAAGGATTCATCATTTTAACTTCCAGCAAGTTATAGCGCTTTCGCATTTTCACCCATAATTCGGCGTCAATATCCAATGCTGCTTCAACGAGCATTGTAAATTGAGCGTTTACGGTACGTTTTCCATTCAATATTTCATTGAGCATTGTGTATTGTACTCCGGTCGATACTGTTTGTTTACCCTGATAGATGAAATGCCCGCCTTTTCGCCTTTCAATACTTCGTAATTTAGGGAATGTATGCTATACAAAACCTCAAGATTCTTCGCAGCGAGCAATGCATCAATGCAATTCTGCCCATTTAGTATATTCCCATTTAAAAAAATTAACGACCAGTGAACTTCACCGGTCGTTAATTTTCATATTTGTTTGTCTCATCTATCCGACAGGCAATATTTACGGCGTCACCACGCTGTGTTTTTCAAATTTCAGGTTGTCGAGATAGTAACGACAAAGCATGCCAGTCGTATTCACTTGGTCAGTTTTAATGGTTACCTTGGTTTCGGAAGTGACGCCATATAGCACAATGTCAGCTGTTTCCCATGCCCACGGCGTTCCATAGGCCTTATACATATCAGAAAGCACGCCGCTTTTCGTTGTGCCGTCATTTACGTTAACCGACCCGGGACCTTCTAACACCACAATTAAAGCAAATGTAGTAATGCTGGCTTTACCATTAGGATCGTAATTTCCAGTAGTACTTGCGCTCGGATTAGATTTATAAGTAACCTTATCAACTGAAAGTTTAATATTTGTTTTCCTGCCCGTTTCTATGTCAGGGATACCGTGCGTCAATCCGCCATGATAAGTTGTTTTGCCAAATTTCAAGTAATCCGACATAAAATAGATCGCCTGCGTGCTATTTTGACCGGAGATATAGCAAGGATCGGTATAACCATGTTCATTAAATATCTTCAACAAATCACCGGCTGCGCTCCCGGGAGCAGCTGCAGAAGTATAGATATTATTGGCTGTTCCCAC
>JAITIL010000062.1 GCA_031279475.1 Prevotellaceae bacterium | reverse complement strand
ACACCACAACCACCATTTCGACCTCGACGAAGACGCGCTGCAATACGGCGTGGGCGCCATGACGCAGTTTGCCGCGAGGTATTTAAGCAGGTAGAAGAGAGATGCGCGCGCCACGCGTCATTACATTGGCGGAGAGGTGCGTCTTTCTGTGGACGAGGTACTACCCTGTCCTGATTATCCGGGTAAACAGCATTGCTGAACTAAGAAATCCAAATACGATGTTCAGGATTTCCGGGGAACTCGGAAAGCGATTTTTTGTGTATCTTTGCCCTAATTTTATTATCATTTGATGAACAACAGCCTGCTGGAACAAATAGCCCAACAACGCATCCTGGTGCTCGACGGCGCCATGGGCACCATGATACAACGCTACGGCCTTACGGAAGACGACTACCGCGGACAGCGCTTTTCCGCGTCGGCCGTTCCGCTGAAAGGCAACAACGACCTGCTCTCGCTCACCCGCCCCGACGTGATTAGAGCCATCCACGAGGAATACCTCGCCGCCGGCGCTGATATCATTGAAACCAATACATTCAACGCCAACGAAATTTCGCTGGCTGACTATAAAATGGAGCCGCTGGCGTATGAACTGAACCTGGCGGCGGCGCGGCTGGCGCGGGAAGCCGCCACGCGGTATACGGAACAAAATCCGGCGCAGCCGCGCTTCGTGGCGGGCTCGATAGGCCCCACGTCCAAGTCGGCCTCCATGTCGCCCGATGTGCAAAACCCCGGATTCCGCGCCATCACGTTCACCCGGCTGGCGGAGGCCTACACGCAACAGGTGAAAGGGCTCTTAGACGGCGGCGCAGACGCGCTGCTCATCGAAACCATATTCGACACGTTGAATGCAAAAGCCGCCCTGTTCGCCATCGAAACGGAATTTGAACAGCGCGGCGCGCGCGTGCCGGTCATGATTTCGGTAACGCTCTCCGAAAGCGGCCGCACCCTGTCGGGACAAACGATAGAGGCTTTTTACTGTTCCGTCAAGCATGCGCGGCCTTTCAGCATCGGGCTGAACTGCTCATTCGGCGCCACGCAAATGCAGACGTATGTAGAAGCCCTGGCGAAAGTTGCGTCGTGCCGCATCAGCATGTACCCCAACGCAGGCCTGCCGAACCAGTTCGGGCAATACGACGAAACGGCCGAAACCATGGCCGCCGCGGTGTCCGAATCGTTGAAAAAAGGCATGATTAACATCATCGGCGGATGCTGCGGCACCACGCCGGCACACATCAGCGCGATTGCAGAAATAGCGCAACAATACAAGCCACACACGCCTCCGGAAGAAAAACACCACACGGCAGTCGCCGGATTGGAAGCGCTGCATATCACGCGTGAAGCCAACTTCATCAACATCGGCGAGCGGACAAACGTGGCGGGCTCGGCGAAGTTCGCGCGCCTCATCCGCGAGAAGAAATACGAAGAAGCGCTGAGCGTCGCCCGCCAACAGGTGGAGAATGGCGCGCAGGCCATCGACGTGTGCATGGACGACGCCATGCTCGACGCCAAAACGGAAATGGTGACGTTCCTCCACCTCATGGCGTCGGAGCCCGACATTGCGCGCGTGCCGTTTATGCTCGACTCGTCGAAATGGGACGTCCTGGAAGCCGGCCTGCAATGCGTGCAGGGGAAATGCATCGTAAACTCCATTTCGTTAAAAGAAGGCGAAGCGGAATTCCTGCACAGGGCGGCGCTGCTGCGGAAATACGGCGCAGCGGCCATCGTCATGCTGTTCGACGAACAGGGGCAGGCCGACGTATATCAACGGAAAACCGAAGTCGCCCACCGCGCCTACACCCTGCTCACCACCAAAGCGGATTTCGCCCCCGAAGACATTATTTTCGACCCGAACGTGCTGGCCATCGGCACCGGCATGGAGGAACACAACAACTATGCCGTGGACTTCATCGAAGCCTGCCGGTGGATTAAGGAGAATTGTCCGCATGCCAAAATCAGTGCGGGCGTGAGCAACCTGTCGTTTTCCTTTCGCGGGAACAACACCCTGCGCGAAGCCATACACGCCGTGTTCCTCTACCACGCCATCTGCGCGGGTTTAGACATGGGCATCGTGAATCCGGGCGCGCTGCCGGCCTATGCCGACGTCCCCGCCGCCCTGCTGAACCTGACGGAAGACCTGGTGCTAAACAAACATCACGACGCTACGGAGAAACTGTCGGCATTCGCCGCATCCATGACAGGCATAACCGTTAAGGCGACGGCGAAAACCGACGCATGGCGCGCGTTGCCCGCAGAAAAACGCCTGTCATACGCCCTGCTGAAAGGGATTGCCGACCACATTGAGGAAGACGCCACAGAGGCCCTGCAACAATTAGGCACGAGCCTGAAAGTGATTGAAGGCCCGCTGATGGACGGCATGAACGAAGTGGGCACGCTGTTCGGCGAAGGGAAAATGTTCCTGCCGCAAGTGGTGAAAACCGCGCGGGTAATGCGGAAAGCCGTGGACAAACTTACGGAAGCCGACGTCACCGCAACCGATGCGCCAAAAGTGGGAACCATTTTGCTGGCCACTGTGAAAGGCGACGTACACGACATCGGGAAGAATATCGTATCGGTAGTACTGGGCTGCAACGGCTATAAGGTCATCGACCTGGGCGTCATGGTGCCGTGCGAAACCATCATGGAAACCATCCTGCGCGAACATCCCGACATGGTGGGGCTGAGCGGACTGATTACGCCCTCGCTCGACGAGATGATTGGCGTGGCGCAAGCCATGCAGCAACGCAAAATGAACATACCGCTGTTAATCGGCGGCGCCGGCACCAACGCCATACACACGGCGGTGAAAATAGCGCCGGAATACGAAGCGCCGGTCATCCACGCCAAAGACGCATCAGACACCGTACGCATACTAAGCCTCCTGCGCCAACCCGAAAAACGCACGGCGTACCTCGACACGCTACGGCAACAACAAAGCCGGCAGCGGGAAATAAGCCGCGAACAGCACACGAAGAAAGTGTATGTAAGCCTGGCTGAAGCGCGAAAAAACAAATTCGCACAATTCGTGTAATTCGTATAATTAAAATTCGTGTATATAATGTTGCTTAAAAATCATCCTTTATCTGAAATAGTACCGTTCATCGACTGGTCGTTCTTCTTTGCCTCGTGGGAAATCACCGGCCGCTATCCCGACATCTTCAACCATCCCTCCAAAGGCAAACTGGCCAAGGAACTCTACGATGACGCCCAAAAACTGCTGGCGGAAATTATCGCACACCAGTTGCTGCAAGCCAACGCCATTGCCGTCGTTTACCCCGCCAACAGCAAGGACGACGACATCCTGTTGTTTACCGATGACGAGCGTACCACCATCCTCGCCACCTTGCCGCAACTGCGCAACCAGGAGCGGCAGCGCGACGAAACGCCGAACCTCTGCTTAGCCGACTTCGTGGCGCCCATCGGTACGAAAGACTACATCGCCACCTTCGCCCTCACCACCGGCCTCGGCTTGAAGGCGCTCGCCGACCGTTACCAGGCCGCCAACGACGAGTATTCCGCCATCATGGCCAAAGCGATAGCCAACCGGCTGGCCGAAGCGTTTGCCGTGTACCTGCACCACGAAATAGCGGCGCTCATCGGCAAGCGCGAAAACCACATCGGCATCCGCGCCGCCTACGGCTATCCGGCTTGCCCCGACCATTCGAGCAAACGCGACCTGTTCGACCTGATGAACGCAGAACAAGCCATTGGCGCCAAACTCACCGAGAGTTATATGATGGTGCCCGAATCGTCCATCTGCGGGCTGATTATTACCAACCCCGCCGCCCGGTATTTCTCGGTGGGGAAAATCGACGAAGAACAGTTGCACGACTACGCCCGCCGGAAACAAATGCCCGTAGCCCAGTTGCGGAAACTGCTGGCGCACAATTTACGGTGATTAAGCGATTAAGAAAAATTCATAACTTAATCACATGCTTGCCTGTCTCAAAATTATTTCTTACCCTCGTGTTCATCATTCTTAAAACCACTAACATGTCTATCGAAGAACAACAGGAATTGAAGCAAAAGAGTTGGAAATTTAATCGACAAACAAGAACTTTGGAAAGATGAATATTCCATGTATCACCAGGGTGGAGAACGGAGGAGATTTTATCATAGCAGTTAAACTTATAAAAGAAACACAATGAAAAAATGATGTTTTTAGTAGCGTCCGCCGTAGCCCTGAGCGGCGCGGCGCAGGCGCAAAGTAAGGGGAAAATCCTTGTTGCCTACTTCTCATGGGGCGGCAACACCCGCGAAGTGGCAAAGCAAATCCAACAGCAAACCGGCGGCGATTTGTTTGAAATCACCACCGTAAAGCCCTATCCCAAGGATTACAACGAATGTGTGGCGGAGGCAAAAAAAGAACAGCAAGCCAACGCCCGTCCGGCGCTTGCCGCCGAAGTAAAGGACATGGCGGCTTACGACACGGTTTTCGTAGGCTACCCCAACTGGTGGGGAACGATGCCGCAGGTGTTGTTCACCTTTTTGGAGAAATACGACCTGAGCGGTAAAACCGTCGTCCCGTTCTGCACGCACGGCGGCGGACGCTGGGGACGCAGCCTGAACGACCTGAAAAAACTGTGTCCCGACGCTACCGTTCTCGAAGGACTTGCCATTAGCGGCGGCATGGTAAGGCGTTCAAAAGACGACGTGGTGAAATGGCTGCAAAAAACCGGAATAGTGGGCAAAAAATAAGCATGAAAATAATACAAATTCCGGAATATTTTTCTCCGGAATATAAAGGATGATTTTTTGTTGGATGATGCGCACGACAAAATCCGCAACGACGGCAACAAAGTATGGGGGTATAAAAAAATTTGTGTAAATGGGTATTTATGTTGCATCCAGTTTCCATTTTAATTTTGTTCAAATATAATCATAAATTGGTTGAGTATCACACCCCAGTCCCGGAAGGGTACAGTCCACTTCTTTTCGATATTCCTAATAGCCAGAAAGACTGATTTGATTGCATTCTTTGAAATTTTGTGGTAGCTTTGAACAACAGCGAGGAAGGCAATCCATGTGGCGAAGTTGTGACTTGATTGCATTCTTTGAAATTTTGTGGTAGCTTTGAACTTTAACCAGTGGTATAGCAATCTCATTTAATAATTTCTTAATATAGAAAATTTGTGTAATACCATATAAGGTATTATCTTTGCGGGGAAATTTTAGATATCTGTTTTAACAAGATATATGACACAGTATTAAGTAGGTAGATGGTTGATTATTATATATTACAGGAACGTATCCGGATAGGTCAGATTTTTGCGAAAATTCGCAAAGAAAAAGGATTATCGACATACCAGCTGGCGGAACTTACCGGGATTCGGCAACCGCATATTTCCCGGCTCGAAAATGGCAGATCCAATGCGAGTACGGATACAATCAATAAAGTGGCATCAGCATTAGGTGTCAGGATAGAATTAAATTATTTAACAGAATAAAGAATGGAAACAGTTTTTCAA
>JAITIL010000063.1 GCA_031279475.1 Prevotellaceae bacterium | reverse complement strand
TACGGTTGAGGTATCGTACATGGGTTATGTCACGCAGACCGTTGATGTGCGGGGTAAGAATGAGATTGAGGTGGCGCTGCAGGAACAGGTGAGCGTGTTTGACGAGGTTGTGGTGATTGGTTATGACACGCAGAAGAAAGTAAATCTTACCGGCTCCGTGCAGGTAGTCGCAGGCGATGATTTGTCGAAACGCAATGCGCCCAATACCTCTGCGGCTTTGCAGGGACTGGCGGCAGGCATGTCGGTGGTTCAGTCCACCGGCAGGCCCGGCGCCGACGGCGGCAATATCACTATCCGTGGGAGAGGTTCCATCAACACTTCTACTTCCCCGCTCATATTGATCGATAACGTGGAGGGCGACGTCAACGCCATTGACATGAGCATCGTAGAATCTATCTCTGTACTGAAGGACGCCGCTTCAGCCTCCATCTACGGCTCAAAAGCGGCCAACGGCGTGATACTTGTAACCACCAAGCGGGGTAAGGAAAAGGGCGTCCGCATAAACTACAACGGCTATGTGGGCTTCAACGAGCCCACCGAACTGGCCACGCCGGTCTCTGCGGTCGATTTCATGAAAAACATGAATGTCGCCAACATCAATGCGGGCGGTACCGGTATTTACAAGGACGAAGTTATTCAAGACCTGGCGACATACGGCCCGGATAACTGGAGGGTCTATGATACGCAATGGCGGGATGAAATGTTCAAAAAACGGGCGTTATTGCACAAACATGCAGTCAGCGTGAGCAGCGGCTCCGACTTTATCAGTTATTTCGCCACGGCGACTTACCAGTTCCAGGACGGCATGATTGAAAACAACAATTTTCAACGGGTCACGCTACGGGTCAACAGCGATATAAAACTGTCCAAATGGCTCAAGGCCGGGTTAGACGTAAGTTTCCGGCAACACGACACCAAAGCGCCCAGCATCAGTACGCCCGAATCGCTCATCAATGCGGGGCTCACCTTGAGCCCCATCTTGCCGGGTATTAACCGCGACGGCACTTACGGCGACGGGCAGAACGGCTTCAACCCCATTGCCGTAGCCAGGGATGGCGGTGTGCAAAATTCTTCCATTCCCGAAACGGCCGTCCGGTTTTTTCTCACCGCCAATCCGCTTGATGGCATGGAAATACACGGTTTCTACAACCGGCGGATGATTGAAGACCGAACCGACCATTTTATCAGACCGTACAAAACCTATGATCAGGGATATCTGAGAAGCTCCTATCCCGTCGCTTCGACCGGAGACAAGTATGAAGCGTTTTCAAAGACCATTTACAACCACTTCTCCGCCCAGATTTCCTACGAAAAGACATTAGGCGATCACTATCTTAAAATATTGGGGGGCGGAAGCGCGCAGGACTATCAGCGGCGGAATGTGACAGCCCGCCGCGTGGGATTCAGCTTTCCCGGCTATGAGGAGCTCAACAACGGTAGTAGTACCGGCCAAACCAACACCGGAACAAGAGTTGAATATGCACAGACCTCCCTCTTCGGAAGGCTTAACTATTCTTTCGCATCACGATATTTGTTGGAATTTGACGGACGATATGACGGCTCTTCCCGGTTTATCCGCAACCACCGTTGGGGTTTTTTCCCTTCTCTATCTACAGGCTGGCGAATATCGGAAGAATCTTTTTTCGAATTGCTAAAAACACATATCGATAACCTGAAACTCCGTGCCTCTTGGGGCTCGCTCGGCAATGAAAGCCTGTCGTCCTATTATCCGTATGCTTCTACGATTGCCATCGGAGGCTACGGCTACATGTTTGACGGCAAGCAACTTTTGGGTGGCGCGCAAACCGCCGTGGCCAATGAACTGGTTAGCTGGGAAAAATCTATGCAGTTCGATGTGGGATTTGACGCCGGACTGTGGAATAACAAGCTGGCGCTATCATTCGATTATTTTGTGCGGCACATCACAGATATGCTGCAATCCTTTACGATTCCCTACATGGCAGGATTGAACCCGGCCATGCAAAATGCCGGCGACATGCGGGTGAACGGATGGGATTTTACCTTTACCTGGCGGGATAAGATTGGCGGCGTGAACTACCACATTACCGCCAATCTCGCCGATGCGCTTAGTGTAGTAACCGACCTGAAAGGTAAAGAATATGCCGAAGGAGATGAATTTATTAAAGAGGGCTATCCCCTGAGGGCTTTTAGAGGCTACCTGTCGGATGGCTACTACCAGTCGGAAGATGATATCAAAAATTCGCCCGCCTACAATGTTAAGCCGGACGACGTTGTCGCCAAGCTGAACACATTCCATCCGGGCGACGTCAAATACAGGGATATCAGCGGCCCGGACGGGACGCCCGACGGCATGATCACGCCCGAATATGACCGCGTCATGATAGGCAATCCCTATCCGCGCTACGAGTACAGCTTCGACTTGGGCGCCGAGTGGAAAGGCTTTGACCTGACGGTGTTCCTTCAAGGCGTCGGTAAAAAAGACATTTACCTTTCGGGACAGGGCGCCCGTCCTTTTTTCAATGGCCGGTCGATGTACACCTACCAAAACGACTACTGGACGGAAGACAACCGCGATGCGGCTTTTCCACGCCTGCTCGTGGTGGCCAGCAGCGCGGTAAACCACAATTACTTTCTGTCTGATTTCTGGGTAAAAAGCGGAGCCTATTTGCGCGTGAAAAACGTCGTGCTGGGATACACCCTTCCGAAAAAAATCACACAAGCCCTCAAGCTGAACAAGGTGCGCCTTTACTTGAGCGGCCAAAATCTGCTCACCTTTAGCAATGCCTATGAAGGATACGATCCGGAAAACGTGGTGTCGAACGGTGATTTTTACCCTGTGATGCGTACATGGACGGCAGGCATTGACGTGCAATTCTAATAATATGAAATGATGCGTATGAAAAAATTTTTACTGTTAACGGCGCTTGCGGGACTTTGTATGTCTTGCGAAGACTTTTTGGATAAAGAGCCTTACGACTATACCTCCGCCGGTTTCTATAAAACGGAAGAAGCCATTGAATTAGGGCTTACCGGCGTATATTATAACATGTATCTTGATTCGTACAATTTCGGTTACATGGTGCCTAACTATGTCTTTTTGGATCAGTTCACCGGTATGGCTTTTGAGCGTAATGACGCGCCGCCGACCATTGGCGCGGGCGGAGGGCTGGATCAAAATAATAGCAGGGTGCTACAATGGTGGCGAACATGGTACACCTTCATTGCCCGCACCAACGCGTTAATATACGGATCAAAAGATTATATCGACGGGCTAAGCGACAAAGCCAGGCAGTACATCGCCGAAGCGCGCGTATTGCGGGCATTCTCCTACTACCACCTGATTTCCACCTATGGCGACGTGCCTTTTTTCGATGCGCCGGTAACCGTAGAACAATATCAGACGCCCCGCACATCCAAAGTGACCATCCTCGACTTTATCCTGAGCGAAACGGCGGCGGCCGCCAAATATTTAGAATGGACGGCCCCCGTGAGGGGACGGATAGACAAAGCTGCCGCGTATGGTTTGAGAGCGCGGGCAGCCCTGCTCGGAGGCAGTTTAAATTATGGAGGAAAAGGCGCCGACTACTTCAGGATAGCCGCCGCTTCCGCCGATACGGTCATGGGGCGTCGCATGCTGGCCAATCGTTACGAGGATTTATTCACCACCACGGGACAGGCCAAAACCGACGTCCGCAGCGAATTAATTATCGAAGTGATGTATTCGCTCGACGGTACCAGGCGAACCCACTTGGTGGGTTTCGGCAACGCTTCCCGTTTCTATGGGCAGACGTTACGCCATCCCTCCACGCTGCTTGCAGACGCCTACGAATGTATAGACGGAAAGCGTATTGATGAATCCCCTTTCTATGACCCCAAACATCCGCAACGAAACCGGGATCCCCGTTTCCGAGCCACCCTCCAGATGCATGGCGACACTTGCACAGGAAACGCCACCGGAGAGGAAGACGGTAAAATTAAATTTATTCTCAATGCTTACGACGATAATACGCTGCAATACGATTACAGCACAAACACATGGAAGACGGTAACCAATATGGACGTCAACAGCACCGCGGCATGGACGAGTTTTACCATCATGGGCGCCGGATATATTTGGGCAAAGATGGCCACCGACAGCGTGGAGAGCGTTCAAGCTTCTACGATTCATTATCCGGTTATGCGCTATGCCGAATTGTTGCTCACTTATGCCGAAGCGAAAATAGAACTGGGCGAACTCGACCAGTCGGTGTATAACGCCATCAATGACGTGCGGCGGCGCGCCGGGATGCCCGATGTGTCAGCCGACCGCATAGGGAATGTTGACAAGATGAGGCAGCTGGTGCGCCGCGAACGCAAGGTGGAATTAGCTCTTGAGGGCTTGCATTTCGTGGACATGCGACGCTGGGAAATCGGTGATCTCGAAAACGAACAGGATAGTTACGGCATTCCATTAAAGGAATTTGGCGGCTATGAAGGAATGACCGAAAAACCGAATTTTAAAAAAACCGCCAAGCACGACCTCAATGATATAGCCAATTATGAGGCCTACAAGAATAAGCTAAGGGTGGCCGTTCCCGGTCGTTTTTGGGACGCCAAATTTGAATTATGGCCTATCCCGCAGCAGGAAATCTTTCTCAATCCCGCGTTGGAACAAAATCCGGGATACAGTAATTAAACAACTAAACTTCTCAACGAATATGAACAAATTTTTCTTCTTATGTTATTTGGCAATCGGATTAATGATGTATGCCGGTTGTTCCGGTAACAGCAACAACCGCATTGACCCCTGTGAAACCGATCCGCAGCCGGGATGCCCCAACTACGTGGATCCCTGTGAAACAAATCCGCAACCCGGATGTCCCAATTATGTGGATCCCTGCGAAACAAATCCGCAACCTGGATGTCCCAATTATGTGGATCCCTGCGTTGCGAACCCGCAGCCGGGATGTCCCAACTACGACCCGGATCCGGAGTTGGCGACGAGCATTACCCTCGGGACAACGCCTTATACGGTGACAACGACTAAGGAGGAATTTGAAGACGGGTTCTGGTACATTAAAGCCACGCTGCCAGACAAGCCGTTGGTGATACATGCGGTGCGCTACAACACCCACAAGACCGGTTACAGTATCGAAACATGGTCGGGCAAGGATAGCCTTAACGGCAAAGAAACCCCTTCGGCGATGGTAAACCGTTATGCAGGAAAAGGCCGTGAGGTGAAAGTGGCCATCAACGGCGGGTTCTATGACATGACAGCCGATGGCGTGCCTAACGGGCCGGAAATTGTCAGGGGCATGATGACTTATTTGGGTGATGTGTCGCAACCCATCGTCGGGTTTGACGCCAACAACAAACCGTATATCGATTTCCTGACATTTAATTCCAAGATCAAGAACAAGAACAACGTCGAAGCTGCTATTACCAACGTTAACGGTATCCGCTCGACAAATGATCTGGTGCTCTACAACTCCGCGAAAGGCAAGCACACGGGCGCCAACGAATGGGGCACGGAAGTGCTGTGTGCGCCAAAGACGGGGCAATGGGAGACATTGAGCAGTTACCTCAACGTCCGTTGCGGGATAGAAAAAATAGAACTTACGGCCGGCAAAGGCAATATGTCCATTCCAAATGGCAAAATGGTGTTGTCGGGTCACGGAACGGCGAATACATACCTCAGCAACCTGCACACCGGCGACGAGGTAGAAGTCACGGTGAACTACACACTCAAAAACGCCCCCAATGTGAATTCCTCCATCATTCATAATGCGGTGAGCGGCTACAATATCATTCTAAAAAACAGTGCCATCGTGGAGCCTGCTAGCACAAGTGATAACCTGATTGTTGGCAAACATCCGCGCACGGCGGTCGGATTTTCGGCGGAAAAGGACTTTGTATATTTTGTTGTAGTAGAAGGCCGGCGCACAGGTATTTCGGAGGGAGTTAGTACGCGCGAATTGGCGCAGGTAATGAAATATTTCGGCGCAACCGGCGCTATCACGCTCGACGGCGGCGGCTCCTCCTGCCTGATGATTGGCAAAACAACAAAAAATGTATTGTCGGACGGCTCGCAACGCGCCGTGTGCAACGGACTGGCTATTATAAAGAACTAAAAGAAAACTAAGCGTTAAAAATAGCGTCATCCTTGCGAGCGAAGCAGAAAATATACGGAAAAATTGCTTGTTAAAAAAAAAATTGTATTTTTACATAATAATTTACAATTTATTATGATAAGAAAAATATTTTACGTTATTATTGCAATTGCTTTAGGCTTGCAAACCCTGCATGCGCAAAAAACCTACACCCTGCAATCGCCGGACGCCCGCATACAGGTCACCGTGTCGATTGACAAAACCGTTTCCTATTCTGTAACGCACGATGGCGAGCTGTTGCTGGCGCCTTCGGCGCTGTCGATGTCGCTGGCCGGCGGGCAAACATGGGGCGTGGCGCCCAAACTGGCTAAACTCGACAAGCGAACGGTGAACACCGTCATCCCTGCCGTAGTTTACAAGAAGCGCAACGTGCCGGATGTGTATAACGAATATACGTTTAAATTCAAGGGCGACTATCAGGTCGTCTTTCGCGCCTACAACGACGGCGTGGCCTACCGGTTTATAGCTACTACCGGAAAGCCGTTTCAAGTTGCAAACGAGCAGGTGGAATTTAACTTCCCGGCCGATTACAAAGCCTACATCCCCTACATCTGGGGAAATTTGGCGAATAATTTCGAAAAACAATTCAACACATCGTTTGAGAACACATACACCCACACGCCCTTATCGGCATGGGACAAGAGCCGGTATGCCTTTACCCCGATAGTGGTAGAAGCCGCGCACGGTAAGAAAATCGGCATTGTGGAAGCCGATTTACTGAATTATCCGGGCATGTACCTCTACAACGAAACCGGCGCACATACCTTAAAAGGCGTGTTTGCGCCCTATCCGAAAGACGTGGAACAGGGCGGGCACAACCGGCTGCAAGGCATTGTGAAATCGCGCGAAAACTTTTTGGCAAAATATGACAGGGGCGCGGCGTTCCCCTGGCGGGCGCTCATCATTGCCGCGCACGACAGGGAATTGGCCAATAACGACATGGTGTACCGCCTGGCGACGCCTGCGGCGAACATGGATTTTTCGTGGGTCAAGCCGGGCAAGGTGGCCTGGGACTGGTGGAACAACTGGAACATCTACGGTGTGGATTTTGAATCGGGCGTCAATAACGCCACCTACAAATATTACATTGATTTTGCGGCGAAATACGGCGTCGAATATGTCATTCTCGACGAGGGCTGGGCGGTGAACCTGCAGGCCGACTTGTTCCAGGTGGTGCCCGAAATCAACCTGAAAGAATTAGCCGCGTATGCCCAAAGTAAGGACGTGGGGCTTATCCTTTGGGCGGGCTATTACGCCTTCAGCCGCGACATGGAAAACGTGTGCCGGGTGTATTCCGAAATGGGCGTCAAAGGCTTTAAGGTGGATTTTATGGACAGGGACGACCAAATCATGGTCGATTTCCACCGTCGCGCAGCGGAAACGGCCGCAAAATATAAAATGATTATTGACTTCCATGGCACCTACAAACCCACCGGTTTGCAACGCACCTATCCCAACGTGTTGAACTTTGAAGGGGTGTACGGGCTGGAACAAATGAAGTGGGGCGGCGACCATACCGACCAGGTAACGTATGACGTAACCATTCCCTTTGTGCGCATGCTGGCCGGGCCGTTTGACTACACGCAAGGCGCCATGCGCAATGCCAACCGGCACAACTTCCGCCCGGTAGGTACGGAACCAATGAGTCAAGGTACACGGTGCCGGCAACTGGCGGAATACGTGGTGTTCGAGTCGCCGCTGAATATGCTGTGCGACAGCCCGACGAATTACATGAAAGAAGAACAGTGCACCCGTTTTATCGCTGAGGCGCCCACCGTATGGGATGAAACCATCGCACTGGAAGGGGAAATCGGCCAGTACGTGGCCATTGCCCGCCGGAAAGGCAACCGCTGGTATATCGGCGCACTGACCAACTGGGACGCCCGCACCCTGCAAATCAAGCTGGATTTTGTGAACGGGGACAACTACCGAATCGCGATGTTCCAGGACGGCGTGAATGCCGGTAAGGTGGCCTCCGATTATACATTCAGAGAAACAAACGTGGCGAAAAACGACGTGCTTACCCTCGACATGAAACAGGGCGGCGGTTGGGCGGCCGTGTTAACTCCCGCGGAATAAATTTGAAGATTTAAGGATTTAAAAATTTAATGATTTAAAGATTTAAAAATTCAAAGGTTCGAGGTTATGAATTTTCGTTTACATTCGTTTTTGTGTTTACTGAGCATGTGGCTGCTGTGGGCGGCCCCCGCGAACGGGCAATTAAAATACTGCAACGCGGATGATTTTCCACTGTACGGAAAAATATCGGAACAAACGGAAACCCGCTACGAGCGGCTTCCGGCAGCGCTGCGGACAGTGAGCCGTTTGCCGGTTTGGGAATTGGGTAAGCATACGGCAGGCCTGTTTTTGCGGTTTCGCACCAACACCACAACCATCGGGCTTATGTGGTCGTTGTATGAAAACAGCATCATGAGCCACATGGCGCTTACCGGCATCAAAGGGTTCGACCTCTATTGCCTCGAAAACGGCGCGTGGTATTTTGCCGGAGCGGCGCAGCCCGCCGCCAACGCCATGGATAACACCGCCACCGTTATTACCAACATGGACGGCAGCGAAAAAGAAATGATGCTCTACTTCCCGCTCTACGACGGCGTAACGGCGTTGCAGATCGGCATTGATTCGGCGGCCTTCATTGCGCCGCCGGCGGTAGCTGCGCCCGTGCGCGAAAAGCCTGTGATATGTTACGGCACCAGCATTTTGCAGGGCGGCTGCGCCTCGCGTCCCGGCATGGCGCACACCAACATTTTATCGCGCCGGCTCAACCGCGAATTTATCAATTTGGGATTTAGCGGCAACGGGCAATTGGATTATGAAATCGCGGAAATCATTGCCGCGCGCGAGGCGGCGTTAATCATCCTTGACTTTGTGCCCAATGCCAGCGTGCAACAAATGCAGGAGAAAATGGAACAATTTTACGACATCATACGCGCCAAACAACCGCTCACGCCTATCCTGTTTATCGAAGATCCGCCCTTCCCGTCAGGACGATATAACCGTGTATTGCAGCGCGAAGTAGAAGACAAAAACAAAACGGTGCGTGAAATTTTTGACCGCATCAAAGCCAAAGGCGACGCTTTTATTGAATTCATTCCTTCGGAGCCCATGATAGGCGCCGACTGTGAGGCTACGGTAGACGGTATCCATTTCACCGATTTGGGCTTTATGCGCTATGCCGGTTATCTGGAGCCGTACATAAAAAAATATGTAAGACAATAATTGTGTACCGAAAATAATAAAATCATGATAAACACTCCTTCGCCGCGCGCACTCTCGCTTGATGCGTTGCGCGGATATGCCATCCTGACGATGGCGCTTGCGGGAAGCATAGCGTTCGGCGTCTTGCCGGAATGGATGTACCATGCACAAACGCCGCCGCCAGCGCATCA